>CALIHW010000042.1 GCA_938020525.1 uncultured Granulosicoccaceae bacterium | reverse complement strand
GATTCAACGTGACTGGAAAACGTAACACCAATTCAATGCTGTCAATTGGTGCAGTAGCATCGCGCACCGGAATAGCGATTACGGCAATTCGCTTCTATGAAGAAGAAGGATTGATAACGCCGATCCGGAGCACCAGTGGCCAGCGTCAATACCGACGCGGTGACATCCGTAGATTATCGTTTATAAAAATCTCCCAGAACCTGGGATTCTCACTTCGCGAGATACACGACGCGCTAAGCACTTTGCCTGATAGCAGATCACCTACAAAAAAGGATTGGGAGCGGCTCAGTAAACACTTTGCAAAAGAGATTGACCAACGCATCGCGAATCTTACGCAGCTTCGTGAAAATCTCAGTGGGTGTATTGGTTGCGGCTGTTTATCTTTAACTACCTGTCGGTTATACAACCCGGATGATCTTGCTTCAAAACTGGGTCCCGGCCCTCGGTATCTTATGGGTGATACCTCATCAGATATAAAGCAGTAGTTTAAATATTCAGCGAGTGTTGCTTTCTAGCGTAGATTTAGTCACAAACTACTTGCCTGCATTGCTAGTTCATTCTACTAATCGCAAGTCGAATACCAAGTGCAATAAACATTGCACCAATACACCGATCCATCCAGGTTCGTAAATTATTGTTGCTATTCAATGTAGCAGCTATTCGAGACCCCATAAAAATCAGAGGCGTTTGGAGCAACAAACCGAATACCACCATCAGCACCCCATGCAACAAGAACTGCAACCCTATAGGACCAGCACCCTCGACCACAAATTGTGGAAGAAATGCAATAAAAAATATGGCGACTTTTGGATTAAGGGCGCAAATAAACATTCCTTGTAAGAAAACAGATCTTGATGATACGGGTGCTTTTTCCTCACTATTACTAGTTGCCTGACCCGATGTAAATGCCTGAACACCCAGCCAAATCAGATAAATTGCGCCACCCCACTTAACTACTGTAAAAGCAACTGCCGAGGTAGCCAGTATCGCAGACAATCCAATAGCGGCCAAAGCAACATGAAAAAATGTAGCCGCCATAGATCCAAACAATGCAGCGAACCCCGCCTTGCGCCCATTGCGAACGGTTTGACTAATCATGAACGCCATATCAGCACCAGGAGAAAGCTCCAGCAGTGCAACGGCTGCAAAAAAGGTAATCCAGTGTACTAGCGTGTAATCAAACATCCCCTCCCCCTCTTAATATCAGGTGCTGTTAGTAACACTTAGCTACTGTCATTGTTTACATGTACCCCAATCTCATTTCCATACCTTTGAGGTTTCGGCAGGGATATCTCTGTAGCAATAATGTTCAACTCTCGTACTGCGTCAGGTCGTCCCGATTGCCGAGCTTGGTCGCAATATTGGAGGCTATAAGCGCATCAAAAGCGGCTTGTAGTTGAGTGTTTTTTCTTAACAACTTTCGCAATGCATCCGTGTCCCACGCAACATAGCGGGTTTCGGTAGTAAATACCACGTCGGCCACCGCCGGTTGTCCGGTAACGAAACGAAGTTCCCCCATAAAGCACCCGGGCCCATTCCAGTCGATAGTCTTGTCGTTCTGGACGATCTCCGCTCTGCCGTGTTGTAGCAGATATAGCACGGGTTTCTGCTGTCCGGCATTGATTAGCAACTCATTAGGGACTCCCGTATGCCAGGTGGCGATCTCAAGCACATCGTGGATCTCACGAGTGGTGAAATTACGAAATACCATACTCCGCAGTATTTGCTGATCCTCAGTCAGTTGAACTGGTCTGCGTGCAAGTAACAGCAAAATCACTTGAACAACATTGATGATTACAAACGCACTTTGCCAGAACACGGCTGAGTATGTGCTTTGAAAAAGAAAATATGGAAGCGTCAACAGGCCCGCGGCTATGGTTAAAAGGCGGAGCCAGAGGATGTCTCTAACGATATAGGCGCTGCAATATATTGTGTTGGCAATAAAAAAAACAATAACCGCTGAGTCGGATAATTCCCCAATCAAAAAATCTGCTCCATGTATCTTGATCCACGTCAAAAAGGGTATTTAGTATGGCGGTTGTAACAGATAGACCTGCATTTACTTGCCACCCATTACGTATTGGAATATTGAACTAGTCGTGACCAACGAAGAAGAGCAAGTTTGCTTGGCTGCGGCATACTTTTGGCAAAAGTCACAAATGGGCTGTTGTTAGGTAACATGTCTCGAAGCCACAGCGAGTAAAAAAAGTCGACTTGGCCCGGCTATACCTGAAATTTTTCGCCTTGCTCTGACGACTGCGGCTGTGAATTTTTCGTTACAGAACCTCCCACACAATCCAACAGCACATATCAAAAGCAGGACATAAATGGATGCCCAAAAATTGTAAAAAAATAGTCAGCCCTGCAGTGCTCCAGCCCACACTGATTGATTAACGTATTGTGCTCATGAAAGTATGTAGCGTTAGAAATCTGTCCCGTATCATCTAACCAATTAGTGAGTCCTAATTTCAGCACATACGCGACTTACCGTCCCCATCAACATCTCAATCAGGTAAGAACTACTTAATAAGTTTACCCAGATGATCTTCAAACTCGATACACATGGTGATTTCCGTATCTTGCGGGCCGTAGAACGCGTTGGCTTCATCACACTCTCGCACTGTGACAGCAAGTGGTCTTTTCAATCGTATTAAGTCATTGAGATACTCAACCTCAGCCTTGACGATCTCATAGGTTAGCGTTTCAGTGTTACCTTCTATACTGATCATGTTGTCAGCATCCCTGTTGGTTAATTCATCAAGTACAGATCCCCAACTTGCACTTGCCTGATCAAACTCTTCAGGGCAGTATTCTGCACGTTCCTCTGGCAACTCCAGTTCTTCTGCAAAGTCTTGGCGTTTTTCCGGGTTGGCCCCGTAAAACAGACAAACAGTATTGTAGAAGCGTTGCTCATCTGGCCCATGCACATCCCACCACGCTATGTTGTCATCTTCTTCAGCTCTGTACTCAGCTTCTGCCCAAAACCCAACCGCGGCATTAAAAGCAATATCCTCAGCTGCACGTTTGTCAAATACCTCTTCAATCAAGAAGATTGAAAACGTATCCGCAGCATCTTCCTCCTGGCCGAAGATCGGAATCTCTTCTATATCAATAAGCGCATGCCCAAGCTCATGAAAGAAAATACCAATAATATTTGCTTCTACAAAAGAGCTTTGCTCATCTGCATGAACGTGGCCTATAGCGAGCGTAATAAAAGTTATAAAAACAGCAATTCTCTTTACTAGCGAATTGCCAGGCTTACGGTGGTATAACACTGTCGGAGTCTCTAGTTTAAGTAGGGTTAAGGATTACGATGTTGAGTATATAACCTTGTCACATAAGGCTGGTTCACACGGGCGGACCGGAGGCGTCAAATTTGTTCACAAGATTATTCAACCTCGTTCACGGCATGGGCTACATTTTTAGTCACGCTTTGACTATCATTGTTGCATTGCAGTGGGGTAGAGAATGTTTGCCTGGCACATTATACAGCAGCTTACTGTGCCAGGCATTCAAACACACGTGCAAAGCTTATTGAACTGTAGCAGACAGCTCGTACCAGGTGCCTTGGCCAAGCGAAAGGACAGTCAGACCATACTCTCCGGCTTCAATGTCAATCTCAATGACTGATTCACCTCTTCGACTCTTTTTGGAGGCAACTTCACGCCATTCACCAGTTTCTGGATCATACTTGTCTATGTATACCATTGCGCGTCGATCCGGTCTGATTGAGAGCTGAACATTTAGTTTGCCCGCGGAAAACTTTAACGTCTCCTGATCGATTGGCAGATCAATCTGATCACCCCAACTATTTAAACGGCCGTTGTGATCAAAATTTCGATCATATTGTTCCGTGCTGTCTGTTGTACGATTAGCTGTGATGCTTATTGTAGATTCCGTGTAATCGCCATCGAGAGCAATCGTGCCGAGAACAACTGTATAAGTACCCGGTAAATCATACTGGTAAGTGACGCTGGCACCTTCATCGCCGTACCCATCACCAAAGTCCCAATAGAAATCAAGTGCGTTACCGCTATTTGCAGAGAAAGTACACTCCAACGCATCACAAGAAGCCGTAATAGCTGAATCCTGAGTTATCGGATTTTGAGTAGTGGTTGCATCCTGATCACTGTTACTACTGGAATCAAATGAATTGACCCCGGTGTAAGCTGTTATCCAGTCATGGTAGCTGGATACGCGGGTGTAAACGCCAGGTACACCAGGCAGCCCACAAGCCTCCCCGAAACTCACAATCCCCGCCTGTATAAACTCATTGTTGCGAGATACAAACAGCGGACCACCGCTGTCGCCGTAGCAGGAATCACCTGAGCCGTCTGCCGTGCCAGCACAGACCATGGCATCTTCAACGATATCGCCATCATAGGCCGTGTTGCATTGTTGATGTCCAACAACTGGCATCGCTGTTTCGAGTAGCTCATTAGTTGCATTGCCGTTCTCGGATACCTGCCCCCAGCCTGTGACCGTGGCTGACTCGCCCACGTTGGGTACCGGATGATGACGGGACGGTAGCTGAATTGGCTCCGACTGGGAAGCGGTGTTTAACTCAAGCAAAGCTATGTCCGGATAACGGTTTGCACGATAGTCGGGGTGCACTAAGATGCGTGATACATTGATTGTCTCCCCACCGTTCTCGGTGAGGTCTTGTCGACCAAGTAGAACACTTACTTTGTTAGATGCAAGATCGAGATTGCCGCGGTCATTTTCAAAACAATGGGCTGCTGTCAAAATCCATCGTGATGAGATCAGAGTACCGCCGCAGAATTGTCCTTGAGACGCATTTGTTCCACGCTCAAGGATCGCTGCCATCCACGGATACTGATTGCCGGTGACTTGCTCACCACCAACGACTCTTATTTGACGTTCAGGTAATCGTTCAAAATCGGTGACTGCGTTCTCTGCTGTGGTCGAGTCGGCGCCTTGCCCGCCACAGGCAGCCAAAGACAGTGTTGCTACTGCCAGCTTTAATGGTGCTATTGTTCGAGCGTTGAGTTTCATCGTAGTTTCTCTCACTTGGTGTGTGTGAAATAACTTTACGACCGCAGAGGCCGGAACTCCGTCGCATTTGAGTAGCTACTTTGTATCAGTTTGTACCGTGCTTCCTTGCCAGCACTGAATCTGATACAAAACTCATACATTTCTTATTAATAGTTGGTCTGCGAATAGCACAGGATCAGTTATCCTTCGAACTATCGACTTCATGGGATATTGATTTGACCGACGAAACGCACACCATCCTACTGGTTGACGACGATGAATCCCTGAATCGTCTCATCTGCGAGTATCTGCAAAATCAAGGTTTTGCCGTGGTAGTCGAGACCAACGGCACAGATGCATTGCAGAGAATCGAGATGTTGAATCCTGACCTCGTCATACTTGATGTGATGCTACCCGGTACCGATGGCCTGGGAGTCTGTCGCCAGGTGAGGCCCGGGTTTAGCGGACCCATTCTAATGCTTACTGCACTCGGCGACGAAATCGATGAAGTGGCTGGTCTGGAAACTGGTGCCGATGATTATCTGGCCAAACCGGTTAAACCACGCGTGCTGTTAGCAAGAATAAGAGCGTTACTTCGACGCAGCGAGAACAACGCAAATACGTCTAGTGACCTACACGGTGACATGGTGCAGGACATCACCATCAACGAAGTAAAAATATC
>CALIHW010000041.1 GCA_938020525.1 uncultured Granulosicoccaceae bacterium | reverse complement strand
GAAGACGAAGTGATCAAACTTCCAAAAAAAGACGCCAAACAAACCGTAAGCGCTTGTCATCGTGTTCAGCTATTGCCTGATCGACCAGAAATCCCCACGAATGAGTCGCTTGCCCGAACTTCATGAATAAAGCAGGCTAGGCTACGCTATTTCATTCTTGACTTGCAACATACCTTGTTCACTAACAAAAGATACAATTCTCTCGACACCAACACCTTCTTTTAGGTTGCAAAATACATACGGTTTATCACCGCGCATTCGTCTGGTATCTGATTCCATCACATCCAGTGAAGAACCGACATAGGGCGCCAAATCAACTTTGTTGATAATCAAAAGATCTGATCGGGTAATACCCGGTCCGCCTTTTCTGGGTATCTCTTCCCCTGCGGCAACATCGATAACATAAATTGTCAGATCCGCTAGTTCCGGGCTGAACGTAGCAGAGAGATTATCTCCGCCGCTCTCTATAAAGACGACTTCCAGGTCCTTGAAGCGGGCTTGTAAATCTGCAATCGCAGCAAGGTTCATTGAAGCATCTTCACGGATTGCTGTGTGCGGGCAACCACCGGTTTCGACACCGATTATTCGGTCTGATGATAATGCCTGACTGCGAACCAGAAATTCAGCATCCTCGCGGGTGTAGATGTCATTGGTAACCACAGCGACATCATGATTGCCTTGCATGGTTTTGCAGAGTTGTTTGAGTAGTGTTGTTTTTCCTGACCCAACCGGCCCACCGACCCCTACTCTAAGGGGGCTTGTATTGTTACTCATACGTTAATCCTGCGTTGTAACCTGTAAGTTCTTTAAGACCGGAACAGCCGGCTATATTGTGTTTCGTGCTGGCAACTAGCGAAGATCTGTGCGGGATTTGCATAGCCTATCTCGTCTTTTCTAACTGCCTTTGCCGCATCAATTGCTGATGGGATCTCTTCTGAAAGTTTAAAAAGTATTTGTTGACCAATTGTTTGACCCAATGGCACCAGTTTAACTGCTGCCATTGTCTGGCTTTCAAGCCATGAATACGTATACCCCTGCAACGTAAGATCGAGTGAAACATTCTCATTAGCACAATACTGCGCAAATACACCTAGCTGACAGATAGACTGTGAGTGTTCGGTATTTGAGATTTCACTGTTTAATTGTCTGGTTAGCTTAAGCATGGCGCGGCCACGCTGGCGCTCTTCATTACGCAGCTCTGTGGTCTCGCGCAACGCTATTACTGTTGAACACAGCTCCAGCGCCCGCGCTTCATCCCGCTTCATATACGCTTTATACAATAGAATCAGTAGCGGCAACTCCTGCTGCATCATGGTGCCGTCTAATTGCTCCTGCAACCATTGCGTAAAGCTTGAAGAATCAGTTACCCACCCTGCCTCAACAACCCATTCCAAACCCTGCGAATAACTAAAAGCACCGGTTGGTAGATTGGGGCTGGCTATTTGCAGCAAACGCAGCAAAGTAAGATCTGTTGCGAGCAATCCGTTGACAGTCATAACACCGGATGCGAATGCTGCAAACCTAATACGAAAAAGTTAGCTTTAATGATGATGGTGATGTCCCCCACCATAAGCGCCAGCTTCCGGGGTGAATGGCTCATCTATAGTGGTAACGACCACACCCAGACCGGCAAGCATTTCATCAAGCACATGATCACGCAGATAACTGATCGTGCCGATAAACGGACTATCGCTTTTTACACTGATTTCTACAGGAACATGACGATTGCCCAGGTGATAGGCTGCTCGTGCGAATAGCAGCCTGTCGGTAACTTCTGCTTTTGAGAGGGCTTCAGGTGCCGCTTGTACAAGGGCTACCGTGCCATCGCTGGCGAGTAATTTGTCACCGTGCAGCAGGCTGTCCCCACGGTTAAGAATTATTCCCGCGTCTCTGCCATCATCAAGCGTTACTCTCAACCGGGATTTTACCCGCTTGTCTATAGGCAGAGTCACAGTGGCATTATGCTTGGCAGTAGGTTCGGCTTTTTGATTAAATTCAATCATCTTTAAACCCGTTAAAACAGTTGATAGAGCTGCGCCAGTGGTAGTTCAGTGGCCGGTTCGCAGGTGAGGATTTCGCCATCCGCCTTGACCACATAGGTCTGCGAATCGACTGAGATATCGGGCTGGTAGTCGTTATGGATCATGTCAGACTTGCGCACACTACGGCAGTTCTTTGCCGTGCCAATTAGATTGGCAAGGCCAAGCTCACCTTGTATGTCTGCATCCGAAGCTGATTGCGACATAAAGGTCATCGTCGTGGCATTTCTTGCTCGACCTAAAGCACCGAACATAGGCCTGTAATGTACTGGTTGTGGCGTGGGGATTGAGGCATTCGGATCACCCATGGGCGCATAGGAAATCATACCGCCTTTAATCACCAATGATGGCTTGGCCCCAAAGAACGCCGGCTTCCATAACACCAGATCTGCAAGCTTGCCCACCTCAATGGAACCGACCTCATGTGCAATGCCATGTGTAATGGCCGGGTTAATGGTGTACTTGGCAATATATCGTTTAGCGCGCTGGTTATCGTGATCGGACGGATCACCCGGTAGCGATCCACGCTGAACCCGCATCTTGTGCGCTGTCTGCCAGGTACGGCAGATCACCTCGCCTACCCGCCCCATGGCCTGGGAGTCTGAGGCGATCATTGAAAACGCCCCAAGATCCTGCAATATATCTTCTGCTGCAATGGTCTCGCGGCGGATTCTTGATTCTGCAAAGGCAACATCTTCTGCAATGGCTGGATCAAGATGATGACACACCATGAGCATATCCAGATGTTCGTCAATGGTGTTTACCGTATAAGGGCGCGTCGGGTTAGTGGACGATGGCAGTACATTACTTTGACCACAGGCTTTAATAATATCCGGTGCATGTCCGCCGCCAGCGCCTTCTGTGTGGTAGGTGTGTATGGTCCGGTTTTTCATTGCCGCCAGTGAATGCTCAACAAAGCCGGATTCATTCAATGTATCGGTATGAATAGCGACCTGTATATCCATCGCTTCGGCAACACTTAGGCAGCAATCAATCGCAGCCGGTGTTGTACCCCAGTCTTCATGAAGCTTTAAACCTATAGCACCTGCAGTAATCTGCTCTTCTAGTGCCTGTGGCAAACTAGCGTTACCTTTACCCAGCAGACCAAGATTCACCGGCAGTTCATCACAGGCCTGAAGCATGCGGTGGATATTCCACGGGCCGGGTGTACAGGTAGTTGCATTGGTACCGGTTGCGGGACCTGTTCCACCACCGAGCATGGTTGTGATACCGGAGCAAACAGCCTCTTCAACCTGCTGCGGACAGATCATATGGATATGTGCATCGATGCCGCCGGGTGTAAGAATCGATCCCTCACCGGCTATGGCTTCGGTGCCTGGTCCAACAGGTATGGTGACACCAGGCTGAATATCCGGGTTGCCAGCTTTGCCAATAGCGGCTATTCGACCATCTTTAATACCGACATCGGCTTTTACAATGCCCCAGTGATCAATAATAAGTGCATTGGTAATAACAACATCAACCACATCGGCAGAGGTTAACTGGCTTTGACCCATACCATCACGGATAACCTTGCCACCACCGAATTTAACTTCTTCACCATAGATGGTGTGGTCCTGCTCTACCTCTACCCACAGCGCGGTATCACCAAGGCGGACTCGATCACCGGTCGTTGGTCCATACATCTCTGCATAGGCGCGGCGCGATATTGTTGTCATAGTTCACCCATCACTTGCTGGTTGAAGCCGTATACTTTCCTGTCACCACTCAGTGCGACAAGTTCAACGGTTCGGGTCTGACCCGGCTCAAAACGTACTGCGGTACCTGCCGCTATATTCAGCCGAAATCCTCTGCTGGCTTCACGATCAAAATCCAGCGCTGGATTAGCTTCATAAAAATGATAGTGCGAGCCGATCTGTACCGGTCGATCACCACTGTTTGCCACTGAAACAGTGATTGTCTCCCTGCCTGCATTTAGCTCAATGTTGCCTTCAGCGCATTTAATCTCACCCGGAATCATGTTTTAGCTCCCTGCATTGCGGGTGGTGGCAGGATGGGGTCATGCACGGTAACCAGCTTGGTACCATCAGGAAAAGTGGCTTCTACCTGAACATCATGAATCAGCGCTGGCACCTCGTCCATTACCTGCTCTGTGGTTAGCAGCGTCCTGCCATAGTTCATCAGGTCTGACACACTGCGCCCGTCGCGTGCACCTTCTATGATTTCCATACTGATGTAGGCAATTGACTCTGGATAATTGAGTTTTAACCCTCTTTTCAGGCGTCGCTCTGCAAGCAATGCTGCTGTGAACAGTAGCAACTTGTCTTTTTCTCTCGGGGTTAGCTCCATTGAATCGCTCTGCTGTTATGCAATGTTAGTAATTTCCACGCTTAAATTACGTTGACCAGATTCTTGGCATGCACGGCGTGCGCTGTAAAGCCAACGGCCGGATTATTTTCCATGCGCTGATAAAGCCGTTTCTGGCTCTCTCTGAACTGTTGCCCAGGTAACGCACTGAAAGCAAACCGTCAAACCCTGTGCAGGCAAACTCTTCAGCGGGCAACAAATCTCTTACTTGTTCTAACGCATGCTGAACATTAAAGTCAGATGCATAGGCCAGCATTGTTCCAGACACAGTGGAACCTCGCAAACCTGACAGCCGTTTGATATCTGCGCTGCCATCGACTTTCAATCTTTCGTGTAACAGTGGTGTGCCGTCAAGTTCCAGCGCCAGTCGGGTACTTGCATTGCCTGAAGTATACGGAAAATTTCCAGCAGTGCGTCCAAAGCAACTGATCTCCCAGCCAATATACCTGCTGTCACGGCTCAGCTTTACGGTGGCAGATTGCGAGGCATTGCACTCATCAAAATAGATGGTCTCCATCGGCAACCACTCAAATGAACCACCATTGACATCTATAGTGACTGACTGGCGGGCAATACGTCCGTCGGAACGATAAAACTGGGTCGCTCCCGGTGTGGTTACTAACGCAGAACTACCCTCAAAGGAGTTAATGTCTATCTGCAAAGTATCCCCACCGACAATACCAGATGGCGGATGAACAAGAACTGCATGGCAGGTATCGTCTTCAGGGTACAAGGCCTTTTGTACCAGTAAAGGACCGGTATGTTGGCGGCGCATTACTGTACGTTTAGCAGCAGCTTCAAATGAAAGCGATAATGAAGCCTGCCACCCAGCTGCCGATACCTCTGGTGTTTCAGCTGTAGCTGCGATACTCACTATGAACGTTTTTTTATAATCAAAACAAACAGGGATGCAACGGCCAGCAACCAAATCGCAGGTATCATGACATGCTCTACCATGTGGAACGCAGTTGAAGCAGTCGACGCGTGCGCGCTGACAATTTGAGAAACGGCCAGTGTGGTAAGTGATGATAATACTAGAAAATAGTTTCTCATAATTCCTCCAATAACAGTGACTTTATTTTACTACAGCTGGTTTTAATTAGCAGTAGGCACATTTGATTCAAGAGTGCCTATACCACCAGATGCTCTTGTACCAGATCATCATTCAGCTCTTGAATTTCACCGCTGGCGACTATACTGCCGCGATCCATTATGCTGAATTTGTCCGCCACTTTTTTTATAAATGGCAGTTTTTGTTCAATGATGAGCACTCCCATTTCCATATCCTGACAAAGCATACGAACCACCTCGGCAATTTCACTGACAATACTTGGTTGTATACCTTCCGCAGGCTCATCCAGTACCAGTAGTTTTGGCTCTGCAACCAAAGCACGTGCAATAGCGAGTTGTTGTTGCTGCCCTCCAGAGAGATCACCACCACGTCGTTTTTTCATCTCACGCAGCACCGGGAATAACTCGTAGACGAGACTGGGAATTTTGGCAGGCGCTCTGCCACCGGAGAAGAAACCAGTTCGAATATTTTCTTCTACCGTGAGTAGTGGGAATATCTGCCGCCCCTGTGGCACGTAACCAATACCGGCGGAAGCTCGGGTTTCTGCAGGCTTTTTAATAAACTCGATACCATCAAAGACTATTTCACCACTTGAGCCAGTTTCAAGTCCCATCAGGCACTTAGCCAGAGTTGTTTTGCCGACGCCGTTTCTGCCCATTAGACAAGTGCAGCATGCGTGTGCAACCTCGAGTTCCATATTGCGTAGCGTATGACTTTGTCCGTAATAATGATTAAGTCCATTAATGGTAAGAAGAATACTATTCACCAAGATACACCCGCACGACTTCCTGATTGTTTTGAATGTCCCGCATAGCACCCTCGGCGAGTACGCTACCCTGATGCAGCACGGTAACACGGGTGTTTAACGATCTGACAAAATCCATATCGTGTTCGATGACCACTACCGTATGTTGTCCTGCCAGACTGGTAAGAAGCTCTGCAGTTTTATCCATCTCCTGATGAGTCATTCCAGCCACCGGTTCATCAACCAGCAACAGCTTCGGGTTTTGCATCAACAGCATGCCAATTTCTAACCATTGCTTTTGTCCGTGTGAAAGCACACTCGCATCTGCCGCAAGCAGCTCTGTCAGTCCAATGGTTAGCGCGACTTGTTGTATGTGTTCTTGTTGTTCCGTATTCAAAGGCTTTCGCAATAGATTCCATGGACTACGGTTTCCACTGGCGGCTAACTCAAGATTTTGAAATACACTTAATGCTTCGAATACGGTAGGCTGTTGAAATTTTCGGCCAACGCCGGCTTCGGCAACTTCGGGCTCGGACATCTCTAATAAGTTTATATTGTCACCGAATACTACGGTTCCCGCGTCAGGGCGGGTTTTACCGGTGACAATGTCCATCATGGTTGTCTTGCCCGCACCATTCGGCCCGATAACACATCTCAATTCACCTTCATTGACGTAAAAGTTCAAGTTATTTATAGCTTTGAAACCATCGAAACTGACGCTGACATCCTCCATCAGTAGCAGTGTTTCTCCCTGATTACCTGCAGCGACGGGGTAACTGATTTTATCTGCAGCTGCGGTAATATATTGATCTGCCGGCGATTGAATACGTTCTATGTTCATGCAGGCTGCCCTTCTTTACCCGTTGTTCTCTGTCGCATAGATAAAGACTTTCCTAAGCCTGTGACTCCATAGGGAAACCCCAGTGTTGTTAATACAAACAAAGCGCCCAGTACAAAAATCCAGAACTCAGGAAACGCCGCTGTAAACCAGGACTTAACAAAGTTAACCAGCAAAGCGCCAAAGACCGCCCCGTATAGAGTTGATCTGCCGCCAATCGCAACCCAGATAACTATCTCGATGGAGTTTAATGGCGAGAACTCCCCGGGGTTGATAATCCCGGCTTGTGGCACGTACAAACCACCCGCGAGACCCGCAAGCATGGCAGATACCACCAGCACCAGTAACTGATAGTTTTCTACTTTGTAGCCTAAAAAGCGCGCTCGATTTTCTGCGTCCCTGATTGCGACAACAACCCGACCCACTCTTGATGCCGTGATCCATCGGCAAATTAGATAGCCGACCACCAACGCTAATGATGAAGCGACAAAAAGACCGACACGGGTACTGTCTTTACTCAAGCTAAACCCGAGCAGCTCTTTAAAGTCAGTTAAACCGTTGTTACCACCAAATCCGAATTCGTTACGAAAAAACGCGAGCATGAGTGCATAGGTCATTGCCTGCGAAATAATGGAAAGATAAACGCCGTTAACCCGACTGCGGAACGCGAACCAGCCAAATATGAATGCCAGTAGCCCTGGCACGAACAACATAGCAACAAACGCAATAGCAAACCAGTCAAAGCCGAGCCAGTACCAGGGCAACTGCTCCCAGTTCAGAAACACCATAAAATCCGGCAGATCAGGGTTGCCGTATACTCCGCGATCCCCAACCTGACGCATCAGGTACATGCCAATGGCGTATCCGCCCAGTGCGAAGAACGCACCATGGCCAAGTGTTAAAAAGCCCATGTATCCCCAGACCAGATCTACTGACAAGGCCAATAGCGCAAAGCAAAGATACTTACCCAGTAAGGTCAGTTGATAGGTAGATACGTGCCATGGATTATCTGCTGGCAGATAAATATTTAAACACGGCAACACCACCGCAGCTGACAGTATAAGTGTGAGTAAAATCTGACCGCCGCAATCACCCTTCATTAGTTTAATCACCGGCAGCTCGTCCTTTTTGTGGAAACAAACCTTTCGGGTATTTCTGTATGAACATAATGATAAAGACCAGTACCACGATTTTCGCCAACACCGCTCCCGCCCAGGGTTCAAGCAGCTTGTTGAAAACACCCAGTGACAGGCCTGCCAGTAAAGTGCCCCATAGGTTTCCCACACCACCGAATACAACCACCATAAAGGAGTCGACAATATAAGCCTGGCCCATATTCGGCCCAACGTTACTGAGCTGTGTCAGTGCGACACCAGCTACACCGGCAATGCCTGCACCTAGCCCGAAAGTCAGCGCATCAATGGACCCCGACTTTGCGCCAAGTGCCCGCGCCATTTGTCTGTTCTGCGAGACAGCCCGTACCTTGAGGCCGAAGTTCGTATACCTAAGAAGCCACATCAATGTAAAGAATATAAACAGACAGAAGAAAAATATAACCACTCTGTTAATCGCAAGAGAAAGTGCCGGGTCTATCTCCCACAAGCCAGACATCCATGCGGGATTACTGACCGGTACATTCTGCGGCGAGATAAGTGTTCTAACAGTTTGCTGAAGAATAAGACTAATACCGAAGGTCGCCAACAGAGTTTCAAGTGGCCTGCCATACAGGTGCCTTATAACTAAAATCTCTATCAGCATACCCACCAGAAACGCGACTAAAAAAGCAGCAGGCACTGCAATAAAGAGCGAGTACTCAATAAAAGCCGGTATGACGGTTTGAATGGCCCAGGTGGTATACGCACCCAGCATGATCATTTCACCATGCGCCATGTTAATTACCCCCATCACACCAAAGGTAATCGCCAGACCGATTGCCGCCATCGCCAATACAGAACCCAGGCTTAAGCCGAAAAAGAGTGTCTCGATTTTTTCGTACAGTGAAATACGTTTTTCAATTGCGATAAGACTTTCACTGGCGGCATTTGCTACCTCCGGTGCTTCTGGTTGAGAAGCTAGATCGCGTAGCTTCTGAGTTACCGAGTCATCGGTGTTGATGCCTATAGCATTGATTGCGTCGATTTTTATTTGATCACCAGAACCGGAAAGATCAGCCAGATTCAATGCAAGCTGCATCGCCTGTTGAACGTGCTTATCGGTTTCTACAGGCAGGGTTTGCGAGATGGCAGCCAGATCACTGTCATTGAGTGAGCGGGTCATGGTTTTTACCGCTTGAAGCCGAACTTGAGGGTCATCATCCTTGAGCGAGATACTGGCAATCGCTGCACGCAGTTTGCCGCGAATGGCATTGTTGATTTTAATTTTAGAGACTTCTCTGCGACCTGCTTTTCCCTCGTTATTGCCATTGCTGGCATTAACCATCTTGAAGCTATTACCCAGTTTCTCAACAATAACCGGTAGGGAGTCTGATTTTCGCAGGTACAAAACACCGTCGAGTAGCGCTCTCAGCCACTCAAGGCTCATTGGCGCATCGGTCGCTATCAGCTGGACGAGCGCACCGTCACGGGTATTCTTGTCTGACAACTTTGGAGCTATTTCAAGTATGACTTCATTGTCTGTCTTCTCCTGTGCCGATGCGTTTAACGGCAGGAAAAACAACTGCACAAAAAGCGTCAGTACTATTGTTAGATACACGTTGCTACACAACAAACCATTAAAATGGAGCTGCAGTATGTTGCGCTTATTAGTGGAACTCACATTTACCCTTAACTTGATTGTAAACATCTATATCAGATGCATAAATTACTGCCGGCGAAGTGCCGGCAGTGCAACAACATTTACAGTGCAGATTGTTACTGCAGGTGCTGTCCAGAGCATTTTCCGGTTTTAACATTGTAGTTACCGCACATCATCGGCTTGCGCCAGTCAGCAACGATGTCTTTTGAGTCAGGCAGGAAATCTGACCACGCATCTCCTGCTACCAGGCCATCAGTTTCCGAGACTACATCGAACTGACCATCGTCCTGTATTTCACCGATCAATACCGGTTTGGTGATGTGGTGATTGGGCAGCATGGATGACAATCCACCGGTAAGATTCGGTACGGAGACACCGATAATGGCTTCCTGTACTGCATCGGGATCAGTAGTTCCGGCCTTTTCTACAGCTTTTACCCACATGTTAAAGCCAAGATAGTGTGCTTCCATCGGGTCATTGGTAACACGCTCATCGGTACCAATGAACTTGTGCCAGCCTTCGATAAACTCGTCATTTTCATCAGTCTCAACACTCATAAAGTAGTTCCATGCGGCCAGGTGACCTACTAGCGGTGCAGTGTCGATCCCCGATAGCTCTTCTTCACCTACAGAGAACGCAATAACTGGTATATCTTCAGCAGACACACCTTGTGTTCCAAGTTCTTTGTAAAAAGGCACATTGGCGTCACCATTAATTGTAGAAACTACCGCAGTCTTTTTACCTGTGCTGCCAAACTTCTTGATATCGGAAACAATCGACTGCCAGTCTGAATGACCGAACGGTGTGTAGTTGATCATGATGTCTTCTGCAGCAACACCCTTATCCATTAGATACGCTTGCAGAATTTTGTTTGTGGTACGCGGGTACACGTAGTCTGTGCCTGCAAGTATCCAACGCTCAACCCCGACTTCCTCTTCCAGGTAGTCAACGGCCGGTATAGCTTGTTGGTTCGGTGCTGCACCTGTGTAAAAAACGTTCTTGGAAGACTCTTCACCTTCATACTGCACCGGGTAAAAGAGCAGGCTATTGAGCTCTTCAAATACTGGCAACACAGATTTTCTGGAGACTGACGTCCATGCACCAAATACAGCATCAACTTCATTAACTTCAATAAGTTCGCGCGCTTTTTCTGCGAATCGAGGCCAGTCAGATGCAGGATCCACGACCACTGCTTCCAGTTCCTTGCCAAGCAGCCCGCCTTTGGCATTCTGCTGCTCAACAAGCATCAACATCGTGTCTTTCAGTGTTGTTTCACTGATGGCCATTGTTCCTGACAAAGAGTGAAGTACACCGACTTTGATGGTATCTGCAGCCGTCGCGGTGGCACTTGCCAGGCAAAGCCCTGTAGCGCAGATCACTTGCACAAAGTTGGATTTAGTTTTCATTTGGTGTCCCTGAGGTTGTTAAAAACAGGGTCTACCTTATCTTCAGAGTGAAAATATGTATGCTGCTCGATTTAAGTCACACTGTGCACATTTTTGCAGCAGTACGATCAGAGCCTGTTGCGATTTGAACCGGAAACACAGAAGCAATTGAAAATAATCTGATTCTGTTTTGCGAGAATTGGCGTTTTTGAGAGTGTAATCTCCCGCAGGGTTACAGCAGAGAGGTAAGCCGAGCTTACTTGCTGTACTTCGCACGGGAGGGTGTCGTCAAAGGTTTTAGTGACTATCAAATGATCTTAACCAGTGCTGCTTTTGTCATTCTCCCTGGGGAGAATCCGGCGTGTAGTTTGCGCCGGAAGAGGGGTGTGTCTGGTTAGATTTTCAATAAGATTTCAAACTTAAACTTTGAATTTATTACCAAAAGTATCCCTCTCCCAATGCAAACAACGCATTGGACTCTCCCATAGGGAGAGTGACTTGGCTTCGGGGACATGCATTTAAATATAGTCGAACAAGATTTCAAAAAATGCTTTGACGACACCCTCCACGGCAGAGCCTGCATTCCATCTAATGCATGACAGCCAGCAAGCCGCTCCGTCGTATTTCTGTCATCGAACCAGAATGGACGCTTTGATATGAAGCTTTGATGCACTGAGCACAGACGGCTCCGCACGCTGAACAGAAATCGTTACTGGGCGCCAAGCGCCAATATCGGTTGGCCCATTACTTCAATATCAGGCTCAATTCCATGTCCGGGTTTGTCTTCTATGCAAATAGTACCCTGGTTTCGTGTGGGTCCTTTAGAGTCCAACCTTGGGGAAACATAACTCGATAGATCACAGACATTCAGCAGTGTGTCTGGTGATGTGGCAGTAGCCAGATGCAGTGCGGTGGCGGTGGTGATGTCTGAACCCCAGGTATCCTCTATGCACATCTTTACGCCCAGGTGTTCACACAAATCACGTGCTCGTCGCATGTTACTCAGCCCGCCAAACTTTGACAGCTTCAGTGCCACGGCATCTAAACACCCAAGGTGATGTGCTTTTAACAGCGAGCCTAAATCAAAAGCGCTCTCATCAATTTTCATTGGCAGGCCGCAGCTCTTTTTCACTGCTGTACACTCTTCCAGTGAAGCGCACGGTTGCTCTAACATGATATCAAGATGCATTACCGCACGAGCTACCCGGGAAGCATCAAGCTGGCTGGATCCGCAGTTCCAGTCCCCATAAACCAACGGACCGTTACCCACCGCTGCACGTACTTTACTTAAACGATCGACATCGGTTTGCCAATTGGCATCCGCACCCAATTTTACCTGGAATTGTTGAATACCTTCCCGGTGCGCTTTAATAGCGATATTAGCCATCTCATCGGGTTTTACACACGTTATTGAGTGATACAGCGGTAAAGAGCTATTCTGTTTGCCACCAAGCAATCGATACAACGGTAAACCAGCGGCATTTGCCGTAAGATCCCATAGCGCAGTATCTATTGCAGATTTCGCATAGTGATGCCCGGATAAGAATCGATTGAGTTTTTGCATTAGCGCATCAGGACCAACAGGATCTGCACCTAAAGCCGTTGTTGGCCCTGCAATGCACAAATTCCTCGAGCTGCTTGAAGTTTTGCGTGCGCTGTTCGAGTTGGTGACGGTAATCGGGGACATGCAACATCCATCCATGCACACCTACACTGTCCGGGCTGATTGTTGAAAAATCCGATGGAGCGGCATCCCAGTCGTGTGGGGGACAGGTGAATCCAACCTGATGTGGAAACAGCTTTTGCTCTGCCGTCCATTGCCTCGGCATTGAATACGGCTCGGTCATCAGTTGCTCTCTCGTAGGGCTTGCATGTGCTTCTCTAAGCTGTCAGCTGCGGTAACGATTGCATGCTGTGTATGCGCCATATCTTCGTCCGTCAAGGCTAGACTCGGGTACAGCTTAGCGGGAGATTTGAATACCCCGTTTTTACGCAACAGCGTGTTGAACACGGCGTTCTTGTTTGCATCCGCTTGTTGATAAGACCGATAATCACTGATGGGTCTTTTGGTAAAGACCACATCAAACAAACTTTCATGACCAATAATCTGGTGTTCGTGATCGGCATTAGTTAATGCATCACTCATCATATTCATAAGTTTCTTTCCGCTTGCATGCAACCTTGCATAGCTATCGTCGCGTCGGAGAATCTCCAGGGTTTTTAAACCTGCCACCGATGCGATCGGGTTACCGGATAAAGTTCCCAGCTGCATTAAAAATTTGTCCTGGCCAACCATCTCCTTGTCAAAATGTTTCATGATAACTTCACGACCTGAAATAGCTGCTATCGGAAAACCTCCACCGATGACTTTTCCTAGGGTGCATATATCTGGTACGACGTTGTACGCTTGCTGAGCACCGCCATACGCCAGACGGAAACCGGTAACAATTTCATCAAAAATAAGTACGATAGACCGCTTGCTGCATTCGTCACGCAGCGCTTTTAAAAAACCTAGCCCAGGAGGTACCACGCGTTGCAGAGGTTCAGCAATGATTGCCGCTACTTCTGACTCGTGTTCGTCCAGCAATGCACGCACAGATTCAATGTCGTTAAACGGCGCGATCAACATTTGCTCTGCGACACTTTGCGGTATACCAGCGCTATCGGGCACTGCTTGTGGGAAGTTAGCAAGGACTTGCGGGGCCAGACTCATTTGCGCCTCAGCACTCATGCCATGATAGCCGCCCTCAAACTTTAATATTTTATTTCGCCCCGTGTACGCACGTGCGAGTCGAATGGCGTACATATCTGCTTCACCACCTGAGGTGACATAACGAACCTGCTCGGCACAGGGTATGGCGTCAACAATGACCTCTGCTAATTCAATACCAGCGGCATTGTTGGCAAAAAAGGTCATGCCTTTACCTAACTGGCTGTATACAGCATCGAGCACTTCCGGGTCACTGTGCCCAAGTAACATAGGACCGGAGCCAATCAGGTAATCAACATACTCGTTACCATCTTCGTCCCAGACTCGCGAACCTTTTCCCTCTTTGATGATGACGCTGTGATCGAAATTACCAAAGCCACCAGCAGGCAGGACTGCTTTAGCGCGTTCTATCCATTTTGCTTGCTGACTCATGGCTTTGATCTCACTGTGTTATCGGGTGTTGTTACCCAATCTGGTAAACTGCGACTGGCTCACCTAACAGAGCTTCATCGGGCACGATGCCAAGCCCCGGTGTATCGTCAATCGTGATCAACCCGTTAACACAACGCTGGCCACTGCCTGGCGCGATGTCCACTGTCAGCATATCCTGACAAGACCAACACGCTCTAATAAACGCATCCGGTATGGACTGAGCAAGGTGTGCGGCTTCGATATCTGCCATCGCAGTTCCACCGGTAGCCATAACGAAGATCTGTATGCCGTGAGCAATGGCCACATCACGCATGCGGCGTGCTTTGGTTAAGCCCCCTACCCGATTCAGTTTTATACCAAATACATCGGCAATGCCGTCTCTGGCTATTCGCGTTGCATCCTGCAGTGTCACCAACGATTCATCCACGCTGATTGGCGATGTTGTCACACTGCGTATTTGAGCAATATCATCGAGTGTTTCACCTGGCTGCTCGAACGTTACACCCAAATCAGCGACTGCATTCATGACTATACTGGCTTCGCGTCGAGTCCAGCTGCGGTTAACGTCATACAATAAAATTTCATTGGCAAGGCGATTAGCTTCCAGGTGGCGGATACGCTCAATGTCTTTGTCGGTATCGCTACCACCAACTTTCGCAGAGTGTGCAACATAGCCACGGTCACGATAGCTTTTAATAATATCGAGCATATAGTCAGGCTCACCTGACGATACCGATGATGCTGCCGGTGTACCGGTCGATCTTTTACCACCTAGTAAATCGGCAATCGGCAGATCAAATGCTTGACCCATGATATCCCAACAGGCCATGTCTATCGGTTGTTTGGCATAAAGGTGGCCCGGTAAATTTAAATCCATCGCTCTTTCCACATGTTCCACTTGTCGGGGATCAAGTCCAAGTAAAGCGGGTGCCATGGTTTCAATACCTGCGCGAATGCCCGGGCCATGAGCAGGTACATAAGTGTTACCCCAGGGTGTACCTTCTCCCCAACCGGTAATACCAGCATCGGTTTCAACTTTAACAAAAGTAGCATCCAGTACTTCAAACTTGAGACGTCCGCCAGACAACCAATACGGATCTTTCAGCGGCAGGTTTTTCTGAAATACAGATAGGCGATTTATTTTCATCTGAACTACGCTAGGCTCGAGGTTGTTTGTTCTTTGAATCGTAAACCGGCTCGGCTAATACCGTTGCCGCTCTTCCCTCGCCCGCGATAATTACTGACAATGCCGTGTTGGCAACAGTGGCTTCTGGCTTTAGGTACGCAAATGCCAATACCTTATCTACGGTCGGGCTGTACACTATTGAGGAAACAGATCCTACAACTATGTCTTCACATAAAACGGCTTCGCCGCCATGTCCGTCATTCACGCTATCAGATTCTATAGATAGATAAGCACACCGCCAGCGCAATGGATTGTTCTGTGAATCAAGCGTTGATAGTTTTCCCAGAAAGTCTTTATCGAGTTTGGCGAACCGCATGACATCAGCTTCCGGTAGT
Source organism: uncultured Granulosicoccaceae bacterium (assembly GCA_938020525.1). GTDB lineage: Bacteria > Pseudomonadota > Gammaproteobacteria > Granulosicoccales > Granulosicoccaceae. Next base: position 16,117 of record CALIHW010000041.1, on the reverse strand, counting down.
GTCACTTCATTGGTTAGCTCGCCAGCCCCTTTAAACATTTTCTCCATACGCATAATGTTCATTGAGAACGAACCGTAATTTACTATTCCGTGGTCTGACCCGGCCTCCCATAGCGCATCATAAATGACAGGTAAGTGCTCGCGAGGTGCATGAATTTCCCACCCCAGCTCACCGGCATAAGATAATCGCATTGCCCAACACGACTTACCGGCTATCTGTATATTCTGAGCACTGAGCCAACGGAAACTCTTGTTATCTATTAATGACTCGGTGCAGCTTGCTAACACATCTCGCGATGCAGGTCCGTTGATCGCTAACGCACCCCAGTCATCTGAAAGATTGCGAACATTCAACTTGAGAAGATTTGTATGAGAATTCAGGTGATCAATTAAGCGCTGTTCGAAGAATGCAGCACAAACAAGGTAGTAGCTGTCTTCTGACAGTCTAACGACAGTGGCTTCAAGTTCTATGCGCCCGAACTCATTCAAAAAGTGTGTAAGGATAATTCCACCCAGTTTTTTGGGTAGATTATTCGCCACTAATCTATCCAGAAAAGCTGTAGCGTCCGGGCCACTGACTTCAATTTTGGTGAACGCACAAATATCCATTACACCAACGCTGTTGCGCACGGCTTTGATTTCATCCGCCAGGATGGTTTGAATATCGTTACGTTTAAACGAGTACTGATCCTCCTGGGGCACGCCATTCAGTGCGAACCAACGCGGTCGTTCATGACCATACACTTCTTCAAACACCGCACCACTTGCGTTGAGTCGCTCATATAAGGGAGAAGGTTTTACCGGGCGTCCGGCCAGGCGATTGAAGTGTGGATAAGGAGTTTCATGACGCAGACAGTAATCTTCATGTGCCTTTACTACCTGCCACTCTTTTGTTGCGTAAGCACCAAAGCGCCGCGGATCAAAGTCCCGCATAGATAAGTCTGCAGCGCCGTGTACCATCCATCTTGCCAGCTCACGCGTAAGCCCCGGTCCCCAACCAATACCAATCTGAGTACCGCAGCAACACCAGTAGTTCCTGACGCCAGGTGCAGGTCCGATAAGCGGGTTGCCATCTGGTGGGTGCGAAATCGCGCCGTGCACGTCGCGTTTAATACCGAGTTCCGCTAGTACCGGCATACGTTCCATTGCGTTTTCAAGCCATGGCATCACACGGTCGTAATCGGCTTCAAACAATTCGTTTTCTGCCTCCCAGGGGCAATGATCTTCCCATACAGAATTAGGGTTGGTTTTTTCATAAATACCAATCAACCCTGACTTTTGTTCCATGCGAATGTACCCCGATACTTTGCGATCGTCGCGTACAACCGGTAATTCTAAATCACGTGTTTCAAACTCAGGCACTGTATCGGTAACAAAATAGTGATGAGTCATGGATGTCATTGGCAGTTGCAATCCAGACCATTCGCCCATTTGCCGGGCGTAAGTGCCGCCGGCATTAACTACATGTTCGCAAGTAATATCACCTGCTTCAGTAGATACAAGCCACTCTCCATTTGGCTGTTGCCTGATGTTTGTTGCACGACAACGCCGAACTATTGTAACACCCAGGTTTCGAGCACCTGTCGCCATGGCCTGTGTTACTCCGGATGGATCTACGTGGCCGTCATCAGGGGTATATAAAGCGCCTAGCACACCGTCCAGGTTGTAGAACGGATGAAGCTTCGCAATAAAATTCGTATCAACTAACTCAATGTTAAAACCCAAAGACTTACCCACACTTAGAGTGTGTCTTAACCAATCCATTTCATCGTTTTCGTAGGCCAGCCGAAAGGAACCGCAACCGTGCCATGTGACGCTTTGCCCTGTTTCGGATTCTAATGCACCAGAATACAAACCAATGTTGTAATCAACGCATTTACCCAAACTGAAACTGGAAGTGGAATGGGTGATCTGCCCCGCTGCATGCCAGGTAGACCCGGACGTGAGCTCAGCTTTCTCAAGCAGTACAACATCAGTCCAGCCCTCATGGGCAAGGTGATAGGCAAGTGAACAGCCCATGATTCCGCCACCAACGATAACCACCCGGCTGTGTGCCGGTACGGTTGATTGCTTTGATTTGTTCATTGTGTTGATAGCAGTTGCATCTAATGACCCACCTAATTGCGATCGTATTAAAACAGTTGTACCATTGTCAATCATAATATGTACATACGTACCATAATCTAACTCCTGAAGAAGTATGCAAACATTGTCAGATCTTGCCGATCAGCTTGAACATATGAGCCCGCAGGTCCGCAAAGCGGCCTCACACGTGCTCGAGAATCCAATCGATGTTGGCATTTCATCTATACGTGAATTCGCAGAAGCAGCAGACGTCAAGCCGAACACACTGGTTCGTATGGCTCGCTCCGTTGGCTTTGAAGGTTATGAGGAATTTCGTGAACTGTTCCGTGAGGATATTCGACGTGGCCCGTTTAACTTTCCGGATAGAACCCGATGGCTGCAATCGCTCGGCCAGCGAGGCAAACTAGGAGAGCTTTACCGGGATATGATCAGCACCGCTATCACCAATATTGAAGATACTTTCGCGGGCATTGATGATCGGCAGCTAAAATCGGCTGCACAAACCATTTTAAAATCAAACCAGGTTTTTACGCTGGGCGTTGGTGTTAACAGCTCGAACGCACATAATTTTACCTACCTCGCCAGTACTGGCATGGTGCATTTTCAGGCCATTCCTAAAAACGGTAGTACACCTGTAGATGATCTAGCATGGGCAGGTAAAAAAGATGTGTTAATTGCGATAACCTGTAAGCCTTATCGTAGTGAGGTTGTATCAGCAGTACGGATTGCACAGGAACAAGGTGTTAAGGTGATCGGAATTTCTGACAGCGCCGCATCTCCCATTGTAGTAGGTGCCGATCACGGATTTGTTGTTGCTGCAGATACACCTAATTTTTTTCCAACATCGGTGACCACCATAGCACTTTTGGAAACCTTGTTGTCCTTTGTTATAGCGCTGTCGCCCGCAGAGGTCGTATCACGCGTGAGAAAATTCCACGACCGTCGTCATCAGCTTGGACTCTATGAAGAGGGTGTATAAGTGACAAAACATACCTTGCCCATAAGAAGCCTGGATGCGAAATACTATACGGATCCAGCATTATTTGAGCGGGAAAAAGAAAACGGATTAGCACGGACATGGCAATTCGCCTGCCATGTAAGCGCTGTAGCTTCCGTCGGGGATTACTATACTTTTTCCATAGCAGGAGAAAGTCTGTTTTGTATAAGGACGAATGACAATGAGATAAAGGCCTTCTACAACGTGTGTCAGCATCGTGCGCACCAGCTGGTACAAGGAAACGGCAACACCGGGTTGATTGTTTGTCCCTACCATGCGTGGTCATATGAATTGACTGGTCAGTTAAGGACCGGTCCTAATCTTCGTGCAGTAGAAGGGTTTGATAAATCTACCGTTTGCCTGACTGCGGTTCAACTGGAAAATTTCAACGGCTTTTTATTCGCTAATCTGGACCCAAATGCCAAACCAATGGAAGAATGGTTTCCAAGGGCGCGTAAGGAATTGCGTCAGTTCGTACCGCAAATTGACCAACTTAAACCACTTGAATGGGTAGAGATACCCGAACGTTGTAACTGGAAACTATCTGTGGAGAACTACTCAGAGTGTTACCACTGTCAATTGAATCACCCAACTTTTTCACAAGGCATTGTTAAGCCCGCTACCTACGATATTCAGCCCCAGGGTTATTGTTTAAGGCATACCACTGAATGTCAGAACCTCGACAAGATGAGTTATCCTATAGACATCGAATCTAATGAATACGCCGGACAGTATTCGTCCTGGTTCTTATGGCCGCTGATGTCTTTTCAAGTCTATCCGGGCAATGTGCTAAACACCTATCACTGGCACCCTGTGAGTCATAATGAAGTGATTGTATGGCGGGGTTGGTACTCTGCAGATGACAGCGATATCGACCTGCTTCGTAAGCTCGCAAAACAAGATCGCGAAACAACTGTAGAAGAAGATATTCATCTGGTAGAGTCCGTGCAGAAAGGTATGATGAGCCGGGGCTATGTTCCAGGGCCTCTGGTGATTGACCCGGCTTGTGGAGTTAAATCTGAGCACTCTATAAAGATACTGCAGGAATGGATGCGGCAGGGAATAGAGCGATAACAATCATATGATGAGTTACTTTTCGAGTATCAGGATTAATTATGTCTACTCAAACAAACAAAAAAAAAGCTCGAAAAATAATCGAAGGCCGTGCCGCACTGATTGTTATCGATATTCAAACCAGTTGTTTCACTGACACAACAGAAGGCGATGACCGTGCCATACCTCATATGAAAAATTATGCGGGTCGTATGTTGAAAGCACGTTCTGTTATCGACAAAGCACGTGAGCAGGATATTCCGGTCATATTTATTCAGGAAATACACCGCGCCAATCTTATTGATTTTGGCCGCGAGCTAGACGGTAGTGAGACGATCCATTGTCTGGATAGCAACCCCGATACCGACCTTGCACGTGAACAAATGGGTGTTTTACCCGATGACTATCATATACAGAAGCGTCGTTACTCGGCATTCTTTGGTACCGATCTTGAGATTTTGTTGCGCGGCCTAAAGGCGGAAACATTGATATTGGTTGGTGGATTGACTGACGTGTGTGTTCACTACACATTTGTTGACGGGCATCAATCAGACTATTTCTGTCGAGTAATTGAAGATTGTGTTGCAGGTTCCAGTGAACCCGCACACGAAGCTTCTCTACAAGCCATGGAGTATTTACAAACCGGGGCGCGCCGATCAATAGATGAAATGTTGGACGCTATGAGCCAGTACTCTTCAGCTTAGTACCGAAATCTACAGATGTGGCGTTGATAAATTCCGACCTTTCATTCCAGGATCTTCTGATCCATTCTGGAATTGTTATACATTTTTTATAACTATCGGCGAATCTTTTGGCGAGTTAATACTCCGAATAGGTGTACATGGTAAACATGTGCGCTAACAATAACTCTCATTTGGAGGACGTAGTTACCATGCAAAATACTGATCTGCTTGTCAGCACCTACGCTATGTGTTTTGGGTTTTTGTGCCTGATCACTGTGTTTTTCGGGCTTAGTATTGTAGCAGCTTAAACAAAGATACCCCTCTGCCGCAGTCAACGATGCTTGTCACCACTGGTGAACGCATCGCTGACCGGCCAACACCTTACACCTGTTGATTAATTGTAACTGCCTCATTCGTGGTTAATTCTTTCGCTTGAACCACACACAGTAACGCCGATAATTTATAGCTGCTGCTTTGACTCAGTGTTCTAAGATCTGGCACGGCTACGTGTGGGGTCAACAAACGGGATATCGCAGATTTCAGCGTTTAGTCTTTTACCGTGGCCGTCCAGCTTACCTACTTCAATTTCTGCATTGTTGTGACCATATTCTACTGCTATTCGTGTCATCGCGATTGCGCAGTCTAGTGCCGGAGAGACAGTAGCACTGGTCACCATGCCAATATTGCGGCGCCCTATCATTACAGGATCACCGTGATTGGGAAGCTCATGTCCCATAAAGCGTAAACCTTTAAGTATACGGCGCGGAGATTCAGCATTACGTTTCAGTGCCTCTATACCAACAAAATTATCTTTGGTTAAATCAACTGCAAATCCTAAACCTGCCTCAAACGCATCGACATCCGGTGCGAACTCCGCACCTGCGGCCATTAACCCTGCCTCAATCCGAATGGTGTCTAGTGCTTGCAGGCCCATTGGCTTAATACCAAGGTCTTTACCTGCTTGCATAACAGCATCCCAGATCTGTATAGCAGACTTTTCATGACAAAATATTTCATACCCCAATTCACCTGTGTAGCCACTACGAGTGAGCTGGAATGGTTCGCCCTCACGATCATGGAGTCGAGCTATTGTTGAGCCAAACCATTTTAGTTGTTCAACATCAGTATTAGTTGGTTGGGTAAAACAAATACGCTTCATTAGCTCGCGGCTATTGGGCCCCTGGACAGCAAGATTAGGCATGGAACTATAGAGTGACTTAATCCAGACATTCAATCCATGGGATTCCGCAACGGTTTTTAGCTGTAAGCCGCTATCATCCGAACCGCAGCACCAGCGGAAAGTATCCGGGGTTAAACGAAATAAGGTTCCATCATCGATAACGCTACCGGTCTCGTCGCACATTAGTGCATATATACCGCGGTTAACGCTGAGCTTGTTAATGTTTCTGGTAAGTGCCAGTTGCAACAGCGCCTCAGCATCCGGGCCAAGCACATCGAACTTACGTATAGAGGACATATCCTGAATGGTTACTGCGTTCCGACAAGCGTCATATTCTTCGTGGCTTCGGGTAGATTCAAAGGACTGTGGTAACCATAGATCTCGAGCTACGCCGAAGTGTCTGGTCAGCGCACTGGTTCTTTCGTGAAAAGCAGAATGTTCTGTCAAAATAGGCTCCGCATCCGGCTCACTGCGGTAGGCAACCGCGTGTCTTACCGGGGTATTTTTGCGATAAATGCGAACGTGTATATCTGTGGGGTTCCAGCCATTAATCGGGTCAACGTCATCCGGGCACGCAGTCGAGACAGCGACTAAATCTGTCATTGCCTCCAGAGCAATGTAGTCCCCGGGCTGTGACCAGGCCTCATCTGACATGATCAGGTTATCACTGTGATCTATCCATGAGTTAAAAAAGAAGTTAACCGCAGGCCACGCTGCACGGGGCTGTATTCCATATCTGGAATAGGCAGCACTGATGTTGTCTGAGCAGTTCAGGTGACCAAAGAAACCTCGCTCCTCGTAACCTCTTGCGGTACAGGCGTAGGCAAAGGTATCGTGCCTGCCAACTGTATCTTGCTTTAGTTTTAATAGAGGCCGAATATCCTGATCAAAGAATTTGTCAAACAACCCGGGGATTGGATAGGCACCTCTGACCATAGAGCGTGTAACTGTTGAATCAATATAGCGCTCTAGTCCTTGTTCAAGTGCTCTGGCATTCATTGCCATAAAATCAGTGCATTGTTGTCCGTCAATATCAATGATTTGAATAGTCTCACCCTGCTCTACCGTATATGACTGTGCAGTGCCGCGCGTTACTGTGAATTCATCTCGTACTTCACCAAACGGTTCTGGCAGTGTATTAGCAGGTTTGCCACTGCGAATATGATCAAATGCCACCGCACCACCCATACCGCCGTACAACAGATTATCGTCAGTCAGGTTTTGTTGTGGATCAATGAGCATCCACAGGGTCGTAGTCTTGTGTGACCTTATGGTGAATGCTTCACCTGTTGCCGTTTTGTGATCAAAAATACTAACAGCGTTGATAGAATCAACTTTGCTGTTGCCACCGTGGCTTCGATACCACGCTTGTATTTGTTGTATGCCGTTACATGCGGGCTCGGATTTACTACTTAAAGGTATTGTAGGGTTATCAGCTAATCCAATTGCAGCAAAGTTGCTGTTGCCACTGTCGCAGAGAGCAATCAACAAAACCGGTGTTGCTCCATCGGTATTCGTCAGTGTCAATAGATCATCATTTTGTAGCTCCAGACAAACTGGTCTGGATGCTCTTAAAGTTCTGGTTCTGTGCGATCGATTGTAGCCGTGATAGCTGCGAGAACGCGAGTCAAATCCACCGGCTTCCGGTTGATATACCCAGGCCAGTGGCTCTGGCTGAAATTGAGAGTTGATTAAAACCTCCGATGCTTGTTTGCATATCCCCGGTCATTGGACTGGCGCAATGCAGCCAGTTGCATTGCATCGTATCTGTGTTCTGGTAAAACGGTCAAGTAGTTGTTATCCGAACCCAAAATTACTTCCTCGACTCTGGCGTGAGCTGGAACACACTTTTAGTAAGCAGTGATGTGTGGATGGATCTGGTGCAGATACTTTCGATTACCACATACCTGATTTAGCAGACTGCATCACCTCCCCAATGCTCTAACTACAACAGGAAATGAAAACTAATGATAACTCCACCAATCTGTCATAAAGCTGGCACAGATTAGTGCTAGGTTTAATTGCAGCACGCAAGATCCGTAGTTATCTCAATATATAAAGAGGAGTGCAGTAATGCGTTCACTAGGTCAGTTTATAAGTATATCCCTGCTTGTCATGGCTTTCCTGACAGCACCGGTCACCGCTTTCGCAGCACAGGTTGTCGACATAAATCGCGCGGACGCAGCCACAATGATTGAAAACTGGAAAGGTATCGGCGAAAAGAAAGCTCAGGCTATTATCAAGTATCGCAATAGCAATGGTCCTTTTTCCAGTATCGACGACCTTTCAAACGTGAAAGGTATTGGTGAAGGAACGATTAAAACCAATCGAAAGTACATGTCTGTGACAAAGGGGGTTTCCAAACCCACAGGCAAAAAGCAAAGTAGTACTACAAAGACCACCTCCAAAGACAGTAAAGCTAAATCCAGCTCCAAGGATAAAAAGACGAACAGTTCTGACAAGAAAGCTACAACTAAAAAATCCAGCAGTAAGAAATCTGACAGTCAATCATCCACCAAAAAGAAATCAAACGATAAGAAATCGTCGTCCAAAAAATCAACCAGCAAATCCTCTAAAAAGAAGAAGTGTAAATCAGGATCAAAAGATAAGGACTGCAAAACCAAAAAGACTAAAAAAAGCAAGAAGAAAAAATCCACAACCTAAATTATTTTCTTATTTATATCGCACAAGGATGTGCAGCGGTACGTGCTGATAAACGATATTTCCGCTTCAAACCTTCCACCTCTACAGCACAATCCTCAAACATGGCCACGTCATCGCCATATCGCGTTATAAACCCGCGTGATGAAGTAACCATCTGCCTCCACACAAAACTGGCCCTTTCGGTGCCCACCTTAAATGCATATTATCGGCATTTATTGCGACCATGTTCTAGTTCGTACAAACGCCTCATCGCCTGATCATGATAAACTCCCTGCTGGCGCTATGTAGAAACGGAGATTTTTCGGTGCAACAACTCACAATTTTGTTTGCAGATTTAGCAGGCAGCACCAAATTGTACCAGGCTGAGGGCGACGCACGAGCACATCAGCTCATTAGCGACAGTCTTGCACGCATGAAGGAGGTTATTGAGCAAAACAAGGGAACTTTGTTGCGCACGGTGGGCGATGCAGTGCTTGCAAGCTTTCCAAGTACCGAGAATGCGTTTCATGGTGCTGTCGGCATTCAGCTCGCACACAACAATTCGCTTTTATCATTGCGCGTGGGGTTTCACTATGGCGAGGTGATTCCTGATAAAGGTGATTTATATGGCAATGCGGTGAACATCGCCGCTAGAGTAGCCTCATTCGCGAAGGCTGATGAAATATGCACCACGCATGACTGCGTTGCTCAGTTGCCGGAAGCATTAAAATCACGCACAGACTTCCTTGATCAAGTAGATCTCAAAGGAATTGACAAGCCGTTGCCGGTATACCGTGTGTATTGGTCCAATGACACGATTGCAAATCAGACGATGATAATGACTTCGTCAAATCTACCGGAGCGCTACAACGTTTCTCAATATCTGGAAATCATGGTTAATTCAGAGCGACTTAAACTAACGGCCGAGAAGAAATCAGTGACGTTTGGCAGGGGCACAAACAACGATGTTGTTATTAACCATAAGTCGACATCACGCAATCATGCATCAATTGAATTCACTCACGGCCGATTCCTGGTAAAAGACAACAGCACTAACGGTACCTATGTTGACAGGACGGGTAGACCAATAGATTTCCTTCGCCGTGAAGAGATTGTCCTGGATCAATTTGGGTGCATTGGATTCGGTTGGAAACCCGCAGACGAAGATGACGTTAAAATAACGTTCCGTCTAGTCGTTGAAGAAGAAATGGCCTAGTTCAAGAATTAAATATCTTCGCTATCTCTGATAACTACTAACCGTAAGATCAAGTGCTTATATATCGAATCTAATTTGAAAATCAGGCTGATAGTACAAAGCTACCGTTGTGACAGATTTCTGACCAATCCAGGTCGTGCGTCGTGATTCAAGTACGGGCTCTTTGGATGACAATTGCATGGCTTTAACGACCCTCTTCCCAGGCATGCAGGCGACAACGACAAACTCTCCACAGGTAAAAGGAACATTTTCTACCAGCCACTCATTTGCACTGGTATGCGTCAGATCAATTTTTTTGATTTGCGTAATCGTCCTGGTATTGATCCAGCGGTCTTCATAGATAAACGGTTTATCATCAGCATAGTGTACAGAACGTATGTGCAAGGCTTTATGATCTGCTTTGAGCCTCAAGGTATCCAGAATATAGGCAGGTGGTACCAGTGATCGATTCTCCAGAAGCTCAAACCGGTATTCTTTTTCCAGCGCTTCTACCTGCGCTCTAATGACTGGAATCTCCGCCGTAACGCGACGACTTTTGTTCATTGCCACCCGTGTACCGGCTTTTCGTTTACGATCAATTACCCCGGTTGCAGCAAGTTCCCGCAATGCACGATTTACTGTGGTGCGTGCGCAGCCGAACTGCTCCGCTAGTGCAACCTCCCCTGGAATCAGGTCACCAGGGGACCAGGTTCGATCCTCTATCTTGCGGCGGATACGCTCTTGAATATCCTGCCAAGTGTGTGAACGTGCTGAAGACACTTGTTCGCCTATAGTTTCTGGCCAAGTGATGACAGCGTTTTTCGATAGCGTTGCTCTATCTTCTCACGGTCGATATGTCTGCCATTGCGAACCAGATGTTTTCCAGCAGACCAGACATCAGTAATCAGGCGATCATCATTGGCAAACAACCACGCATCCAGCCATTGATCTTTCTCTACAGCTATAAAACTTACAGAATCCGCATCGAGTGCCATTAGATCAGCAAGCTGACCGACGCCTATCTGACCGGAGCGACGCTGCATTGCTTGCGCTCCGCCTGCGGTGGCGCTGTCAAACAGAACCCGCCCGGTTGATCGGTGTTCATCGGCAAAAATAGCTCGCCCTTTATTTTTTAAACGTCGTGAATACTCAAGCGTTCGCAATTCTTCACTCAATGATATGCGAACATTGGAATCCGACCCAACTCCCCATGCACCATTGTATTGCTGATAAGATGCACCATCAAAGATTCCATCACCCAGGTTAGATTCAGTAATAGGACACAAACCTGCTACGGCATTCGAGCGCGCTAACTTTTCAGTTTCAAAATTCTGCATTTGCGTCGCGTGAATCAGACACCAGTTGGTATCAACCGCTTGATTATCCAGTAACCATTCTACTGGTCTGGCGTTCCATGCTTCTAACACCTCTTCTACTTCGGCATCCTGTTCGGCAATATGGATATGAAATGGCTGGCCATCGGCAAGTGATACTGCTGCACTTAGTGATGACTGACTAACCGCTCTTAGTGAATGAGGCGCTATGCCGATATTCATTTGCGGTTGATCTTTGATCAGCTGTCTGGCATCACTGTACAGGCGTGCAAATTCATCAATTGTGTTGCCGAATCGTTTTTGACTACCTGCTAATGCACGGCCATCACAGCCACCTTGTTCATATAAGACCGGTAGCAACGTCAACCCTATGCCACTGCTTTGAGATGCCGCAGCTATTCGTTCGCACATTTCAGCCCGATTGCTGTAACGACGACCATCGGGCTGATGATGCAGGTAATGAAACTCACCGACTGAAGCAAAGCCCGATTCAAGCATTTCAATTTGCCCGAATGCCGCAATAGCTTCCGCATCATCGGGTGTTAAGTGCTGAAGAAATCCATACATCAACTTGCGCCAAGTCCAGAATGAGTCGCGCGGGTCAGGCCCACGCTGTTCCGTCATACCCGCCATAGCGCGCTGAAACGCATGGCTGTGCAAGTTGCCAACAGCAGGCAACAGAATGCCAGTACGACTCCCCGCTGCTGGCTGATCTGCGAGTACCTCTACTATTGTGCCGCCAGCATCAACTGTTACTGACACATCTGATTGCCAACCGTTTTCTGTTAACGCATGCTGAGCCCAAATGGTGTTGCCGTCGGTTGCTGATCTCGCCGTCACTATTCGGTTGACTCCTTTAATGTATGCACATAATATTATTTATTATGTATGCTCATAATGTCAACTGCTGGCTTTAACTACCACCGAACCATCCACTAATATCAGGATAGCTGATGCTAAATCGCGTACTCCACAACGCAACTGTAGCCACCTGTATTACGGGGTCTGAACCATATGGTTTGATTCACAACGGCGCAGTAGCAGTTAAAGAAGGTTTGATCGTCTGGTGTGGCGCAGTTGACTCAATGCCAGATGAGCTCACAGCACTACCGATGCATGACTGCGAAGGCGGCTTACTTACCCCTTCTTTCATTGATTGTCATACCCATATCGTGCACGGTGGACATCGGGCTGGCGAATTCGAACAACGCCTTCACGGCGCCACTTATGCAGAGATATCTGCAGCTGGTGGTGGCATCGTCTCTACCATGTCGGCTACTCGCGCTGCCAGCGTTGAATCGCTGGTGGCAACGGCACTGCCCAGAGTCGAGTCACTGCTTGCTGAAGGGGTTTCAGTCATCGAGATAAAATCCGGCTACGGTCTCGATATAGATACTGAACTTAACATGCTACGGGCAGCGCGAAAAATTCAATCGTTAAGGCCAGTCACTGTTAAAACCAGCTTCCTTGGTGCTCATGCACTGCCAACAGATTACAATGGTAGTAAAGACTCCTACATTGATGAGATTTGTATACCAGCGCTGGAAAAGGCACATCAGGAAAATCTGGTTGATGCAGTCGATGGCTTTTGTGAATCCATTGCTTTTACACCGGATCAACTTGAACGGGTATTTATAAAAGCGCATGCATTGGGTCTGCCGGTTAAGCTACACGCGGAGCAACTGTCTCTATCTGGCGGTGCGACACTGGCTGCAGGATATAACGCACTATCTGCAGATCATCTCGAATACCTCGATGAAGACGGCGTTCGCGCTATGGCAAAATCCGGCACTGTGGCTGTGCTCTTACCGGGGGCGTTTTATACGCTCCGTGAAACTCAGCACCCGCCGGTGGAAATGATGCGCAAACACGCAGTCGCTATTGCCATTGCCACTGACTGCAACCCGGGCTCATCGCCACTGACGTCACTATTGCTCACCATGAACATGGCGTGCACACTATTTAGACTCACACCGGAAGAAGCTCTCACAGGCATCACCCGCAATGCCGCACGAGCTTTAGGATTACCGGACCGTGGCACAATCAGCCCAGGCATGATTGCTGACATTTCCCTGTGGAATGTCAGCCATCCATCTGAACTTTGTTATCGTATCGGTTTCAATCCGCTGAGCCAGCGATTTCACAGCGGAGCTGAGTTATGAGCAAGCCAATGGATCAACTGGTTCTGGTTCCGGGCAAAACCACACTGGAGGATCTATTTCGGATTGTCACCTGCGACGACCTACACATCTCACTTGATCGTCAATGTAGGCCAGCAGTAGATCGTGCAGCTGATGTAGTAGCGGCTGTGGTCAAAGCAGATGATGCAGTATATGGAGTGAATACCGGCTTTGGAAAACTGTCCAGTGTCAGGATTGCTGCTGATGACACTGCCGCCCTGCAACGTAACCTGATAATGTCACACTGCGCGGGTGTAGGAGAAACCACAGATCACCACACGGTCCGCATGATGATGGGATTAAAACTGTTGTCGTTGGGGCGTGGTGCATCCGGTGTCCGCTGGGCGCTGATTGAATCCATAGAAACTCTGTTGAATAAAGGCATAACACCCGTTGTGCCCTCACAAGGATCAGTTGGTGCCTCGGGAGATCTCGCGCCGCTGGCACATTTTGCAGCAGTGCTGATGGGTGAAAGTGAGGTTTTTTATAACGGTACCCGCCAGCCTTCCGGGCCTGCGTTCAAAGCCGCCGGTGTACAAGCAATAGATCTCATTGCCAAAGAAGGCCTGGCGCTTATCAACGGCACGCAATTCTCTACGGCCGCCGCCATAGTTGCCTTGCAGACTAGTTGGCAACTGACCACCACCGCTATAATTACCAGTGCCATGTCGACGGACGCCATTATGGGGTCGACAGCACCGTTACAACCTGCGATACATTTATTACGCGGACATCGCGGTCAAATCGATGTTGCGTCCACTATGCGCATGCTAATGGCAGGGTCTGAAATTCGCGACAGTCATAGAGAAGAAGATACCCGCGTACAAGATCCCTATTGCATACGTTGCCAACCTCAGGTGACAGGTGCATGCATGGAACTATTAAGGCAAGCCGCCAGTACACTACAAACCGAAGCAAATGCAGTCACTGACAATCCGCTTGTTATAGCCGATGATAAGCACCCAAACGGTGGTCAGGTGCTGTCCGGTGGCAACTTCCATGCAGAACCGGTAGCGTTTGCTGCTGATCAAATCGCTTTAGCGGTTGCAGAAGTCGGGGCTATTGCTCAACGCCGGGTGGCACTGATGGTAGATCCTGCATTGTCTTTTGATTTGCCACCATTTCTGACCGCAGAACCAGGCTTAAACTCTGGCTTTATTGTGGCGGAGATCACCACCGCAGCACTGATGAGTGAAAACAAACATCTGGCCAACCCCTGCTCTACTGATTCGACTCCAACAAGCGCTAACCAGGAGGATCACGTATCAATGGCGGCACATGGTGCAGTTCGGCTAGCCCGTATGAACAAAAACTTGCTGCATATTCTGGCTATTGAGTTGTTGTGTGCTGCACGTGGTATTGAGTTTCGCAGTCCGCTAAAAACAAGTGATGCCCTGGCAGCGGTTATCTCTGCACTGCGCACTGAAGTAGCCACACTTGAAGAAGACCGATACATGGCAACAGATATCGCCACCGCCGCCAATATGATATTGAACGGTTTGGCACAACGGGCAAAGTTGAATATCGACATGCCTGCCCTCGCCTGATAGCTACTCATCGAATATATTTATTAATCAACCAGGTTAATACCCATGAATGACTCCGGTAAATCACGCAAAAACTCCAGATCAGTATATCCTGCAACCGGATCTGACATCAGTGCGAAAAGCTGGTTAACTGAAGCTCCTATGCGTATGTTGATGAATAATCTACATCCTGATGTCGCAGAGAATCCACAAGAACTTGTGGTATACGGCGGCATCGGTCGCGCGGCACGCAGCTGGGAAGATTTTGATGCAATTGTGGGCAGTCTGGAAAAGCTAAGTGATGAAGAAACTCTGTTAGTACAGTCCGGCAAACCGGTTGGCGTATTCAAGACTCACAGTGATGCACCACGGGTGCTGATTGCCAACTCCAATCTGGTTCCGCACTGGGCAACCTGGGATCACTTCAATGAGCTGGATAGACAAGGTCTGATGATGTACGGGCAGATGACTGCCGGCTCGTGGATCTATATCGGCACGCAGGGAATAGTACAAGGCACATATGAAACCTTTGTTGAAGCAGGACGACAACACTATAACGGTAATCTTAATAGCCGCTGGATTTTAACAGCGGGTCTCGGTGGTATGGGTGGCGCACAGCCACTAGCCTCTGTCATGGCAGGTGCTTGCTGTTTGGCGGTCGAGTGTGACCCCGACCGTATCGATATGCGCCTACGTACTCGCTACCTGGATGAAAAAGCCAACTCGCTCGACGAAGCACTGGACATGATAAACAGCTGGACAAACACCGGTGTGGTTAAGTCTGTCGGTTTGTTAGGAAATGCAGCTGATGTATTCCCTGAGCTGATCAAACGCGGTGTTAAACCGGATATGGTGACGGATCAAACCTCTGCACATGATCCGATACACGGCTACCTACCTGCAGGCTGGTCAGTCGGCCAATGGAAAGACGCACAGGAAAGAGATCCGAAATCAGTTGAAGTGGCGGCCCGTGCTTCTATGAAAACTCATGTTGCTGCAATGGTAGATTTTTGGAACCAGGGTATTCCAACCCTGGACTATGGAAACAACATCCGACAAGTTGCCAAAGAAGAAGGACTTGAAAATGCTTTTGCATTTCCGGGGTTTGTACCTGCCTATATACGCCCGTTGTTTTTTTATGGCTCGGAGGGTATGGGTTTGCGTGCCGATAATCTCAAGGTGCATGGTACGGTGGCTGCCTGGGAATGGGGTGCTTACCTGGGCGCTGAGAATATGGAGAAG
>CALIHW010000040.1 GCA_938020525.1 uncultured Granulosicoccaceae bacterium | reverse complement strand
CATGCAACCCATGTAACCCGTGCGCTGTAAAAGCTACTCACCCGTGCGGTCCAGATGGCACATGGTGCAATCCTTGTAACCCTTGCAATCCATGCAACCCAACTGCGAACCCTTGCAATCCGTGCAACCCTTGTAATCCGTGCAACCCTTGTAATCCATGCAACCCTTGCAACCCTTGCAACCCTTGCGCGGCTAGCTAAGGCTACCAGGTAGTTTAGGCTTACGCAGCAGTTGTGCTGCTGAGCTGAAAGTTAGTGTTACTGGCAATCAGCTTTGATTGCCAGTAAATAATTACCGCAGAGCTTCGACTCTCTTCTTCTCAAGCTATCGATTTCTCCGTCACTCATCTGATCTCGCGACTCTACCGAGAAATACAGAGGCAAAGTTACACGTCCTTCCTGGTGCGCCTCTACACCAAAACTGCCATTTCACTCGAGCAGATCGGCAGATTGGATTGCGGAACAAATGCACAGATCCATCGATAGTTATGAAACGCAGCATAGCGGCTGCAGCAACCTCCTGACTGACAACACACACCCACCAGAATTTTAATATCCGGCCGGATCCATGTAATCTCTGCTAACCACTTAGGCAAACAATCGGACAAGTCTCATGTTTGGTGAAATCGAAGGCACTGGTTTTGAGGTAATTGATAACTCTTTTAATGAGTGCCTGACTGGACATGCGCGCGTAGAAAGACTTTGGACAGGCGCACGCTGGAGCGAGGGACCAGCCTGGTTTGCCGCAGGGAGGTATCTGATTTGGTCAGACATCCCTAACAACAGAATGATGCGATGGGATGAAACAGATGGTTCTGTTTCAGTTTTCCGTAATCCTGCAAATAATTCAAACGGCAATACCACTGACCCGCAAGGCAGGCTGGTCACCTGTGAACACCTGACAAGGCGAGTCACTCGCACAGAACACGATGGCTCAATATCCGTGTTGGCCGATCAGTTTCAAGGTGCTCGATTTAACTCACCGAACGATGTCGTCGTAAAGTCTGATGGATCTATTTGGTTCACCGATCCCTCTTACGGTATTTTGATCGACTATGAGGGCGACAGAGCAGAATGCGAAATCGAGGGCTGCCACGTCTACAGAATAGACCCTGAAACCGGCAACATTTCGCGTGTAGCCGATGACTACATTAAACCCAATGGCCTTGCGTTTTCGGCAGATGAAAAACATTTGTACATTGCAGATACCGGAGCGACACATCAGGAAAACGGCCCGGCACATATTCGTAAGCATGTCGTTAAAAACAATGAGCTCGATAAAGGTATTGTGATCGCAGATTGCACTGCAGGATTATTTGACGGCTTTAGAGTGGATACGCAAGAAAGAATATGGACGTCTGCCGCTGATGGTGTTCATTGTTTGAATTCCGACGGTACATTGCTCGGTAAAATTCTAATTCCCGAGCTTGTCGGCAATGTCTGTTTCGGCGGGCAGAAGTTAAACCGTCTTTTCATCTGCGGTACGACCTCTCTCTATTCTGTGTATCTGGCAGTCAATGGAGCACGTTAGACAGCGTAGCGGCTTCTACTATCTTGAATACCTGCAGCCAACTGAATGAACAATAGAGAACTTTTTACCGACGACTTCAAACTGCAATCGTACTGGTGGGACAAATCACCGCGCCCGGCATTGGAGGCCAACCCGCTACCGGAAAAATGCGATGTTCTGGTAATAGGATCAGGTTACACCGGATTGCATGCGGCTCTGGTCACAGCACGCGCTGGTCGCTCAACCGTACTTGTTGATGCAGAAGATGCAGGCTTCGGTTGCAGCACAAGAAACGGCGGACAAATTAGCACTAGCATCAAACCAGACCTCTCATCTCTTACTCGAAAATACGGAGTAGACAAGGCATTTAATATTATCAAAGAAGGACACAACGCACTGACGTGGATCGAAGATTTTATTGCGGATGAAGGTATCGACTGTGACTTTCGCGTGTGCGGACGGTTTCATGCAGCACATAACGCAAAACAATTTAACAAGCTAACTGCAGAAGTTACTCAACAACCTCCGGGGCTTGAAGTCCCATTTAGTATAGTACCTCGCGCAGAGCAGCATTCAGAACTTGCAACTGACAATTACCATGGCGGAGTGATTTATCACCCACACGCTTCAATTGATCCTGCAGCCTATCATCAAGAGTTATTGGAGCTTGCTAACAAAGCCGATGTACAGATCATACCGCATTGTCCCGTCACTCAACTCTCTGTTGAATCCGGACACATCAAAGCAAGCACCCAACAAGGTGTGTTAAAAGCCAAGGATGTCATCGTCGCCACCAATGGCTATACGGGAAACATCACGCCATGGCAAAGACGCCGCGTGATACCCATAGGCAGTTATATCATCGCTACAGAAGCGCTTGATAAAACGACGATGGATAGATTAATGCCAAATGACCGCATCTATAGTGATACCCGCAAGGTGGTTTATTACTACAGAGCCTCACCAGACAGATCACGAATTTTGTTTGGTGGCCGCGTGTCCAGTTCTGAAACAGACCCGACGAAAAGCGCACCATTGCTTAGAGCAGATCTCGCACGGCTGTTTCCGGAACTTGCAAACGTAAAGCTGTCACATTCATGGATGGGTTTTGTTGCCTACACCTTCGATTCACTGGCACATATCGGCAAACAAAACGGAATCCACTACGCAATGGGCTACTGTGGCTCAGGCGTATCATTGGCAAGCTACTTAGGAATGCGCGCAGGCAATAAAGTCCTGGGGCTGACGGAGGGAAACACAGGCTTCGATGACATCAGGTTTCCGACTCGACCTCTTTACACCGGAAAACCGTGGTTCCTGCCAGCAGCATTGGCATGGTATCGATATAAAGATCGCCTGGAAAACTAGATTTTCCATAGGCGGTAAGTGCAGTCGGACAATAACGTTGATATCTAATATCGCGTAGCGTGCCCAAGCCAGTCCTTCGCTTCATTTCACACGAGCTATTATTAACCACAAATGATGCTTATTACGTGGTCGGCTACACTTTGACTGCAACGGGTGAAGGGAAGAACCATTTAATAGGCTCGTCCGTCGATGAGGTACGCTGACTGAAAACGCCGTCTGACTGGACATCTCTAAAGTATGGTATAGTACACCATACATGGCTAAAGCTGAACTAATTTTTCGTGACAAGTACATCTATGTGGATGGCGCTATCCGAGAAATGATTATTTGGAAGTTGCCAGAAACAGATGCAGAACGTCCTCACGGATTGAAATACAGTTTGTTTTATGGATATCCAGGTTCACGACTCATTGGATATGATAATGAGTTAGGCAAAGGTGATCATCGTCACTATCAGGATAGAGAGGAAGTCTACAACTTTTCATCTGTCGAGCAGCTTGTAACTGATTTTGAAACAGACATTAACCAACTCAGGAATCAGAAACTATGAGTAAGAGAATTGATATTGGAGTTGAGGATGCCAAGGAAGGATTTAAGCGTTTTTCTGATGCCTGGAATTCAGCAAGATCGAAATCAGACATCAATACAGAGGTTCATTTAAATTTTGAAAATTTGGAAGCATTGATATCAGTCTTGACTCCGAAAAGACTGGAACTGCTCAAGGCCCTAAGACAGCAAGGGCCCCTAAGTGTGAAAGGTCTCGCCAGAGCCTTAGGTCGTGACTATAAAAACGTGCATGTCGATACAGCGGAACTTGAAGCGGTAAATTTAATTCAGCGCACTGATAGTGGATTGGTTGTCGCACCCTGGGATGTGATTGATGCCCACGTCCGCCTGGTTGCTTAACGATTACGTTATGTTCGATGACGTCTTTCTACACGAGTATTGTCGAGTAACCGCTTTAGAGCGACGAGTCTACCCGGGACTTTAATTTTAGAAAGCTATACGTCGCACAAAATACCAATCAGCAAATCACATCCGTAAACTCGAACTTCCCAACATCCACCAAACCTAAATCAGAAATACGCAATTCAGGTATTACAACCAATGCCAGCAACGAGTGCTGCATATAGGCATTGTTAAGTGTACAGCCACAGGACTGCATAGCAGCAACCATAGCGTCTGCATCAGCAGCCACTTCTTTTGCAGGCCGGTCAGACATTAACCCTGCAATAGGTAATTCGACCAGTGCGAGCTCTTTGCCGTCCTGCCAGACAGTAATTCCACCGCCAACCTCTCCGAGACGGTTAACAGCACTCGCCATGCACGCTCTATCTGTACCGACAACAATGATGTGATGACTATCGTGAGCGACGCTTGAAGCCATTGCCATTTTGCCTGTATAACCAAAGCCTGAGACAAAGCCATTCGTGACCTGACCGGTAGACCGGTGTCTCTCAACAAGTCCAATGTGTGCAACGTCATTGGCAATTTCTATGACCCCATCATCAACCGGTAAAGTTGCCGTAAGTGACCTGGTTGGCGCCTGATTTTCTACCACCCCGATTACCCTGACGTTTACTGATGTGGAATTTGCCGGTGCGGCAAGGGCGAAATCCTCTATCTCAAGAGTCATACCCAAATGAACGGTTTCTCTCGCGTGTTGTGGCCAGGCATGATGCGGACAATCCACCACCAACACACCGTTTTCAGCGACTTTTACCCCGCGTGAATAAACACATTCTATTGGCAGTTGCTTGAGATCAGACGTAATGATCAGGTCAGCACGACGGCCTGGTGCAATGCTGCCAAGATCACGCTCAAGACCAAAATGGGTAGCGGTATTAATTGTTGCCATTTGAATTGCTATAAGCGGATCACAACCGCAATCTATAGCGTGCCGCACAACGCGATCCATATGACCATCGTTAATCAGAGTCCCGGAGTGACAATCATCTGTACACAATACAAAGTTACGTGGATCAAGACCTTTTTTAGTGATTGCTGTTATCTGACTTTCTACGTCATACCAGGCAGAGCCTAGTCGCAACATCGATCGCATCCCCTGACGTACTCTAGCGATGGCATCAAGTTCACAGGTACCTTCGTGATCATCAGCAGCACCACCCGCCACATAAGCATGAAACGGGATACCACGATCAGGTGATGCGTAGTGACCACCCACCGTTTTACCAGCATTCATAGTGGCAGCCATTTCCGCCAGCATTTGAGGATCACCGTTGATAACCCCGGGGAAATTCATCATCTCACCCAGCCCGATAATACCGGGCCATGACATCGCGGTTTTAACGTCATCAGCCGAGATTTCAAAACCGGTTGTCTCAAGACCAGGTGCGGACGGAGCGCATGAAGGCATCTGGGTAAAGATATTGATCGGTTGTTGCATCGCTTCATCGTGCATCATCCGAACACCCTCAAGCCCGAGGACATTAGCGATCTCATGAGGGTCTGTGAACATGCTGGTGGTGCCATGCGGTATGACGGCTGCTGCGAACTCTGCAGGTGTGAGCATGCCACTCTCGATATGCATATGAGCATCGCAGAGGCCTGGTATTAAATACCTGCCATCTGCTTCAACAACAGTGGTTTCCTCGCCAATACAATGCGATGCATTAGCACCAACATAGGCTATCCGGCCTTTTTTAAATGCAACAGATGTATTGGCCAGTACTTCCCGAGACTGCACATTAACAAGATTACCGCCTCGAATTACCGTATCAGCAGAAGCTCTACCAGCAGCTACGGCGACCAGCTCAGAAGCGACGTCTGCCCAGCTTGGGAAAGATGCGTTATCCATCGATTTTTTTCTCCGGTTTAGAGCGACAGTACCATTACTGTTCAGACGAGAGAACACCTGAATATTGCACCATAATCATTTGGTCTGATAAACGACGGTGCTTGCCATATTGACCGCGAAAACAATGTAAATACAGGCAATCGGTTGCCCGGAGGTGTCAATTTCTCCGGCACGGATCTAGCATTGAATACCGACTTTTCCTAGATTTTCAAGCTGTGGTACCCAGAAAAGAAGGTGTCCGCGGTAAATCTCTTGAGCACGAGGCTTTGGCGTGCATAGTTTACGAGACACGGTTAATGAGCGATAGTATAGGCGGTAGTATGAGATATCTTCTGTTGGTTCTGTGTTTTGTCTGCAGTCTGGTATCGGTATCGCAGGCTCAGCCAACGGCACCCGGATCAATTGCGATAGAATTACTCGATAAAATTCCCGCAGCCACCTCTGAGAAGAAAGAAGTGACGAACTTAAAGGCTACAGGACCATGGAATGGCAAAGCTGCAGCTATAGCGCTCTCCTACGATGACGGCCTGAATACCCACCTGGACAACGTGGTGCCGCTGTTAAATCAGCATAATATTCGCGCGACTTTTTATGTTACCGGGACATCACATAGCATCGTAACCAGATCTGCTGACTGGAAGCGACTTGCCGATCTTGGTCATGAGCTGGGCAACCATACTATGGTCCACCCTTGCATGGGCAGCAAACCAGGCAGAGAATGGGTGAAATCAGATAGAGATCTTGACAATTACACCCGTGCGCAATTCGCCAATGAAGTTACACAGGCAAACACATTGCTAAGCGCACTCGACAATAAAACACGACGCACCTTTGCCTATACCTGCGGCGATAAAAAAGCTGGCGGAGAATCTATTGTCGATATAATCCAAAACACTGCAGTGGCCGCACGCGGCGTATACCGTGGCTATAACGTACCCGGTAAAATTGACTTGTATGACCTGGTCGCATACTCAGTAAACAGCCATGACGCCGAAACACTGAAAGCACAAGTTGTAAAAGGGATTGAGAATAATGGCCTTGTGGTATTTGTATTCCACGGAGTGGGAGGTACACATGACCTGGACGTCAGTCAGTCCGTGCACCAGGAACTGATAGAGTACTTATCAGAACAACAAGCGAGCCTATGGGTCGCCCCGGTAATTGAAATTGCCGACTACATAGTTGAGAACGGACTTAACAAGCAGTAAATTCTATTGTGCATAGGGTATCACCACTGTGACCGTAGTCCCTTCACCAACGGTACTTTTGAAGTCCATCTTGCCACTGTGTGCCTGAACAATCAGATCACATATATGCAATCCCAGACCAAAACCACCAGTAGCGCGTGTACGCGAAGGGTCTGCACGGTAAAACGGCTCAGTTAATCTCGCTAGATGCTTTTCTTCGATGCCACCACCATGGTCCGTGATCTCAACATGCAGGTCATTACCCACAACATGCACTTTTACGCTCGGGGAAAGGTTGCCTTCACCATGCTTAAGGGCGTTGCTGATCAGGTTACGAAATAACAGCCGCAATCGAGCTGTGTCAGCCTGTAATATGGTTATATTTTCATGAAATGTTGTGGTTACTATATCAGCACAATGCAGCTCTTCAATCACTGAATTGATTAACTCTGGTATGTTCACATCAGATAGTTTGAGCGCAGAGTGACCTCCTGTAACCCACTCGCTTTCCATGATATCCGCGATAAGTGATTCCATTTCATCCAGATCTTCGATAATACGATCGCGATTGGTGGATTGCTCCAGCATTTGAGCGGCAATCTTTGCCCGGGTTACGGGTGTTCGTAATTCATGACTGGCACCGAGTAATAATTGTCTTTTAGCATCCAGCAGCGCCTCAATATCAGATGCCATTGTATTGATACTGCCCGCCAATACACCGAGATCATTACCCGACCGTACAGGAACGCGAGTGTTAAGATTGCCAGCTCCCATCGCATGCACCGCTTTTTTAATATCCTGCACGGGTCGAAGCATACGGCGCAGCAACCAGTAGCACGCAGCGAGTATCGCACCGAGTAATAGTATTGGAAGCCAGAATCCTTCCTTATGGCGGGGATGCTTACGCTGATGCCTCACTTCATAGAAGATGCTGTACTCTCCGGTCTGGTTTCTAAGAACCGTTCTGTCATCATGCTCTCCGATCTGAACGTTAGGGATAAAGCTGTTCTGCTTTCGATGTTTTCTGAATCTACGCGATCGATCCCTGAACTCGAGGTCATCACTATCCAGTTGCTTGCCTGTTGTAGAAAACCGGCTCTGGGGACCATCGATATAGATATTGATACGCAGCGTGTTTGCAAGCTCATGTGCACGCTGTTCACTGGGCGGGTAACCGAGGTCTTCATTGACATATTCAAGGTACTGTTCAATGTGCGGCGCGATTGTGAACCTCCACTGCGACCTTACCGCATGGAACAAGGAAGCCACCAGCAACACCACTATGATCACACTTGTCACCAGAAACACAAATAGCAGGCGTGTGGTGAGTGATTGACGCAGAGTGGTTAACAATTTATTTCCAACTCGCTATACGGATCATTCTGTGGACATTTCTACGGTTCATTATAGATTTCAGGCGGCTCTGGTGATTTAACGGAATGTCAAGGCTTAACAGATTTAGGCGTCGCTACAAAGGCGTAACCAGATCCGTATACCGTTTTAATTAGTTTCAATGGCTTTAGCTTATTTCTCAAGCGACTGATTAATATATCCACTGATCGACTGAACAACTCGGTTTCCGTGCCTTTAAGCTGATTTAGAATATCGTCCCGCGAAAAGTCCTTACCGGGAGAACTGGCAAGCAGCAAAAGTAGCTGGTATTCCATAGTAGTCAGCTCGACTTCCCGATTCTGCACTTCAACGATACGTTGTTGCCTGTTGATCGTTAACTCGTCAAAAGACATCAGACCAGTTTCAACGGGTTTTCTTTTTGCGATACTGTTTACTCGGGCGACAAGCTCACGAGGTT
Source organism: uncultured Granulosicoccaceae bacterium (assembly GCA_938020525.1). Taxonomy (GTDB): domain Bacteria; phylum Pseudomonadota; class Gammaproteobacteria; order Granulosicoccales; family Granulosicoccaceae. The sequence continues at coordinate 46,521 of CALIHW010000040.1, read as the reverse complement.
CAAATGGTTTGGGCAAATAGTCATCCGCACCAAGTTCGATACCGACTACCCTGTCCATCACCTCGCCGCGCGCGGTCAGCATGATAATTGGAATCTCACTAAAAGACCGAATAGTCTTGCACACTTCAAATCCATCCATCTCTGGCAGCATGACATCAAGAATCACCGCATCAAAGGATTCACGCTTAAGTTTTTCAAGCCCCTTCGAAGGAAGTTGCGCTGAATCAATAACAATTTCATAGCTCGAACAGTACTCAGTGAGCAGCTCTGCGAGCTTTTCATCGTCATCTATGATCAGGACATTAAGCATGTTGGATGTTAAATTTTTTATCGGTAGTTTCATTGCCAGTATAACAGCCCATGATTGCTTAACGTAGAAACGACCGATCATGCAATTTGATCGGTCGATCTTCGAACAAAGCAATTCAGGGGATGTTAGCACTCGCCACAGTGTCGACTAGAAATTAATCCCGATGTTTGCGGCCATGATGTCCGCGGCGCTCCTGAACAAACTCCGCGATTTCAGCTTTTTGCTCTGCGTTTAGTGTGTCGAGGAAGTCACCCAGTGCGTTTATCATATCTGGCGCTTGCTCATTTACTACCAACACTTTACTGTTAATCATATCCAGGGCTTTTGCCCGGTCAAAGGTATCCGCATTAATCAGACCCAGCGCTTCTTGTTTCATCGCAGACTTGTCCGCTTTTACAGTCTGCCTGGCCGCCATCATTTGGGTTTTCAAAACATCCAATGCCTGCTTTTGCGTCTCATCTAGCTCAAGTTCGTAGGCAATGTAAGCTGCAACTTTGGCGGCTCTTTTCTCCGGATCGCCGAATTGATGTTTTCCGATAGCAGCAGCGCCACCAGCGATTCCAAGAGTTAGAGCGACAGCAGTGATTATTTTGGTAGATCGTTTCATTATTTGTGTTCCCGTAAGGTGTTTGCCAAATTGGCAATCATAGTTTCGGCGGAACAGGCAAATAAAGCATTGCCACCGGGTATCGACTTGTAACAGCTTGTAACAGGCCTGGGCAGCGAGTGTCACATTTACCACCAAAGACTACCTACTGCTAGAATACCGATGGTTCCTGAACCTCTAAGATCCGATCTTTTGTGGTATAACATTTCCACGATACAACGATCCACGCCAAGCTATTGCCGATCAAACGGGCGTACAAAAGCGAGGATTATCGTTGCCCTGCTAAATTCAATCTTGATACCACCGCGCCTGCCAATAAGACGGAAATGATTATGAGTGAAATATTGATGTTATTAATATTGGCTGTTGTGATTATATTTGGTGGCTATTTATTGAGTTATCGAAGCGGACAACATAGAGCACTAAGAGAGAATAAAGATGACAACCTGCCATCGAAAGAGGAATAGTGCAACAGGTCGGTACGCTGCCACATAAAATATAGAAGTCTGTATACGATTGGGAATATCCGGCTTCATTCGAACATGCCTCATTGGCATGATGATCAGAGCACAGTTTTTCGTAGGGGGGGGATAAGCTTGCGCATCCACCAAATTACCACCAAACCACCCCAACAACTGCCACAAAATCACCCACAAAATAAATCGCCAGATTAACTTTGGTAATGTCGTATCTGACGTGCTGTACATTGGTGGATGCGCTTGTGAAGCTTATCCCTACGTTGAGACCCTACGTGACTCTGCGAAGACGTTCTGATCGAAACAGATGTTCGAGGAGACATTCTCGAACTATACACCGAGGTATGCATTAACTAGCTCAGGTCTTTCCTTTAAGACAGAGACTGCAACAGTTTCTGCATCTACTCCGTGCTCAACAAACGTCACTCTGTCTGCCACCGCTAGAATCGCATCAACATGCTGTTCTACCAGTACAACCGCAACACCGTTGTTTTTCATCTCAATAATGACTTCACGAATCATTGAAGTCATGGATGGCTGGAGGCCTTCCGTTGGCTCATCAAGCAATATCACTTGTGGCCTTGCACAGATGGCTCTTGCCATTGCTAACATTTGTTGTTCACCACCAGATAGAGTTTCAGCACGCTGCTTTAACCTCTCGCGCAAACGCGGGAACAGGGATAACGCGTACTCTCGAGTTTCATGCCCTGCACCGCTGGCCATCAAACCGATTTCGATATTCTGCCGAACACTCAACTCAGAAAACAGCCGCCGGCCCTGCGGTACATAAGCAATGCCTTTGGCTGCCATCTTATGTGCGGGCAGCCCGCTGATAGTTTTGTCGTCAAAACTTACTGAGCCGCCACGCAGTGGCAAGAGACCCATAATCGACTTCAAGGTTGTTGTCTTGCCGGCGCCATTGCGACCAAGTAGGCAGAGAATCTCTCCGCGCTCAACTGACAACGACAGTCCGAACAACACCTGTACACGGTCATACGCTACTTCTATCTGGTTAACCCGCAACACTATGTTGTTCCCAGATAAGCGGTTTGAACATCTGTATCGCTCCTGATCTCTGCAGGAGTTCCTTCAGCGAGGATCTCACCGAAGTTAAGGACAGTAATGTAGTGCGCCGTCCGCATAACCACATCCATGTTGTGCTCAATCAATAAGATGGTGGTGTCTTTGCTGAGTACCCTGACCAGCTCAATGAATCCGTCTACTTCTGAAGCTGATAAACCCTGAGTTGGTTCGTCAAGTATAAATAGCCTTGGCGACTGTGCGAGCCCCATACCTATTTCTAGTAGTCGTTGGTGGCCGTAGCTTAAATCACCGGCAATTTGATCAGTACGGTCTGCAAGATAGACCTGCTCAAGTACTGACATTACCTTATTATTAACCACCGAGGGTGCGCCTTTGATAGCGCGTCGAGCAGCTAGTGCTACATTTTCATGCACTGACAAATTGGCAAACACGGAGGTTATCTGGAAAGTATATGCCATACCCATAGACATACGCTTATGAGCTGGCATGTCGGTTACATCAGTATTTAGAAAGCTTACACTGCCAGCGGAGCTTTTAATACGACCACTGAGCATTCCAACGAACGTTGTCTTCCCTGCTCCATTTGGACCAATTAGCGCTCTTACCTGCCCGTCTGGTAAATCAAAGTCCACATTGTTTACCGCACGCAATCCTGAGTAGTGTTTTGAGAGCCCGTGGGTTGAAATAATGCTCATGGCAACCACGCCAGCTTTTTACGCAATATGCCTGCAATTCCGTGCGGAGCAAACAGTGTCAACAATATTAGCGCAAGGCCTGCGATCAACAGATAGGCATCAGTATACTCGCTGGAAATATCGATCAGATAAAACATAAATACCGTGCCAATCAACGGCCCTATAGTGGTTCCTGCACCGCCCAACAGTACGTAGAGTAACGGCAGTATGGAATATTGCACTGCCGCAAAAGATGCACCTGCGTAACCAAACAGCAAGGCATATGCAGCGCCTGCGGCACCAGACATAGTGCCGGAGATTATGACTGCCATTAGTTTGTGTCTCTGAATATCGTAACCGAGCATACGGGCACGTTCTTCGTTTTCACGTATTGCAACGAGCGTCTTACCGAAACGGGAATGCACCATCCAGGCAATTAAACACAGGCAAATCGCAAACAAGATAAGGGCGGCAAAATACCGTGGCAGTGGTTGTGATAGATCAACCCCAAACAGAATGCGTTGTGCACGCTGTATAACAAAACCCTCGTCACCCCTGGTGTATTTACCGAAAAATAACACCGTTAAAAATCCGGCTTGCGCAAACATCAGCGTCACAATCATGAAAGCAACACCGGTAGTTCGTAATGCCAGAAAACCGATTACACCTGATACAACTACTGCGGTAATTAAGCCGATAACAATCGCAAGCATCGGAGAGGCTGAGAGAAACTGAATCGATAAACCGAGTCCATACATACCACTGGCAAAAAATAAGGCATGCCCAAGACTCAAAAGCCCCGTATAGCCAAATAACACGTTATATCCCATAGCAAAAACTGCAAGCACCAGGATACGGGCAAGATTGCCACTGTGATATTCAGGCAGAACGAAGAACATCGCCACCAGCAGCGCTATGACCAGACCGTGCAAAACTACACTACGGGCTGCCTGATTCATTCGCGGCGTTTTCCGAACAGCCCGTCCGGTTTGAATATCAACACAAACGCGACCAGTAAGGTTGCCAGAATTTTTGCAAGAGTCGGCGTGAAAAACACCGAGATAATACCGTCACTCATGCCGATCAATACGGCTGCGAGCACAGTACCAGGCACACTGCCCAGACCACCGATAATTACCACAATAAAAGACAGCAATAGCGGATCATCGCCCATCAGATAGTGCGCTTGTTGAATCGGCACCACCAGTACAGCTCCAAGAGCCGCAAGTGCCGCCCCAAGACCAAATACCAGCGCATAGACTTTGTTTACCGCTATTCCATAAGCCTGCGCCATCTCCTGATCCAGCTGGGTGGCTCTCATGATTAAACCGATTTTAGTCCGTGTCATCACAGTCCAGAGTACTAACAAAATGACAACCGCTGCCGCAATGACTGCGAGCTTATAAGTTGTGGTACTTAATCCCCAGGGCCACGTGAGTGCAAAACCTGATTCACCAAATTCAAACCATGGCAAAGCAATACGCTTGTTAAACGGCGCTTCTACGGGTCGGGCCTCAGGGCCAAACGTCATCAGTGTTGTCTGTTGTATGACATACAGCAGACCAATGGTCGCGACTATTGTGCGCTCTGGCTCGTAGTTGATCTTGTGCAACACAAATCGATTGCAGATTACGGCAAGCGCACCGACAATTATTGGCGCGGCAATCAATGCCACCGTAAAACCAAGCGCCGGGTGCCCTGCAATAAGCGAAGTAATCCACCATGCGATCACCGCGCCAAGCATAAAGAACTCGCCGTGCGCAACATTAACTACCCGCATTATGCCAAACACGATACTCAGTCCCACCGCTGTGAGTGCTAGAACCGCGGCTGTTATCGCACCTTCAAGTGATGCAACAAACAGGTGGGGACCAAAATCCATCAGTAAGCTTTATTGGAAGTGTATGTATTCAGAAGGGGCGCTGGTAATCCGGTCATCATGACCGGAGTAACGTCCGACTTATTGAATAGAGCAGTCTAGAAAGACATGCTCGTGTAGTCGACCTCATCTTCATAAAGAGTGTCTTCAATAGAAGTAGTATGAGCAAGCACAAGCTTGCCATCAGTTACTTTAGAGATGTACTGATGGCCGAATACCTGGTGAGTTTTGCCGTTAAAAAGCTTGGCCCCCTGCGGATGCTCCATTGAGTGAGGCATTTCGGTCATTGACTCGACTGCTTCGATCAGCTTTTGTCGATCATCAGGACCATTGTAACCAGCGGCTTCCATACCCGCCTTAATGACATACATGGTTTCCCAACAACCGAACATATGGGCATAGGTCGAGACATCTTTTGCATCGGAAATAGAAGCACCGCTCTCATCTACACCAACTGCTTCACGATAGGCCTTGTCAAATTCAGTCTGGTCTTCTTGTGCATAGCGCGGATTGCCTTCCCAGAAGTAGGTGCCTTCAAGGAACTCAAGACCAGGACTTGAAAGATCAACTGCTTCCAGGCTGTCTATAAAGCCGAATATCTCGGGCCGACTTGGACCAAAGAACTCGCCAAGCTCTTTAACAAAAGTTAGTACAGCAGGGCCGACCATGACGTGATAGACGACTTCAGTCTCACGTGGAATCTTCGGAAAGTATTTGGAGAAAGATGTTTCTGTTGGTGGGATGGCGATCTTTTCGAGTATCTCACCACCCAGGCTTTCAAATGCTGCAGAAAAGTAATCCCGATGATCATGACCAAATGCAAAGTCCGGGAAAATCATAGTGACTTTCTTACCCAGGTTTTCCTTGATGAAAGGCCCCATTGCTTCCACCTGACTTTTTACATCAGTAATGCCGGGCTGCAATGTGTAGCGATTCAATGCACCGCTAGCCACGTGATGCCCTTCTGACACAACAAAATATGGTATCGCCAGTTCACCAGCGCGAGGTGCTGAACCATAAACAACGTGGCTGAACAAAGTGCCGAATGCCACATCACACTTATGTTTAGTTGCTAGCTTTTCTACAACTTCAGCTCCACGTTTCGGATCTGTACCATCATCTTCTGCGACAATTTCAATGGGCCTGCCGTTAATCCCACCTTCATCGTTTATTCTTTTCACAACAGCTTCTGTCGTGCGGTCATACCAACGACCATAAGCCGCACCAATTCCGGTTCTATGTACCTGAAAGCCAATACGGATCGGCTCATCAGAAGCATGGGCACATCCCATCATGCCTGGCAGTGCACCCACACCTGCCATTGCACCCACACCAGCACTCAATGTCTTCAGTGCTGTACGTCGATTCATACTTTTGTTAATTGTTTGGCCACCAATCTTGCCACCGGAACTACTAGTGATAATGGAACTCTTCTTGGTATCTGTCATGAGTTAGATCCTGATTCTGTTTAATGCGCCGGGTGTGGGGTCTTCACGCGTTACACGGCTATTTCCCAGTCTGGCCGTTAGTCTGGTCTTAAGGTCTGGTTTGAATTTCCTGCTAATAATCTCTATTTCCCGTTAGATCACGCACCTTTTGGTGCTGCAAGCAGCCACAAACCGATAAAAGTGTAAACGACCATGAACACCGCCAGCGGCGCCTGACTGACGATAGCACGCCTCGCATTGCCAAACAATTCTATGGCTACAGCATGCGCCAGCAACACAGATAGGACATGCCCGGTGACCACTGCACCGGCTTGGGTTAACCAAATGGTTTTAACCGATGCCGGCGTATTCAAAAAACCGGTCGTCACATAGTAAGCACCCAAATTAAGCCAGTCAGCCCCATTGGCCAATGGATCCGACAGTGCAGCAATCACGTACTGACCGTTTACAAGCAAGGTCACCAGGTAATGAGCAAAGTGATAGGCAACGGCGATGGGTAAAACAGAGATCGCGAGCGCACAAAAGCCTGCTGTAAAACTGATCTGTTTTTCTAGCGGGAATCTATGGTTAGCAAACCACACTCCCGCAAAGACACAAAAACCATACACCACTATTAAAAGTAGATTGCTTACCAGCAGACCAGTAACAGTCTCACTGACTACCGCAGAACGCCCCGGGAACTCCAACGGGTTAACACCAATCATCGCAAGCCATGTAAAGGTTTCGTTCAATCCGTCAAAACTGCCGCTACCAAGCAGTACAAGTATGAAAATCGCAGCACTGACAGAACTTGCTTTACAGCTCATTGACTTCCAGCCGGGCAACCCGATTGCTAACACCCGCTGACGTTCTATTGATCTAACAACGCCAAACACAGAGAGCTTTGAAAATCGATTCATGAGCATTGAAAAGCACTCACCTCTTATTAGCCATTGCTCTCCGAACAACAACATACAGAGCATCGTAAAGCACCAATATCCGCCAACAAAATATGCAAGCCGACGCGGACTATCCGGTGCGATATCAGCCAGTGCAAAAGAGGTGAATAATATAAATATCAATATACCCGGCCAAAGGCCAACCGACTCAGGCAGCACAAAAGGAGCGCGCCAGCCATGGTTTGTCGCAAGGCGATAGACACCCAGCCAGGGGTTCAGCCATTGCCAGCTATCTCCAAACACAGCTTGAAGAATTGGCAAACCAATCCACCACACCGTCCAGATAAATAGAGGCAATGGATTCTCCAACGGGTCACGGGTGCCGGAAACGCCGAGGTATAGCAGCAGTGCAAGCACAACAAGCGACAACAGACTGGTATACGTTTGCAGCCGATTCCCGCGAAAGCCTGGCAATCTATACAAATCTCGCTTTGTAAAAAGTCCTGCCGATAGATTTACAGGAAGCAACAGAAGCAACAAAACAGTAAGTATTACCACCAGAACGCCAGACGCGATATAAAAGTCAGTCGGCAACAACAGGACCAGCCCTTGCTCTGAAACATGAGCACTGGCCACACAGGGCAGCATCAATATTGCGGTAGCTGCAAGACACCTCGATGCGGTAAAATAGTCAGCAACTGGCATTTAGAACATTTTTCTCACAAACTCAATAATACCGTGAACTTTCATGAACTTAGTTAGCGTTCTTTGATCAAATAGAACTATGGAAATCAACCCGATGCTACGCTTCACCAGCAAACTGCTGGCGAAGTATTTAACCAAAACCATAACCACATACCGGCCGTTCTCCGTGCACCGAAGTAACGAGCTGGCGGCCATTATGCAGCCTGGCGATATTCTACTGGTCGAAGGCGACCAGCGCGTCAGCTCCGCGATCAAATACCTGACACAGTCAACCTGGTCACACGCCGCATTCTATATCGATACGATGCCCGAAGGTGTGGAGGGCTACAAGGGTGAGCAACTGCTAATCGAGGCGGATCTTGAAAACGGCGTTATCGCCGTGCCACTTTCCAAATACAGCAAACACAATATTCGGATCTGCCGTCCATTGAACCTGTCAGATCAGGACCGAACAAAATTATGCGATTTCATGGCGTCCAGCCTCGGTATGGAATACGACCTGAAGAACATCACCGATTTACTCAGATACCTGATGCCGAACCCACCAGTCCCGAGACGCTGGCGACGCCGTATGCTGGCACTGGGCAGCGGTGACCCGACAAGAGCGATCTGCTCAACGCTCATCGCGCAGGCTTTTCAGTCGATTCGGTATCCGATTTTACCAGACCGTATATGCACCGAATTTGAAGGTAACGTGTTCCGGGAGTTAATGCATATCCGGCATCACAGCCTGTTCGCACCACGTGACTTCGACATCTCTCCGTATTTTCAGATCGTAAAACCTGAGTTACAAGAGGATTTCGACTATCGTGCAATAGACTGGAAGCAGCACTCGGCCGATTTTTTGGTTTCTGGAGATAATTCAGATAAGGGAGATAAATCAGATAAGGAGGATACTGGAGATTTAAAGACTGGCCTGTCCTAAAAACCAGCCTGCAACAAACTACTCAGGCCGACTAGCCAAGCCAATCAGCCAAACGGGCCTGCCAAAACAGCCTGACGAGAATCAATAACAGTCCGCATTCTCTTTGTACTATCCATTAAGGCGACTTAAAGCACATGGTTATGTAACACTGTCTGCCTTTTAAACAGACAGTTCGATTTTCAGTGACCGAACCCGGCAAACAAATAGATAACATTCCGCTGGCAGTCGCAGTCATTGTTGCTACTGTGCTGGCGCTATCCTTCGGCGACGCACTGATAAAATTGACCAGCAATAGTTTTGTTATCTGGCAGATTTTCGTTATTCGCTCTTTGATTGCAATACCTTGTCTACTGATATTTATAAAGATCACTGCAAAGGAACCATTTCGCTTTCCTGATGCAGTAGTCTGGACAATCGTTCGCAGCCTGCTTCTGGTTGGCATGTGGATTAGCTACTATGTCTCACTGCCGCACCTCGAACTCTCGGTAGCTGCAGCCGCATACTACACATTGCCGATATTTATAACCTTGTTTTCTGCTCTTATTGTGGGAGACAGGATCACCGGACTCGGATGGATATCTGTCGTGACCGGATTCATCGGTGTATTGCTGGTATTAAGACCAAAAACCGGGGACTTCAATACCTATGCATTCTACCCGTTATGTTCTGCAATTCTGTATGCACTGGCAATGATCCTGACCCGAACCAAATGCAGATCTGAACACCCGCTGCTTTTATCTCTGGCACTGAACATCTCTTTTGTTTTTGTCGGTGGACTGGCAGCACTCTACCTGTCCACACTGCCGGATGATTTACGGCAAGGATTTTTACTGTCACCCTGGTCTGCAATGGGAATCCCTGAATGGATCTCAATGGGAGTGCTCGCTGTTGCAATACTCATCGGCAGTATCGGTGCTGCAATTGCCTATCAGAACGGACCACCAGCAATGATAGGCATATTCGATTTCGCCTATGTGGGCTTTGCTGTACTGTGGGGGATTTTGTTTTTCAAAGAAATACCCGACTCAATATCTGTAACAGGTATCGCAATGATTGTCGGAGCTGGAATTATGTCACTCCGGCAAAAGCGACAATAACCGGAATTTACACTAGCCTGATGGTTCCTTAGGTATCCATGCAGCGGTTACGCGCATCAACAAGGGATTAACGTGCGCTTCATCAGTAATAATAACCTCCAGTTCAATCTCACCTTTTGGCTCTCGCTGAATCATCGCAATCTGATCATCAGTTAACTTAACTACACCCGTCATTCTTCCAGTTGACCGTTTTACAAAGTCCGCTTTGATATTTTTCACTAAAGGGATGCGATCACCAGGCAAATTCATTGCTATGATCATCACACCGATTGTCTCACCAATCAGCATCATCGCACAGGCGTGTATCTGCTTGATGTGGTTCTGAACTCGGCGCTTGTTATCGAGTGTTGCACTCCACTCATTCTTTGTTGCTTTGGTAATTCGCAGCCGTGAAGTAGCCACAAAAGGTACAGCACGACCAATCATGAAATTAAAAGCCGGCTGCCGGATAAAGGCCGGTAGTCGATCTACCTTTTCAACAGCGCTGGCTATACGGCTCTTTTGCATATGAGTCTTAGTCTCTGAGTTGTTAGAGCCAGGCTTTGTAAGCGCTAGCTACAGCCAATCTGCTCTGCCGCCTCAATAATGCTCTCACGTAATGTGGCAACTGCAAAGTCTACTTCTTCACTGGTGATAATCAACGGCGGTGACATTACATTTAAATGCACAATCGGCCTTACTAAAAATCCCTTTTTATCTGCGATATCAGAGACAACTTTACCGATATCCATTTCTTCAGGAAACATCTCTTTGGTTTCTTTATTAGAGACAAACTCGACACACTGCATCAATCGATAGCCACGCACTTCCCCGACAATCGGCAGATCCGTCAGTGTTTGCAACTGCTGACCAAAGTAATCACCGACCTTGACCGCATTCGCGAAAATGTTCTCACGCTGCATGATCTCAATATTCTTTAAAGCAGCGGCACAACATACCGGGTGTCCCGAGTAGGTAAAACCATTGGTGAAACAGCGACCCTTACCTTGCTCGCTAATGACACTGTGAATTTTGTCTGAGTAAATCGTTGCACCGATTGGCAGGTAACCAGAGCTTAAGCCTTTGGCACAAGTGATAATGTCCGGAATGATGCCAAATACATCTTCAGAGGCAAACCAGTGGCCAAGCCTGCCAAAGGCCGTAACTACTTCGTCTGATACATACAGCACATCATATTTCTGACAAACCTCGTGGGTTCTTTGATGATAACCCTTGGGTGGCACAATAACGCCACCGGCACCCAGAATTGGCTCTGCAAAAAAAGCCGCGACCTTATCGGCGCCAAATTCGAGTATTTTCTGTTCAAGTTCATCGACCAGAAAATTTAAAAACTGCTCTTCTGTATCGTAACCTTGCGCACGATAATAGTTAGGATTAGAGATGTGGTGAATAGTATCGCGCTTGTAGTCAAACTCCGGAGGATGATCACCCTTCTTGCCACCTATAGACATCGATATATAGGTACTGCCATGGTAGGAACTGTCGCGCGCGATAATATGCTTTTTGTCATGCTTACCGCGGCAGTTTTGATAATACTGTATTAACCGATACGCGGAATCTATAGCCGTTGAGCCGCCGCAACTAAACATCACATGATTGAGATCACCCGGTGCGAAGTCTGCCAGCTGAGATGCAAGCTCAGCCGCCGGTGCCGTCGTGATATCGACAAACGGGCTGGCATAGGCAAGTTTCTTTATCTGATCGGCAACAGCATCCGCCATTTCTTCCCTGCCCTGACCAATATTAGTACACCACAAGCCGCCAATTCCGTCGAGATAACGGTTGCCTTCAATATCTGTCAGGTAAGCACCACCGGCGTGTTCCATGATCATCGAACCTTCTTGCTCGAACGAATCAAAAACCTGCCAAGGGTGGGTAAAGTGATCTTTGTCCTTCTGCCAGATATCTTTGGCGTAGTTCGCGCTTGAGGGTGTTGCAGACATCACTTGTTCTCCCGGATTCCTAACGCCGATGTTACCTTGAATAGCAATATTCCGGCGGTCATTCCGCGACCTTCGATGACAAGGGCAGGACAGACAATTCGCAAAAAGCAGGCTCGAATTTAACGGCTTACGAAAACCCCCGGAAATGCGTCCCGGATGGTATAACAGATCTCATGGAAGCAGCTGACCAACAACACTTACCAACCTGCCCGAAACGTACGCTCGCGGGCGTAGTTAGTCACTCAATCTTCACATACAGCATAGTAATACCTGCATGGAATGAGTCGCAACATATCCGCAAAACGATTGATACCCTACGTCACGCCCAGAGCCAGATGCAGGTAGCCGCACATGGACAGGAACAACACAGTTACTCTGGCGACATTATTGTTGTCGATAACAACAGCACCGATGCCACGGCAGAAATAGCCAAGGAGATGGGTGCGACAGTGGTTTTCGAGCCGGTAAATCAAATTGCCAGAGCACGAAATACGGGTGCAGCTGCATCCAATGCTGACTTCATGATCTTCCTAGACGCAGACACAAGCATTAACCCAACACTGTTGCAGCTAACAATTGAGAAACTCGTTAGTGGCGAGGTTATTGGCGGTGGCTCAACCGTCACGTTTGATCGCGAGATCAAAGGTTTTGCAAACCTATTAGTGACCTTCTGGAACTGGTGGTCAGTGAGGATCGGAGCCGCTGCCGGCTGCTATATCTTCTGCACGAAAGAAGCATTTTCCGCGGTAGGTGGTTTTGATGAAAAGCAATACGCTGCGGAGGAACTGGTGTTATCAAAACATCTGCGTGAATATGCAAAAACCAATAAAAAGAAATTCATAATTATTGAGGAGGCACCTGTGGTGTCATCTGCGAGAAAACTGGATTGGTATTCAAGGAAGCAAAAGATCATTCAGTTAGCGATACTGCTAATCCCCGGCGCTACTCGCTCGAGAAAATTTCTTGGCATGTGGTACGACAGAAGCCATATCACTAACAAACAAGAATCTAAATAAGCCTATTTTATATATGACAGAAGTCGCGCTGATTTTCCCGCATCAACTATTCAAGAAACATCCAGCTATTCATAAAGACACCAAGCATGTAATACTAATTGAGCATCCATTGTTTTTCGGTGACAGGATATATCCGGCGTTGATGCATAAACAAAAGCTGGCCTACCACCGGGCCACAATGGCTGAGTTTAAAAAGTTGCTGGAAAAGACAGATCTGCACTGCACCCTTCTGCCATATGATAAGGGAATTGAGCCATTGCCAAAGCTTCTACAATCTATTGCTTCTCAAGGCCCCAAATCACTGGCACTCGTTGAAGTTCATGATTTCACATTAAATAAAAGACTGGAAAAAGCAGCAAGGCTGGCCGGCCTTACATTAACAGTGCTTCCATCCCCCGGCTTCTTTAACTCGACAGAAGAAAATACAAACTGGCGGTACACTCGCAAGCGCTGGTTTATGGCAGATTTCTACCAGTGGCAAAGAAAGCGATTAAATATTTTGGTTGAAGACGACAAGCCAATGGGCGGCAAATGGAGTTTTGACGAAGAGAATCGACGTAAACTCCCCAAAAAACTGCTTGGCAACATACCAGAGATTCCGACCGTAAAAAGAACGGCAGAAATCGATGCTGCTATAAAGTCTGTTGCCACAGATTTCCCGAACAATCCAGGTGAACTTGATTTTTGGTTCTATCCAACCACACACACTACCGCCGAGCGGTGGCTGGTAAATTTTCTAGAGCAGCGATTTCATTTGTTTGGTGAATATGAAGATGCAATCGTTGAGGATCAAAACTTTCTATACCACAGCATACTAACCCCTATGCTTAATGTAGGATTGCTGACTCCCGCTCTGGTAGTCAAAAAGACACTGGCTCACGCAGAGGCACACAAAATTCCACTCAACAGTGTTGAGGGCTTTATCAGACAAGTTATAGGTTGGCGGGAATTTATACGGGCCACTTACGATGACCTGGGCGTCATGATGCGCACAACCAATCACTGGCAACACACCAGGCCAATGCCTGCCTCATTTTATAATGCTACTACCGGCATCTTGCCAGTAGATAACACTATTAAGAGAATTCTTAAAACAGGCTACTGCCACCATATCGAACGATTGATGATCCTAGGGGGCTTTATGTTTCTGTGCGAGATAGATCCGGATGACATCTACAAGTGGTTTATGGAAATGTTTATCGACAGCTACGACTGGGTAATGGTACCTAACGTATACGCCATGAGCCAAAACGCCGACGGCGGAAACATTACAAGCAAGCCGTATTTTTCAGGCTCTAACTATGTCATCAAGATGAGCCACTACAAAAAGGGCGAATGGTCTGAGATCTGGGATGCTTTGTTCTGGCGCTGGATTCTCCGGAACAGTGATCAGCTAAAAAGTAATCACCGCTGGGCAATGATGGTTCGAAACGCTGAGAAAATGGATACAGAAAAGAAGAACCTTCACCTAAAGATCGCCGACGAGTACTTACAAAATCTATAGTTAGCTAAGTGCATGCTCCAGATCGGCCAGCAGGTCTTCTACATCCTCTATACCTGTTGAATAACGGATCAACCCTTCGCTGCCATGTGAGCCAGCTTCAACTTTGGCAGTACCTTTTTTATAGCTTCGAGCCCACCAACAATCGAAAAGCTCGTCATACCTCAGTATCCTGACATCTGCTCCTTTGCGATATCGTGATTAGGATGACTTTCGAGGCCAGGGTAATTCACCTGTTCTGAAGGAGATGACTGTGCGACCCCGGCTATGCAACAAGCGTTTCTATAAAACCCTTTACTGCACCAACGCCATCCTGCTCCATCACCCGGATGGTTTCAGAGCCGACCACGGCAATATCCACTTTACCACGAAGGAAATCGATATCTTCACGGCTCTTCACGCCAAAACCAACACCTAACGGTAAGTCTGTACTGCTGCGACAGAGTTCCAGGTACTCAGAAAGGTCATCAGAAAACGCTGTGTCTTTACCTGTCACTCCCTTGCGCGCAACACAGTAAATCATGCCTGAGCTGTTATCGCTCAAATGGCGCATACGAGTTTCAGGTGTTTTAGGTGTAAAGATATGCACAGGTGAAATCCCTGCTGCATGCATAGCATCAAGATACTGCTGCCCTTCTGCCGGTGGCAGATCAGGCACAATACAACCGGTAATCCCTGCACTCTTACAACGACTGACGAATTCATCTACCCCATAACAAAAAAGGATGTTGTAGTAGGTCATAAATAAAAACGGAATATCGAATTCCCTGGTAATCCGTTCCGCCGCTGCAAAACTTTTTTCAACAGTAGCGCCAGCTTTCAAGGCTTCTGAATTGGCTTTTAGAATCACCGGACCATCCGCCATGGGTTCCGAAAACGGAATCTGCAATTCCATTAAATCGACACCGGCTTTAACCATGTCTTCAACGACTCTCAGCGAGTCGTCAAAATTTGGATAGCCGAGCACAATGTGAGTCATCAGCAGGATATCTTTCTTTTCCCGCGCTTTTCGTATTGCGAGTTCCAGTGTAGTCGGGGATTTAGCCATTTTGCATCTCCGCACGATACGCTTCTGCTTTATCAATAATAAATTGCTGCCACTTCGGATCATGCACCGCGTCGGCCACGGTGAAAATGTCTTTATCAGCACGGCCGGACATATTGATTAAGATATCTTCATTGGAAGACATATCCGGCGCTTCTTTATATGCCTGTGCAAAAGCATGTGAAGATTCAAGTGCAGGGATCAACCCTTCATTGCGAACCGTGCGTTGCATTGCTTCGACTACTTCGGTATCCGATGCTGCCTCAAAGCGAACCTCTTTGGTTTCATGCATATGGCTTAAAATCGGTGACACACCAACATAGTCAAGACCCGCAGACACACTATGCGTATCTTGCATCTGACCGTCATTGTCTTGTAGAAAGTACGTTTTATAACCCTGCGCAACGCCTATCGTTGCATCATCATAGGCAAGCCGTGCGGCATGCTGACCCTGACCCCTGCCTCGACCACCGGCCTCCACACCTACAAGCTCAACACCTTTGTCTTCAAGGAACCCACCAAATATTCCCATCGCGTTGGAGCCACCGCCAACACAGGCATACACACGTTCAGGCAGTTTGCCGGTACGTTCAAGCATTTGCTCCCGCGATTCAATCCCAATGATCGACTGAAACCAGCTAACCATTTCCGGGAACGGGTGAGGCCCACAGGCTGTGCCGAGTACATAATGGGTGTCATCCATGTTGCTTACCCAATCACGAAAGGCCTCATTGATGGCATCTTTAAGTGTCTGGCTCCCTTCAGTTACTGCCACAACTGTAGCACCCATCTGCTCCATCCAAAATACATTCGGGCGTTGACGCGCAACATCATGTGCCCCCATATAGATGGTGCAATCAAAGCCGAACTTGGCTGCCATTGTTGCTGTTGCAACACCATGTTGGCCGGCGCCGGTTTCAGCGATGACTCGCGTTTTACCCATACGACGGGTCAGCAATCCTTGGCCCATAACGTTATTAGCTTTATGTGCCCCGGTGTGATTTAGATCTTCACGTTTGACATAAACATTCGCTCCACCAAGCTGCTCGGTGAGATTATCTAGACGGGTTATCGGAGTTGCACGGCACGAGTAGGTGGACATTAGATCGATGTACTCCTGCCAAAACGACTCATCCTCTCTGGCTACCAGATAGGCACTCTCGAGTTCATCGAACGTCGGCACGAGTATCTCGGGTATATAAGCCCCGCCGAACTGGCTGTAGTAGCCGCTGTTTTTCATTATCTTATTGTGTCCAAATCTGTGATTTCGGGCAGCTAAACTCAACCCGGATGAACGGTATTCTAACAGCCTCGCGCAACAAGCACTGCGGTCAATTCCGGATCTTCCAACTCAATTCTCACAGCCTGGCCGTGCTCGGGATGTGAACTGCTGTTTTTGCGTCGTCACTTCAAGTAACCGCCAACGACAACACCTCCGTGAGCAAAGTATACTCGGACAATACCGGAGACCACCCTTGTCGCAATACTTCGATCATCGCAAAGAATACCAACTGCTACCTGGCCTGGCGAATCATGCGCGCGCCGATCTAGGCCCGGTTCGTACACCTCTTCAACCAGCAAAACGGCTCGGTGACGAGCTCGGTATTGAGCTCTACATTAAGCGAGATGATTCGCAGCCACTTGGCATGGGTGGTAACAAGGTCCGGCAACTGGAATTCTATCTGGGGCCGGCACTGCAGCAGCACGCAGATACTGTTTTGATTACCGGTGCTATTCAATCAAACTTTGTCAGACTCTGTGCTGCAGCATGCAGAAAACTAGGGCTTGAGCCTGTAGTACAGCTTGAAGATCGGGTACCCACTAATGATCCAGTTTATCAATCATCCGGTAACGTACTACTCGATCAGCTTTACGGCGCAGAAATCCACTATCTGCCAGAGGGTGAAGACGAGAAACTTGCTGATGCAAAGCTTGACAGCCTGGCTCTGGATTTAAAAAAGCAGGGTCGCAACCCTTACGTTGTGCATCTTGGCACCGAGCATCCGCCTCTGGGTTCTCTCGGTTATGCACTGTCAGTTGCCGAGCTGAAAATACAGACCCGGGAACAGAATATTTCGGCAACGCACCTGGTAACACCATCAGGTAGTGGCATCACGCATTCAGGAGTTCTGGCAGGAGTGAAAGCACTGGATTGGAGCATTAAAGTTGAAGGCATCTGTGTCCGTCGGGAAACACCACTACAGCAACCACGCATAGAGAAACGCGCATCAGAAGCTGCATCACTGCTGGGCATTGACCCCATCACGCCGGAAAGTGTCCGTACCTATGATGATGTATTGGCTCCCGGGTACGGGCAGCTAAACCAGAGGGTTGAACAGGCAATTAAAAAAGCAGCGCGACTCGAAGGAATTCTGGTGGATCCGGTCTACTCGGGCCGCACACTGGCAGGATTGATTAAGCTGGTTGAGCAAGGGCAGATAGCACAGGGCAGTTGTGTTGTATTTATCCATACAGGCGGTGCCCCTGCTCTGTTCGCTTACCAGAATAAACTCAACTTTTTGTAGTTATGCTCCGATTGGATTCTGCGTAGCAAAGCACTGTTTTCGTAACTACACAGCAGTCATTGTTATATGCACGGGCCGTATTTGTTATTTACACAGCTCTTGAGAGTCATTTGTAAACAATGTTCTGTTGTACTCAAATATTGACACACGTTTACTATACAAGATTGACTTTTGCGTCATGACGCAATAGTCTAATTGTTAGTCGTCAGGATTCACAGTCATTGTTGCAATTTTCAACCAACTTACAGACCGCTTTGCATCCTTAGATCTTGAAACCCGTCGTTTATTGAAAGCAGGATATCGTGTAGGCAGCGTAACCGTGAATATCAAGAATCGCTACAATCAGCTGCGTTTCTACATTAGCTGGAAATATCCGCTATTTTACGATCGGATATGCGCTGCTAAATTTCCATTGCAGCTCCTTGCTTTATGTCTTGCAACGTTACTCGCAGTCAGATTCTACAACGCACACTATTCGTTTAATGCGTCGCTAAAGAACTACCATAAAGCAAACTCTGGAATCGGCACACCCACTGTAGTTGCAGGCGACCTGCCCGAGTCAGAACAACTCATTGTTACCACCGCTTCCAATCGGGCAACATCTCAAAACACTTCGCGCTCGCCCAACCTGCGTGAAAACACACCCGATCAGCTAGAGGCAACTCTTACTAGATCGGAAGAAGTATTGCAGCAACAAGTCACAAAAGCAGAAGCATTGCTTCAACAAAAAAAACAGCAGACCAACCGTCTTGAAGAGAAAGTAGAGAGCGCAAAAGTTCTGCTTAGTGCTTCAAATGAAAACACGCAAGTCGCAGCGCAGCAACTGCAAAATGCCGACTGGCTGGAGCAACAGCCAGAGAATCACTATGTGGTTCAGGTTGCTGCAGCAACAGAGCAACAGATACTCCTGGACTATGCCGCCGATAAGGATTTTAAAGCACCGCTGGTCATCTATCCGTTTAAGGTAAATAAAGACGGGGAGCTGGTGTACGGATTATCGACCGGGTTGTTCATCGCGCAGGACGATGCAATAGCTGAACTGCCGGTACTTAGCAAAATCTCAGAGCAACATGGTGTGTGGGTGAGAAAGGTAGCTGATATTAAAGGTCAGTTGTCATCGCTTAAACTCAATCGTATTGTTCAGTAATTAGTGCTTAAACCAGGCTACACCAAGGATGTGCAGCCTGCTATAAAGATGATCTAACGCAAGTGTAGAACCGCCCGCTTACAGAAGGGCCAGGGATCTTAGCTTAAAGAGGTTTAGTCCATAGAAATTAGTTTGGAACTTGCCCATGGAATTTAACCAGCCTAATTCAACCTCTCAAAAACCGTACTGATTCCCTGCCCAATCCCGATACACATCGTCGCCAAGCCAAACTGGCCATCGTTTTGCGCCATCACGTTTAACAGTGTTGTGCTGATACGAGTACCAGAACAGCCAAACGGATGCCCGAGTGCAATTGCACCGCCATGCAGATTGACTTTGTCATCCATTACATCAAGCAATTTCAGATCTTTAAGTACAGGAATTGCTTGTGCCGCGAACGCTTCATTCAGCTCAACATGATCAATATCTTCAATACTCAGGCCTGCTCGCTTGAGTGCTTTTTGTGTCGCGGGTACCGGGCCGTAGCCCATAATTGCCGCAGGACAACCGGCAACTGCCATGCTGCGAATACGAGCAACTGGTTGTGCACCTATCTCACGAGCTTTAGCACCAGACATTATCAACATAGCACTCGCACCATCAGATATTGCAGAGGAACTACCGGCGGTAACTGTACCGACTTTAGGGACGAATGCGGGTCTGAGATCAGATAGCGACTCAGCAGTGACGTTTTCACGAATCACCTCATCAACTTCTATCAGCTTTTTAAAGCCGTTTTGGTCATGACCCTCAATAGGAATAATCTCATTAGCGAAGCCACCATTGAGAGTTGCTGCATGCGCGCGCTGATGTGAACGCGCGGCGAACTCATCCTGCTGCGGACGTTCAATACCGTGCATCTTCGCGAGCATCTCTGCAGTGACACCCATCATCATTGAAGCTTTAGCCACGTGCTTGCTCATAGCCGGATGCAGATCCAGACCGTGCAACATTTGCACGTGCTGCATATGCTCAACACCACCGGCGATAAACACATCGCCATAGCCTGTCATAATGCCCTGTGCTGCTGTATGCAGTGCAGACATAGAACTACCACACAAACGACTGACCGTTTGTCCGCCAACAGTCTCCGGCAGATCGGAACGAATCACCACACCTCGGGCAATATTAAAACCCTGCTCAAGTGTCTGGTTAACACAACCCCAGATGAGATCCTCGACATCATCCGGGTCCACTTCAGGATGCCGCTCAAACATCGCTTTGACGAGCTCTGCAGATAAATCCTCTGCACGCACATTGACGAAGCCACCTTTTTTCGACCGCCCCATCGGTGAACGGACGCAATCAATTACCACTACATCATCAGAATTGAAATTCATTGCTTAAGCTCCCCGTGGAAAAAACGATTTGTTATTAGAAGCCATTATCTTCATGCCTTCGGTCGGATGGTACAGGGCACCCAACTCCGCATACTGCTCACACATCTTGCAGAAGTTATCCATCCCGATAGTGTCCATATAATGAAGTACACCGCCGCGAAATGGAGGAAAGCCAATTCCATATACCAGCCCCATATCGGCATCAGCCGGACCACTGACAATACCTTCTTCCAGGCAACGCACTGTCTCGATACACATGGGTATCATCATTCGCTCGACAATCTGCTCGTCGGTGAACTCTCTTTTTTCGGTTACAGATGAAGCGATAACACCTTCTGTGTCCGCATCAGGCAGCTTTTTCGGTTTACCGCGCTTGTCCAGTTCATACTTGTAGAAACCCACTCCGTTTTTCTGGCCGAAACGTTCAGCCTTGTACAACAGATCAACCGCCGTGATGTAGTCATACTTCATACGATCAGGAAAACCGTCAGCCATTACTTCACCACCGTGATGTCCTGTATCTATTCCAACCACATCGAGCAAATAAGCCGGACCCATAGGCCAGCCCCAACGCTCCATTAATTTATCAACGCGAGTAAAGTCGGCACCCTGAGCCATTAACAAAGAGAAACCACCAAAGTAAGGGAACAACACACGGTTAACAAAAAAGCCCGGGCAGTCATTGACAACAATCGGTGTCTTACCGAGCTTTCGTGCGTAGTCAACCGTGGTGGCTATGGCCACATCATTTGTTTTCTCGCCACGGATGACTTCCACCAATGGCATCAGATGTACCGGATTAAAGAAATGCATGCCGCAGAAATTTTCCGGTCGCTTTAATCCTTCTGCAAGAAGATCAATCGAGATGGTAGAGGTATTTGAGGTCAGAATGGCATCTTCAACAATCACACCTTCAACTTCCGCAAGAACAGATTGCTTGATCTTTGGATTCTCTACGACGGCCTCAACCACAAGATCAACATCACCAAAGTCCCCGTAGCTCAGTGTTGGCATAATTCGGTGCATCGCAGCTGCGGCACCCGCCTGATCCAGTCTGCCGCGCATTACCTGCTTGAAGAACAGTTTGTCTGATTCAGCCAGACCATCATCAAGCGCTTTCTGATTGATATCTTTCATTAATATCGGGATATCCTTTGAAGCCGATTGGTAGGCAATACCACCCCCCATAATTCCAGCCCCGAGAACTGCCGTTTTATTAACTTCCCTGGTCGCTTCGCTCAGCTTTTTGCTTTGTTTCTTCAGAAACTGATCTTTCATGAAGATGCCAATCAGCGATGCCGTCACCGGTGACTTGGTAAGCTTTGCGAAAGCAGTTGCCTCTACTTTAAATGCATTGTCTCGATCAAGACTCGCATGTCTTTCAATCACACTGATTATCGTCATTGGCGACGGATAGTGCGGGCCCGCTTTAGCACCAACCACACCACGTGCACTTTCAAATGCCATCGTGCGTTCAATAGTAGAGAGCGGCAGTGGCGCTTTCTTTTCTTCACGACGCTCAAGGTAGTCAAACTTGCCGTCAATGCAATCTACAATTAACTGCAAAGCAGCACCACGTAATTGCTTTTCTGCAACCACAGCATCTACCGCACCGTCTTTTAATGCGGCATCAGCACGCTTGTTAGAGCCAGTCGCGATCCACTCGATAGCATTGTCCACACCAATCATTCTAGGCAGTCGAACCGTGCCACCCCAACCAGGCAGAATACCGAGCTTGACTTCTGGCAGGCCTATCTTCGCATTGTTTGCCATGACTCTGTAATCACAGGTAAGGCAAACTTCCAGACCACCGCCGAGTGCTTCTCCGTTTATTGCAACCACCGTTGGAAAAGGCAAGTCTTCAATTCTTGAAAAGATTGCGTCTATCTCAAGTAGCGCTGTAACGATTTCCGCTTCAGGCTGTTGAAACAACCCACCAAACTCGTTGATGTCCGCACCTACAAAAAAACTTTTCTTCGCACTCGTTAATAACAGCCCTTTCACGCCCTCCTGACGTTGCAGCGCAGTAATACCTTCTTCAAGCTCTTTTAATGTTGCCTGATTAAACTTGTTAACGCTTGAATCCTTAAGATCAAAGCGCATTTCATAGATACCGTCCTGCACATCAGCTACGGTGAGTGACTGACCTTCAAATAACATTAAGCCTTCTCCTAGCCTGGATAATTCATGAGGATTCGGCGTCCAGATTTTCTTTTGGCGTCGAATAGATACACTTCTATTTTTAAAAAGGTGATAAATAAATTGTTTGGAACTGTACACATAGTATTTCGCCAATATTAACTTGTCGCCTGATGTGCAATCCAGGCCAGGGAGCTGAGTAGTTAGAAACTAAAGTGGTCTGCATCAAGCGCCATCAGAGAATCAGCACCTGATTCGATCGTTGCAACCAGAGAGCGTGTTCGTGGCAGTAACTTTTCAAAATAGTAGTCACAGGTAGAGAGCTTGGCACGATAAAAGTCCGGCTCGCTGCAGTTATCTTTTTCAAGCGCACTCAGTGCTGTTGCCTGGGCCTGCGCCCAGAAATACGCAAGCACTACGTAGCCTGAATACATCAGATAATCTACAGACGCGGCGCCAACCTCATCCGCATCAGACATTGCCCGCATGGTTATATCAGTAGTGATTTGTTCCCATTCTTCACAATGCGCCCGAAGTGATGCAACAGAATTAGCCATTAACCGGTTGTCTTCATGCTTACCGCAGAACTCGGCGACTTCAGCAAGAAATGGTCGCAACAACCCGCCTTGTGAACCAACAACTTTACGACCAAGCAGATCTAGCGCCTGAATGCCAGTGGTTCCCTCATACAACATAGAGATACGGCAATCGCGAACATTCTGTTCCATGCCCCACTCTTGTATAAACCCATGCCCACCAAAGATCTGCATACCGAGATTGGCAGATTCAAATCCGGTTTCGGTCAAGAACGCTTTTGCTATTGGTGTTAACAATGCCAATCGTGCATCCGCCAGACCCTTACGCTCATCTGAAGCGTCAGATTCCATCACGTCTACATCCATTGCCAGTGAATGCACAAATAGTCGCCCGCCTTCCGCGAATGCTTTTTGCGTTAACAGCATGCGGCGGACATCCGGGTGCACAATAATAGGATCAGCCGGTTTATCCGGGTTCTTACGACCAGAGAGTGATCTCATCTGCAGTCTTTCCCGCGCGTAGTCCAATGACTTCTGAAACCCGAACTCTGCATGCGCCAAACCCTGAAGTGCAGTACCCAATCTTGCCGCGTTCATAAAAGTAAACATGCAGTTAAGGCCGCGATTAGGCGGACCGATAAGCCAGCCCTTGGCACCATCAAAATTCAGTACCGCAGTGGCATTGCCATGGATACCCATCTTGTGTTCAATTGATCCACAACTCACCCCATTGCGCTCACCGGCCTCACCATTGGCATCGGGAATCATCTTTGGCACGATAAAAAGCGATATACCTTTAGTTCCTTTAGGCGCATCCGGTAGTCTGGCTAAAACAATATGAACGATGTTGTCAGTCATATCGTGCTCACCCGCAGAGATAAAAATCTTCGTACCGTGAATTGCATAACTACCGTCGTCATTCGGCTCTGCACGCGTGCGCAACATACCAAGGTCGGTACCACAGTGAGATTCAGTGAGACACATGGTGCCGGTCCATTCACCGGTGGTCAGCTTGCCGAGGTACTGTGCTTTTTGTTCGTCACTGCCATGCGCTGTGATCGTTGCATGTGCACCGTGACTGAGACCCGGATACATCGCCCAGGCCCAATTTGCAGTGCCTGACATTTCGCTTAGCAGTGTCGCCATCGACGGTGGCAAGCCCTGCCCACCGAACTCAGGATCAGCAGACAAACTCGCCCAGCCGCCCCCAACGTATGCACTGTAAGCTTCTTTGAACCCGTCCGGCGTTGTAACAACCGTATCGTTCCATTGGCAGCCCTGTTGATCACCAGACTGGTTAAGTGGTGCGAGCTCGCCTTCGACAAACTTTGACGCTTCCTCGAGGATCGCGCCGAGCAAATCATCGCCTACTTCTTCATAACCACCCAGTTCCGCGCATCTTGATGTGTAATTGAACACCTCATGCAAGCTGAACTGCATATCTCTGAGAGGTACCTTGAAATCAGCCATTTAGATTTTTCTCCGAAACTGTATATATTTCAGCATGTTAACTTATTGCCGCAGAAACTGGTATCCCGATAGATACCGGTAGACAGCGAATCATCGTTACTACCTGTTTTATCGGCAGACTAGCGAAAATGTCCTGCCTGTATCATGCACTTGTGCCAGGGAGTCTGCGCGGTAGAAGTCTGCCTATCAAGGACGTGCCATGGCGAGGCAGAGGTGCGCCCACCCCTGGCGCGCAACAAGCGCATCCGGTTGTCCGATTTTACTACGTAGTAGCAAACACCTTGCTTGTATTTTTCTGTTGTTATCCAGATTTGACCTGGCTACTGACTACGCAAACGAGCGCTTCGGCGACAATCACGCATAAATACTTTGTTTGGGGCTACGCTGATTGATAGACTCGGGTTGTTGTTTGCCTGTCAGTGTGCCAACTCTTGTCTGGTGGCATCATAAGGATTGCCAGACTGACGCCCTAAATTTCTTATTGGAGGAAAAATGAAAATTAACTTTCCCAAAACAAAACTCATTGCAGCCCTGCTTGGTGCCGCACTTTGTGCTCCCGCGCAAGCGCAGGACACACTGGAGATGACCTCATCTTTCGCAAAAACGCTTCCGATACTCGGCACAGCCGGTGTGGATTTCGTTGAAAAAATCAACAGCATTTCAAGCGAAGTTGAATTTGAGCACTTTGACCCGAACAAACTTGTCCCAACGCTTGAAGCACTTGATGCAGTTTCAAACGGTTCTGTCGACTCGGCCTTTGCAACATCGGGTTATTGGCAGGGCAAAATCACTGCGGCATCTCTGTTTGCAGCTGTGCCGTTCGGGCCTGAAGCAGGTGAATATCTCGGCTGGATTTTATATGACGATGGTGCAGCGCTTTGGCAGGAAATGTATGACGAAGCTGGCTACGACGTAGTAGCAACCCCTTGTGGTGTTATTGCACCGGAAACATCCGGCTGGTTTAAAAACGAAATCAAAAGCTTTGATGATCTCAAAGGGTTGAATATGCGTTTCTTCGGACTTGGTGCTGAAGTTATGCAGAAACTCGGGGTATCCACATCATTGCTTGCCGGTGGTGATATCTTCCCTGCACTGGAGCGCGGAGCGATTGACGCGACTGAATTTTCAATGCCGCGCATTGACGCCAATCTTGGTTTCCACAAGATCGCCAAGTTTAATTACTTTCCCGGCTGGCACCAGCCGTCAACTTTGTTTGAACTCTTGATTAACAAAGACGTTTATGAAGACTTGTCTGATGTTGCAAAAAATCAGATCAAAGTCGCTTGTCTTGCAAACATCACCACTAGCCTTGCAGAAGGTGAAGCAACCAACTACGCAGCCATGGTTGATAACACTGAGAACAATGGTGTAACCATCAAGCAATGGCCTCAGGAGATGCTAGATACATTTGAAAGCACCTGGAATGAGGTCGCAGCAGGCCTGGCGGAAGAAGATGCCATGTTCAAGAAGGCCTGGGATGATCTGGCCGAGTACCGGGAAGGCTACAAAGTCTGGTCCACCAATATCTACCTGCCACGCCAATAACCGCGTTAAGTAGAAATTAGCCGTAAGTTTAGAAAAGGTGGCCATCTGGCCACCTTTTCTACTTAAGCTCGGCTACTCCCTGTTGCGCACCCATTCGGGGAATACACTTGCCATTGCACAAAGTGAGCTAAGTAATGTCTGACACTTCACCAGTAAGTGATACTTTATTAGTGAGTGATACTTCTATCGCGATCAGTGATCCCGGTGAACGACGACGTGAAGAACACTACAAGATTGATCGCTTTGTTGTCGGTTTAGCGAATATTGTGGCGTGGATCTTCCCGCTCCTGATGTTTGCGATTGTCGCTCAGGTGGTTATGCGCAAGATGGGCCACAATCAAGCCTGGCTGGATGATGGCCAGTGGTGGCTGTATGGCTTTGCGATGATCACGGGTTTTGCCTACGCGATCACCACAGACAGTCATGTTCGTGTAGACATATTGCACCAACATTTCTCTGAAACCAAAAAAGCCAGGCTGGAGATCTTCGCACTTGGCTGGTTACTATTGCCATTCATAGCGATTATGGTGGACATCATGAGTCACTATGCGTTCGCCTCATGGACTGCCAAAGAAGGTTCAGACAGCCCTAACGGCTTACATCGTCTGTACATTTTAAAGATCACCATGCCAATACTGCTATTTATAGCCGCAATGGCGGGATGGTCGATGATCAAACGCAACCTGAGTAAGTTCACCAAACCTACTTTGTCAAAATGTCTAATAGGCGCTTTTCCGTTTGCGTGGTTTGTTCTGGATAGACTGATACATTATGTATTTTACTGGTTTATAAGATTTACCAACCCGGATATCAGCCCTCGTAAAATCTCTAAAGAGCCTCTAATGGAGCATGCATCTCTCACAGCCCTTGCGATCCTGTTGGCACTAATAGTTGCCGCGTGGTTGTTTGGCCGCAAGCATCGGGAGATATAGCATGGAGATTCTTGCGTATCTCGGCCAGTTCATGGATCTCAACCAGTGGATGGTTCTGGCCATGTTTCTGGTCTTTATCGTCTTTCTGTTTGCAGGTATACCTGTCGCGTATTCACTGGTAGGGGTCAGCCTGATCTTCATTGTGCTTGGTGAACATGTTCTTGATGAACATCGCAAGGTGATTTCCGAGGTCATCGAATTCAAGCGCACCGGCATCAACTATAAAAAGATGGCAGTAAATGCCGGCAGGTTCTTTGGCGGCATTATTAAGAATCCTGTGCTGGTAGCACTGCCTATGTTTATATTTATGGGCTTAATGCTTGATCAATCGGGTGTAGCTCAACGAATGATGCGATCAATGCAAGTGCTGTTCGGCGCACTGCGCGGCGGTCTGGCGCTGACCGTTATGCTGATCGGAATTATCCTCGCAGCATCTACTGGTGTCATTGGTGCATCGGTCGTTTTGCTCGGTGTGATGGGTTTACCCGCGATGATGGAACAGAAGTACGGCAAGCCGATTGCCACGGGTACTATCGCCGCCTCCGGTACACTGGGCATACTCATACCACCATCAATTATGCTGGTGATCATGAGTGATCAGCTGTCGATATCACTCGGCGACCTTTTCATGGGTGCACTTATTCCAGGCTTAATCCTCGGTGCACTGTATATTATCTTTATTGTGATCTACGGTTTGGTTAACCCCAATGCCATGCCCCTGCCAGCAAACCGCGAACCGGTAACCGCAAAGATTCTTTTCCAGGTCGTATTGTCAGTTGTACCACCGATGTTTCTGATTCTGTTGGTACTCGGATCGATCTTCTTCGGTTTCGCTACACCAACTGAAGCATCGGGGCTCGGCGCACTGGGCGCTACCTTGCTTGCATTATTCAGCGGCAGATTAAACCTACGTGTATTCCGTGATGTTTCGCGCCAAACGCTCAATACGGCCGGTTATATCGTCGGTATTTTTATCGCGGCTAATTTCTTTGCCTATATATTAAGACGCTATGGCGGTGATGAAATCATTGAGAATCTCGTTCTCGGTTCGTTTGAAAGCCCGTATATGATCGTTGCCTTTATTCTGTTTATTATTTTTCTGCTGGGCTTTCTACTCGACTGGATCGAGATCACATTGATCATCATGCCGTTAATGCTGCCGGTAATCCTCTCACTTGATCTGCCAGTAAATGGATTTGATGTGGTTAGCGATCCATCGGTTGTCTGGTTTGCGATTCTGGTTGCCGTCACGCTACAAACATCATTTCTGACACCACCGGTGGGCTTTGCATTGTTTTATTTAAAAGGGGTATGTCCACCCGGGGTCACTCTGGGGCATATCTATAAAGGCGTTATTCCTTTTGTTATTCTTCAGTTGATTGGTTTGGCCATTGTATTTTTCTGGCCGGAGTTGACTACCTGGTTACCTGCTATTGCCTATGCAAATTGATATGATCAATAAACCAAGCCAATAAACAAAGCTAATAAATCGTATTAGGATCGGTACATTTGTGTGAGCATTCAAAAACAAACGGTAGCGGCAACAGTTGCCGCCATTGCTGACGGTTCTATATCAGCTGCTGATGTAGTTAGTCACTACAACGAACACATTGCAAATAGTGAAAGCACGATTGCAGCCTGGGAACATCATGATCCGCACCTTGCAGTGGAACAAGCAAAGCGATTGGATGAACAACCGTCTGGTGGCACGCTGCAAGGCATCCCTGTTGGTCTCAAAGACATATTTGATACTGTCGATTTTCCCACTGAATATGGCTCACCAATACACGAAGGACGTCAGCCCACACAAGACTCTGTTGTTACAGAAAAACTAAAAGCCGCTGGATCAGTCATCATGGGTAAAACGGTGACGACTGAATTCGCTTTTTTCAATCCGTCACGCACCCGCAACCCACACAATAAGAACTACAGCCCGGGTGGTTCATCAAGTGGTTCTGCTGCTGCAGTGGCAGCAGGCCACATTCCACTCGCTGTAGGCAGTCAAACCGGTGGCTCTGTTATTCGTCCCGCTTCTTTCTGCGGGGTGTTCGGTTATAAGCCGTCCCGAGGGCTTATCTCAAGACGCGGCGTGCTGGAAACATCGACAACGCTCGATCACGTCGGTGTCTTTGCACGCAACATTGACGATATCGCAACGCTCACTGACGCAATCTCCGCTTATGACCCTGAAGACCGCGCAAGTTATAAAGAGCCTCGGCCCTCAATTGCCACACAGCTGCAAACAAAGCCCGCCAGTTCACCATCAATAGTTTGGTTTGATATGCCCTATAGTGATCGCTACAGCGAGGATGCTAATGCAGCGTTCGAAGGTCTCTTAAGCAAACTCGATGGCTCAATCACACGCGAAAAAGCACCGGCAGAATTCAGCAGTTATCTTGATGCGCATAAAGCAATATACGACTTTGAAATTGTTCGAGCCCTGGACAATGAAATAACCAACCACTGGGATCAGCTTAGTGATTCGGTAAAGCCTATATTTGAAACGGCGAAAAATAGAACCGAGGCAGAATACCTGGAAGCCATGGAAATTCGAAAATCGGCCATAAACTGGTTTGCCGACTTTCATCAACAGCACGATGCAATGCTCACGCCCTCTGCAGTTGGAGAAGCCCCTCTTATGGGAAGTACGGGTGATCCGGTTTGCTGCACAATTTTCTCACTAACCGGTGTGCCTTGTATCAATTTGCCACTACTAGAGGGTAAAAACAGCCTGCCAATAGGCGTACAGCTGGTCGGTGGGCTTAAGCAGGATCATCGATTGATGAGTCACGCAGCGCAGCTGCTAAGCAATAACGGGCTCAACACACCTATATAGAGGTAGCGCGAAGTCTTGAAACCATTCGAAGGTATTAGAGTACTGGATTTAACACATGTACTGGCGGGTCCTTTCAGTACTTTTCAACTCGCCACCCTTGGTGCAGATGTAATAAAAATCGAGTCGCGCGATTCACCTGACATGACGCGTATTGAAGGCGTTAATCAAAAAGACAATAAAGCGCTCTACGGCTCTTACTTTCAATCACAAAACGCCGGGAAACGCGGAATAACCCTGAACATCAAAACCAGTGCCGGAAAAGAAGTACTGACAAAACTGATTAAGTCGGCTGATGTGCTGGTGCAAAACTACGCTGGTAACGCATTGGACAAACTCGGCTTTGGTTATCAGGCAGCGCTGAAAATTAATCCCAAAATCATTTACTGCAAGATTTCAGGTTTTGGCAATACCGGCCCCAAAGCGGAGCATCCTGCCTACGATGTTGTGATTCAGGCATTCTCCGGATTAATGGCTGCTAACGGAGAACAAGACCGTGAACCAGTAAGAGTTGGCCCACCGATGGTCGACTACGGCACTGGTGCACAGGCGGCATTCGCGATTTCAGCCGCTCTGTTTCAAAGACAAAGCACTGGCAAAGGCCAGTATATTGATGTCTCCATGCTCGACGCCGCACTAATGATGATGAGCGCATTGGTGGTAGACACTGTCATCACCAACAAACCACCAACTGTGCACGGCAACAGGCACCCGAGCAATAGTGGCTATACCACTTACGACACTGCAGACGGAACAATCATGGTGGGGGCGTGGACAAACAAGCAGCTGGCCTTTTTGATGAATGTGCTGGGAGAGAAAGATCGCGCCAAGGAGATACAGGCAACGCCACGCCACCTGATAGGCAACACACTGGAGCAGGACACTGATCTGATATCCAATAAACTCCAGCAAAAACCTGCCTCAGATTGGGAACAGATATTCAACGACAATCACATACCAGCAGCACGAGTGCGCAGTCTTGAGGAAACACTGCAAGAGGAACAACTGCAGAGTCGCAAAGCATTACAAGAGATGACACACAGACCGGATGGGTGTCCGGAAAAACTACCTGTCAGCGCTTTTTCCTACCAACACGGATCGCCTTCTATAAATGGCGCGCCACCATTATTAGGGCAACATACCCGAGAAGTACTGCTTGAAGCGGGCTATAGCGCTGACGAGATTGATCAGCTGGAACAAGATAACGTCGTGTAAGTTACTTCACTAACGCTTTCAAGTTAAAAAATCGATGGCTCATCCACAGGCTTACCATGCGATGTTTCGAGAAAATCAAAATCACAGCCACTGTCTGCTTGTAAAATATGATTGGAAAACATCCAGCCGTAGCCTCTTTCGTATCTGGGTGAAGGCACTTGCCAGGCATCCTGTCGCTGTTTTAGTTCAGCTGCCTCGACTTTTAAGTTGATTGTTCTGGCTGGTACATCTACCTCGATGATGTCTCCTGTCTGTACCAATGCCAACGGCCCACCAATATAGGATTCTGGTGCTACATGCAGAATACAGGCACCGTAGCTGGTGCCACTCATTCTGGCATCCGAGATACGCACCATATCGCGAACGCCTTGCTTTAACAGCTTTTTCGGGATAGGCAACATGCCCCATTCCGGCATACCGGGTCCACCTTTGGGGCCTGCGTTACGCAACACAAGTACGGTATTTTCATCGACGTCAAGATCATCGTCATCAATGATGGCTTTCATATCAGCATAGTTGTCAAACACCAAAGCCGGGCCACTGTGTTGCAGAAGTCTTGGTTCACAGGCAGAGGGTTTAATCACACAGCCATCCGGTGCAAGTGATCCCTTTAAAACTGCCAGTGCACCTTCGGCATATATTGGATTATCAGTGCTTCTGATCACATCATCGTTGTAGACCTCCGCACGCTCAAGTGCCTCGGCCCAGGTTTTACCAGAGACGGTAATGCAGTCTGTGTGTAGGTCTTTCTGTATTCTGGATAGCATTGCCGGTAATCCACCAGCATAGAAGAAGTCTTCCATCAGATACGTATCACCGCTGGGCCGTATATTGGCTATTACCGGAATGCTTCTGCTCTTTTTCTCAAAATCTTCAAGACTTAAGTCTACGCCGCTTCTTCTTGCCATAGCGATCAGATGTATGATGGCATTGGTAGAGCATCCCATTGCCATCGCCGCTGATACACCATTTTGATAAGCATTCTCGTCAAGGATATCTGATGGTTTAAAATCATCCCATACCATTTCAACGATACGCCGACCTGAAGCACTACACATACGAATATGATTTGAGTCTGCAGCAGGAATTGAGCTGGCACCGTTTAAACACATACCAATACTGTCTGCTATCGACATCATAGTTGCCGCGGTACCCATCGTCATACAGGTACCATAGGATCTTGCGATACCACCCATGACTTCATTCCAATCCTGTCGATCGATTTCACCGGCACGCAAATCATCCCAGTATTTCCAGGAATCAGAACCGGAACCGAGCGTCTTACCCTTCCAGTGACCGCGAAGCATCGGTCCGGCAGGTACATAGATCGACGGAATATCCATACTGATCGCACCCATCAACAAAGCAGGTGTAGTCTTGTCACAACCTCCCATCAACACGGCTCCATCAACAGGATGGCTGCGCAGAAGCTCCTCGGTTTCCATTGCCAGAAAATTCCTATACAACATGGTCGACGGCTTGACGATAGGTTCGGACAAAGAGATTGCCGGTAGCTCGAGCGGCATACCACCAGCTTGCAGCACACCACGCTTGATATCATCAATCCGGTGCTTGAAATGTGAGTGGCATTGGTTGATATCGGACCAGGTATTAATGATCGCAATCACCGGGCGCCCCTCCCAGTCATCTTCGCCATAGCCCATTTGCATGAAGCGAGATCGATGGCTTGACGATCTAAGATCATCTTCACCAAGCCAACGATAACTTCTGAATGTCTTTGGATCTTTTTTCATCACCGAACCCAGCTATTTGAACCTTGATCGTAAGTTTAACCGCGTTCAAGCATTCGCGTCGAACCGACGGTATCAATTTACCTGCAGGCAACCTAAAATAAGGGCCAACTAACAACTGGCACCCACCGGAGCAACAACATGACCTGGAGCGTATACCTCTCTGGAGAAATTCACACCGACTGGCGACAACAAATTGCCAACGGCTGTAATAAACTGGACCTGCCCGTGACGTTCTGCTCTGCAGTCACCGATCACGACGCCAGCGACGCTGCCGGTGATATTCTGGGTGCTGAAACTGAAAGCTTCTGGCGTGATCACAAATCTTCCAAGGTCAATAGTATCCGGACGAGAAATCTGATCACTAACTGCGATATAGCAGTAGTCCGGTTTGGCGAAAAATACAAACAGTGGAATGCAGCATTTGACGCAGGACAACTTGCAGCACTTGGAAAACCATATATCACGCTACACGATGCAGATATTATCCACCCGTTGAAAGAGGTTGACTCTGCAGCAATGGGCTGGGCGCAATCACCTGAGCAGGTGGTAGAGATACTTCGTTACGTCACTACGGCGTAATGTACCCGAACTGACATATCCTCGCCTGGGTTCGAGTTGAGCAGATTCGAGACGCATGAACCTGCTCAAGCCCCCTAATTTTCCCTGAGCTATTTTCCCTGAGCCGGCTCGATATGGTATACAGGAGGAACCATCGCAGAAATTAAGGGATCAGGTTTTGTCAGACAACCTCGATAAATTGGTCGCTTCTGCCAGAGCCGACTATGCAAAGCGCGAAGACGGCTACAGACAGCGTGCACTAAAAATGTACCCATGGGTTTGTGGCCGCTGTATGCGGGAATTCGATAACTCCAATGTACGCGAACTCACAGTTCACCACCGCGATCATAACCACGATAACAATCCTGAGGATGGAACTAACTGGGAATTACTGTGTGTGTTCTGCCACGACAATGAACATCAGCGATTCGTCGAACAGATAACCTACGGTGAAGATCGTGCAGCAGTGACTACTCACAACCCGTTTGCAGACCTAAAGTCTATGATGGACGACAAAAAGAAGTAGCTATAAATCACCGAATTTGTCTTTTACATATTGAGGAACCTGATCTTTAGGTGGAATCGGTATCGATTTACCATTGTCATCAACGGCCACAAATGTGAATGTCGCATCTGTCACTTTTTCACGTATACCGATTCGATCCCGCCTGACCCACGCTTCTATTAGAATATCCATTGATGATCGACCAATACGCGTTATCGTGGTGTACACACCAAGGATATCGCCAACATGCACAGGGCGATAGAAGTGCATGCCATCGATCGCCGCTGTGACTACCCTGCTTTGCGATCTTTGACCAGCGCAGATGCCTGCCGCAATATCCATTTGCGACAATACCCAGCCGCCGAATACATCACCGGAAGGATTCGTATCAGCTGGCATGGCCATAGTTCTGGTGGTTGGTGTGCGTCCTGGAGGTTGAGAATTATTTTCTTCGTTCATTGTTTTCCGGTTTAGTAGTTACCAACCGTGCCTCGACTGATAAGCACACAAAATTAATCGTGCAGATTCTTATGCAACGCATTCTGCAACGTAGTAAAGGCTGGTAAATTCAATACTATCTCAGCCCGTCTTCACCTTTGATGTCCGCTGCATCCAAACCACCAGCACGATTATGTACGCGGGCGCTGGTAGACATTACCAGTACAACAACGAGCTCATTCGCGCGTGGTGCATCATTAACACCAACCTCCATGGCATCAAAATGCGACCTTACATAAGAAGCATTGGTATGCGTCAACGGAACGTCCAGCCGTGTACCAGGTGCTCCGACTTTCTTAGTGGATGGGACGATCGCCATACTATCTTTGATCAACTCCCGCATCGAGTAACCACCCGGGACATGCCATAGCGCTCCATGCTCGATCTCACCGGCTTCACCGACAATTGCACCTTTGCCGTAACCCTGAATGTTATCCGGGTTACCACCAAGTGCTTCAATTAACTTACCGGCCATCTCAACACCGAGTGGTTTGAGATCATCCATAAAGCCTGCAATATCTGCCTCGTACCTGCCCGCATAGGGATTTTCAATTACTGCAATACAAGAGGCTTTACACAATGGCTTATTCGCGACCGGGCCACCTTCGTGAAATGTTTCCTCCACACTGACTAACATCTTTCTTACCTTAACTTCGGGCATATCTATGTACTCCTGTTGTATGTTATTCTGCTTTACTATCTATCGCTGTTTTGGTCATCGCTGTATCAACACTGCTTATAAAACGAACCTGTTGCATCGCCAAAACCCTGCGGCTAACCACAAGCTGATTCGATATTTTTTTCTGCACCAGATTGCAGTGCTGCACTGGATTGCTGTTCTGCACCGAATTACTGTTCCGCACCGGTTAAACGCTGTCCTCACGGTCTATCGCCAGAAGCACTGGCGGCAGCAGTAGAAAATCGGCCAGCAATGCGAAAGCAATGGTAATGGCAGTTAAAATCCCCATCTCAGAGTTAACTTTAAAGCCCGACCAGTACAGCACAATAAATCCTGCTACCAGCGTTATCGATGTTATCGTCAATGCAACACCAACAGTCTCAAATGTATCTTGTACCGCAGCATTAGGCTTCATACCCTGTTCGCGCCTTGCACGTAGATACTTACTTAAAAAGTGTACCGTATCATCGACTACGATACCGAGCGTAACTGCCACAACAACCGCAATTGACAACCCTGCTATTCCTACTAAGTATCCCCACAGACCCAGCGCCATGACAGCGGGCACCAGATTGGGTATCAGACTAACCAGGCCAATTTTTAAACTGCGCAATGCAAAGATCAGAATAAAAGAAATCAGCACCAGCGCGACAAGTGAACCAAACAGCATTGAATTGATATTACGCTCAGATATATAGGCAAAGATCATTGACAGGCCACTGCCTTTGGCAAACTGTTGCGGCGCATTGTCGCTCAGCCATCCCTCGGCACGAGTATTAAGATCACGCAGATCTGCTGAAGAAGCGTTTTGGATAAGCGCAACTACACGACTTTGGGACTTAGCCACATCAATAGTATTGTTGAGATCAAGACCATACGGCAAAGACATTTCGTACATCAATAGATACTGTGCCGTCAATTCACGCGATTCGGGTATCTTTAAATACTCTGGGTTATCACCATTCATACTCTTGTTCAGGTCTTTTATTGTCGTACTGATTGCACCCACATTAGTGACCTGTAGTTGAAGCTTTAACCAGGCAACAAAGTTATCGACATGTTGCAAGTAGTCAGGATCATTGATTCCACCATCTGACGCTGCAGGCAATGACCACTCGATTGCATTGAGTCCGGTGAGTCTGGCTTCAATAAAATCGGTATCACGCCTGATCTCAAACTTATCACTGAAGTAAGTCAGAAAATTATCATCTAGTTTAATCTTAAAACTGCCCAGCGATAATACCAGCACCATTGCGCCCATTAGCCACAATAATATCCGGTTGTTTGCCACTACAAATCTGCCGATAGCAGATAACATCTTGCGAAGAATAGAAGTACTGCCTGCGGGCTTGATCCTCACGACCGATAATAGTGCCGGCAGCATGGTGACAGACAGCAAAAAGCCCGCAAGCACACCAGTAGCAACGATATTACCCAGCAGTCTGAACGGTGGTGCATCAGAAAAGTTAAGCGTTAGAAAACCGATCGCCGTGGTCGCACTGGTGATAAATATTGGAGCAATGTTTACTCGCAGTGACTCAACAATAGCGTTTTTTTGTTCCCAACCCAGTGCCATACGCTGCCTGACCGTGACAAGTAAATGCACGCAATGAGCTACCGATAGCGTTGGAATGATGATGGGAGCACCGGTGGTACCGGCGTTCAACACTGTACCTGCCCAACCCGCTAAGCCTAAAGCAACCGTCACTGAAAATACAATTAACAGCATGACGCCGAGAGTGGCCCAGACAGTCTTAAGCGCTACACCAACAACCAACAGTATCAACAGAAACATAATGGGTATCAGTACCGCACCTTCACTGTTGGGTAAAACTGAAAACGCAACATCGAAAGGTGCACCGCCAGTCAGATAGAAATTAATTTCCGGATACAGTGCTTCAAAGTTTTCGATCAATTCATTCGTGTGGTCAACCACTTCATATACTGCATCCCGGTTATCTTCCGGTTTCAAAATTGTGATATTCAATCCGGTGAC
Source organism: uncultured Granulosicoccaceae bacterium (assembly GCA_938020525.1). GTDB lineage: Bacteria > Pseudomonadota > Gammaproteobacteria > Granulosicoccales > Granulosicoccaceae. Next base: position 9,301 of record CALIHW010000040.1, on the reverse strand, counting down.
AGTTGCATCGGCCGATATCAATCGATTGACCAGAAATTCTTTCGTGAGTGCTGTTGCAATCGCCTCGTCTGCCTGACGTTGGCTGATGTCGGTGTCTTGCGGAAGTAAGTCCGTGACCAACAGGTCGTCACCATCTGCCTGTGTGTGTTGATAGTTTGACAAAGAATCAACCCGACTTGAATAAGGAATCTTCCAGGCGGCTTCCGTCACTTCTCGCACAGCATTAAGAAAACCGGGCTCCGCTACTGTGCCAGTTGCAGGCGCCATGGCAATGAACACATTATCTGTTTTTGAATAGGTGTTCTCCAGCGCCTCGAGTGCCTGCAGCTCTGGGTTATCCTTGCCAAAAAAAACACGATTGTCGGGATTACTCGTGAGCCTTGCCATGCCCGCTGACGCAAGCATTGCAATGACAAAGGCCAGAAACAGCACCAATTTGGCGCGTCGCACAATCAATCGACCATAAGCAGCAGCTGATCCCTGTTTTTGGGTGTTATTGTCTATATCCCCATTACCCTGTAGACCGAACACTATGCAACCGCCCGTTATGCAACCTGCTATTTGAAGGAAGTATTGGGGATCGCACTTCTCGCGTCGCTGGCTTAATTGATGCAGTCCCCAACTGGACAAAACTAAACTTTAATTTAAGTGCCTAGCCGACAGCGATTCTGCGAAGACAAAAACCAGCCCCTACTTGTTAATGTTACACCAGAGCCGCTCGACTGACACCATGGAGAATCCTTTGAGAGAAAAATCGCTGGCTGTGTATTTAATCACGAAGTTTTATCTGTTTGACCTGCCATTGGTGCTGGCTAAAACGAATCCGGAAAGTCCGACCAAAACGACGGTCTAACAAATTCAGCACGAGATGCGCAAGTCAGATTCTGCTGCATTTCAGGTAACCATTTTCAATGAATGTCGTGATAGAATCCTCACCACCAACTATCCACTAATTTCTGTTAGAGCAGACTAAGTTCAAGCTGCCAGGGGGCGAGATGAGAAATTCCGACGATGCACGCAATCCAGACCGAGTGCGCGAAGATCGCTACTATGACGACCGATATATCGAACCCAACTATGACTCCCACTATGACGAGGGTGAGGACCACGTTGGTTTTGTCAATATCATTGATATGGACATTCCATTTTTCCAGCTGGTCTGGCTAATATTCAAGATCTTTCTTGCAGCCATCGTTGCAGCTTCAATGATCGCTTTTCTAGCCATGCTATTGAGCTGGGTGCTGTCACTGCCGATGGTGCAGGATATCCTCCCGGGCGATGCATCATGGGTGCGAGATATCCTTAACGGTGGTGGTGCCTAATCCGTTACGGGCTTCTTAAGACAGATGCCGTAGCTGCATCTGTCTTTTAGTCATATTCGCCCCAGTTGCAATTGGGTTGCAATCGGGCTGCAATCGGGCTGCAACCAACCTACCACCAGTCTACAGCGCAAAATCGATAGCAGCTTCCGCATGTAGAAACGTTGTATCAAAAACCGGAAGGTCGACATCGTCCGCCGACAGCAGCAAACCCACCTCCGTACAACCGAAAATAACTCCATCAGCTTTTGATTGCTCTATAACGTCGAGATATCTGCGCTTAGACTCCGGCAATACAATGCCACGACATAATTCGTCGTAGATTATGTCATGCACTAAATCTCTGCCATTTTTATCTGGAATGCAGACACTCACTTCATGCCGCTGCTGCAGATACCCCTTGTAAAAGTCCTGCTCCATTGTATAACGGGTTGCCAGCAACAATGGTGAAACCACTCCCGCCTTCTTAATAGCCGCTGCACTAGCATCGGCTATATGCAATAACGGAATATCAATAGCTGATTGCACTTCAGGCGCCATCCGGTGCATGGTATTAGTACAAATCAACAAACACTGCGCACCGCCCTGCTCCAAAGCTCGTGCTGCATCTACCAATAGCTTGGTGACGCCGTCCCAGTCACCCTGTGACTGATACTGCTCAATTATTGAAAAATTAAATGACCAGAGCAAAAGGTCTGCGGAGTGTAAGCCACCGAGTCGCTCGCGGCATATCCGATTTAACTGCTGATAATACACAGCAGTACTCTCCCAACTCATTCCACCAAGCAGCCCGATCTTCTTCATGAATTAAACCTGTTGCATTAAGACTTTTAGTTTACCCGGCCATATTTTTGGAAGCGAAGTAAAAAAGTAGCATTGAAGCATTACTGCGACAAAGATATAGTTTCCTCACTACTCTAATTCAGATGCACGTGAGGATTATTCAATGCCTGTTTACTTTCAGAACAATTTTCAGCGTGCCTTTGGCACTTGGCCTCTGAAAGATAAAGTGCTTGTCGATGCACTCAAGTGTGCCATAGACACAGGTTACCGTGCCATTGATACAGCTCAAATGTATCAGAATGAGGCAGAAACCGGCCAGTGCATAAAAGAATCAGGCATACCACGAAATGAATTTCTTATTACCACTAAAGTAATGCCGGCAAACTTTGACGATAGTTTATTCATGCCATCAGTAGAACAAAGTCTGAAAGAACTCATGCTGGACACCATAGACGTGTTGCTACTGCATTGGCCACCGGGAGACGGAAATATTGGACCCTCTTTAAAGCTCCTGAATAAAGCCATAGATGAAGGCCTAACGAAAAACATTGGTATATCCAACTATACCGCCGACATGATGCGACAGGCACTACAAATCACCAACTATCCGCTGGTTACTAACCAGGTTGAGTTTCATCCTCTGCTTAATCAGGACATTCTGCTTGCAGCATCACAGGAGACTGGTATTCCGCTGGCGTCATATTGTTCTGTCGCGAGAGGAGAAGTCTTTAAACACGACATTTTCAATCAACTCGGCACGACACACAATAAAAGTGCCGGCCAAATAGTTTTGCGATGGATTATGCAGCAAGAAGTTTCTGTTAATACTATGTCAACAAACCCGAGCAATATTCGCGCGAACTACAACATCGATGACTTTTCATTGAATACAGCAGAGATGAACAGCATCAGTGAATTGACATCTCATAATTATCGTATTGTGAATAAATCAATAGTGCCCTGGGCGCCGGAGTGGGATTAAGCACAGGCGGATTAGACAACAATCTCAAAAACAATAGATCTATAAAGTAGCCAATCGCTTAATGATAAGTTCAAAGAACCGGTCACTGTCACCATGACTAATAACCAATGCGTTTGGCTTCTGCTCAGTGACAGCATACCAGTCAGCAACAGTACGGCCGAAGTTTGGGCCATCAGTAGTATCAACCGTTACCGCCATCTGACTACCTTCGAATAGTGTCGGATCAATCAGCCAGGCGACAGTACACGGATCATGCAGTGGTGCGCCGTCCCATCCGTACTTAGACATATCATACTGATTAAAAAAATCCAGAAAATCGGCCACCACTTTACCCGTTCGACCAGCGTTGTTTTGAATCGATTTAAGTCTTGCAGGCGTTATACGCATTTGGTGCGTAATGTCGAAGCCGAACACGGTTATCGCGGCGCCAGACTCAAACACTGATCTGGCTGCATGCGGATCAACGTAGATATTAAATTCCGCCGCAGGCGTGATATTACCGGGCTCGTGAAAAGCACCACCCATAATCACCAGTTGTTTAAGCTCATCTACAATGTCGGGCGCCATTGCAAATGCTGCGGCAACATTAGTGAGCGGACCGGTCGCGACCAGTGTCACAGACTTCGACTCACTCTGTCGGATGGTATCAATGATGTAGTTAACCGCATGTTTCTCTCGGGCAGTGGTTTTGGGTACAGCGAGCAGTTCTCCGCTGGCAGTATCAAGGCCCGACTCCCCGTGAACATGCTCTGCTGTCACCATTTCGCGCACAAGCGGCCTGGGGCAACCAGCGTAGACCGCTACCTCTTCGCGATTAGCCAGCATCAAAACCCGCAACGCATTCGTGACTGTACCTTGAAGTGATACGTTACCACCGACTACTGTCAGGCCAAGTACTTCGATATGTGCAGGAGCCCCGAGAGCTAGAAGAATTGCAACCGCATCGTCATGACCCGGGTCGCAGTCAAGTATAATTTTCGTCGCCATCCCACCGCTCCGCTTTGCTAGACTATTCACCATCATATATGGACTGATCCATAATTGGACAAATAAGGGCTGCAGCGATGATACGATCTGCGAAATTTTCCATCGGACAACCAGTAAAACACCGCGTATATCCTTTCAGAGGCGTGATTTTTGACGTAGACCCGGTATTTGCCAACACAGATGAATGGTACGAATCCATTCCACAAGATGTAAGACCACACAAAGACCAGCCCTTCTATCATCTCTATGCGGAAAACGAAGACACTGAATACGTCGCCTACGTCTCAGAACAGAACCTGATACCGGATGACAACGAAGATCCTATAAGACATCCCATGGTAGATGAAATTTTTAAACGTTGTTCCAGTGGCTGGTATGTACCAAAGGATTCCGTCGGTCACTGAATTATCCATCCACTGAAGACGGTCGCGTTGTCGCACAATTACCACTCGCGGGGTAGCTAAACCTGCACCACCGCAAGCTTACGGAGAATTACGTCACAATTCGTTCGGTTAGCAGGATGAAATCAGGTCTTAACAGTGCAGACAATCTTGAAGAGGGTCGATAGCTCTTAGTAATCACATGAACAACGCAGTGCCCCATTCATGCCAATATTGTCAGACAAAGGTCACATCCTTGTAGTAGACGACGAAGAAGCTATCGTTACTATCGTCAGGGACGTTCTTACAAGAGCGGGCTACAACACCCTTGCAGCACTCAGTGCAGAGGAAGCTCTGGACGTCTACTCGCTTAACCCTGTAGACGTTGTACTTACTGATGTGCGGATGGGTGGCATGGATGGTTTTGAGTTGATGCGTCACCTAAAACTGCTGGACAAAGACCTCAATATTATTGTCATGACGGGTTACGACAGTTACGACACCGTTCTTCAAGCACTGCAATCTGGCGCCTACGACTATATGCAGAAGCCGCTGGACAACCACACAGAACTGCTGGCCACAATTGATCGCGCTTGTTCCAACGCCCGACTGGTCAAGGAAAACGCGAAGCTTATAAAGGAGCTGGCTGGAAGCCATGCAAAACTCTCTGAAGCGAATCGCTCCCTTGTAGAAGTCAACCATAGATTAAAGAAAATGGCCTCTACTGACTCATTGACTTTACTCTATAACAGACGATATTTTGATCAGGTTGTAAAACGGGAGTTGTCGCGTCGCAACAGATACAATCTCGCACTATCTATGGTGATGCTGGACATTGACAATTTCAAAGAGATCAATGACACCTATGGTCATGAAGCAGGTGATGACGCATTAAAAAAAGTCGCCGAAGTTATTAGCAACAGCGCCAGAACGTCAGACATAGTTGCACGATACGGTGGTGAGGAGTTCGGTGTTGTACTGCCTCAAACTGAGCCAGTTAACGCGTTAATCTTCGCTGAACGAACACGTGCCGCTATTGAAAGCGAATCATTTTATGTAACGAATGAAGAGCAAATAAAACTTACCGTCAGTTTGGGTGTTGCAGGCGCCAATCCTGGAACCATCGCCATTGATCCTAAATCGCTTATTACTGCAGCAGATAAAGCTTTATATGCAGCTAAAAACGAAGGCCGTAATCGTTATGTTTGTGCTCCACCGTTTGGCAGCGATGAGGAAGACCACTTTAAAGCTGCCTGAGCTAGCCTGAGCTAGCTATCTTGTTCAGTTCCGCATAGTACCTGGCAGTAATTCAGCGCCGTAGAAGATACTCAGCCAATGAACCCGGCTAGGTATTGCATGCGGGTTGTCTCGGGCAGGAGCTACTCCGCGGACAAATTACACGAGCATCGTTGTCGATCCCACGTTCAACCCACGTTATATTCAGAATTCGTGCGGTGCGAAGCAACTCCTTCTTGATTGACTCTGGTATCGACGCGGAACCACCGCTGCCACCACAGGCATCTTTCAGCTCTGCTGCCAGCGAAAGCGGATCCTGTCCTTGTGCTGCTATTGCCGGATTCAAATCAACGCCCGCACAGAGCACTTGGTTTGTACCAGCCAGATCTTTCACTGCTACAGACTCGCAGGCATAGATTCGTGATTCTCCACCTACATCAAGCAGCGATATCTGTGCAGACGATCCACCCGGCTTTTGATTCAGGTTTCTAAAAACAGCCCAGTGCTGACACGGGTCCTGCACCATGCGCATGTTTCCCCACGGCAGCGGAATACCGTTGCCACGGTAAACCGCATTCAATCTACCAGGAGGGTATGCATCAAAATAATGCCAATGAGGATAAGGGGATACGGAAGTCATACGGCGCATCGCAATCGAGTGCGACACATCAACCAGCACTCCGCTGTTAACTTCATAGCCGTTGCGTTCAAGTAAGCGACGAAAAGGCACTTTGGGGCATAACAGCGCTGCTGCAAAAAAACTACACTCAAAATCACGCCATGCGAGCATGATATCTTTAGCATCAACCGCGCTCTTTAAATTGATATTGGTTGTGGCTTCCCGAATACCGCTTACATAGTGTTTGCCAGTTAACATCACACTCTTTACGGCATCCCCGTCATGCAGGATTTTATGGCCGATATACACAGCAAGGTCGTATTTTTTTCTGACCGGTTGCGCTTCAAGTTCGGTGTTTAAATAGATCTTGTCCGGTGCTTCAAAGAAAGATCTCACCTGACCACCATAACTCACCCCCAGCTCTTCAACCTTATCGTCAGGCAAATCGTCAAACCACTTAATTTTAAGCCCGAGTGACTGGGTAATCTCCTCAAGCGCTTGTAGGGAAAGCGGCATCTGCTTCTGTCCTACGTTTTCAGCTGCGCGTTCCAAATCGGGGAATTGATTCTGATGTGCTTCTTGATGGGCACGAATCAAAAGATGTGCAAACTGACGGCCTGTGGTGCCAGTCTGCGAAAGCATCTCCGGAATGGCAATCTGCAAAATCTCATTAGAGAACAGAAACCCCGGTTCAAGCGCCATGCCTGTAATGCCACCACGGTTGCCCTTATCAGGCACCAGCCCGTCATCAACTGGCATATCGTCCAGAAACCACTCTGGGTCTTTTTGAAAAACAGAGGCAATGACACTCAGCATTGCTCTGCCCGGAGTGCGCTTTCCTCGCTCAATCATCGAAATGTAAGAAACAGAGGGTGCAGCTTCCGGGTCAATTTTGATACACCGTGCTGATAAATCCTCCATAGTTAATTTATTGTTTTTTCTAAGCTTTCTTATCTTTACACCAAGAAAATGTGCGTTGCGTAGCAAACGTTTTGGAGATTCCATTTGTAAATTTCACAGTGTGTAATTTCTATTGTGAAATTATAGCACGATATTTCTATACTGTTTTCCATCGAATTGGGCTTCAACGACTTTTAGGTCCAACGCCCACTACCGAAACTGGAGAGCACTATGACAACTACTAAATCAGAATATCTGCAACAAGACGGTTTAACTGTGGCAGCAGAGCTTCACAGCTTCCTGGAGAAAAAGGTCATTCCTGCAACCTCTTTGGATGTCGATTCTTTCTGGCAATCATTTGCAACACTAATGACAACAACCAATAAGGCAGGCACAAGCAACAGATGTGAATCAGCCGCAATAGCAAGAGCAGACACAACCATACCGGTACGAGCCTGCTCGAAACCAGTCAACACAGCGTGGGGAAGCTTGTACGACGCCCTCTACAATGACAACGTTATACCGCATACCGCGGGATTAAAGCCCGGCAGCAGCATCAATGCAGCTCGCCGCGATCGAGTTGTACGGTGTGCAAAAGATTTTCTAGACAAGACTTTCCCGCTTTCAGAGGGCTCTCATCGAGATGCTGTCAGCTACATGACCTACTTTCAGAATCTTTTAGTCATTCTTGCGGATGGAAGCACTACAGGTCTTCGTGATCCAAAACAATTTGTCGGTAAAAACGGACCTGCCGACTCACCAGATAGCATTCTGCTAAACCATAACGGCTCTCACACAGAAATAGTGTTCGACCGAAATAGTACCAATGGCTCAAGTGATCTGGCTTCTATTGAAGATATTCAGTTGGAAACTACTAGCCAGACTCTCTTTGATTTTGATGCAAACTGCGCAACGGAGAAATGCAGCGCCTACTCCAAATGGGTTGATATTGTCAGGTGTCACAGTGACAGAACATTTTCAGATCGAGCTGGTGACCAGAATTCCGTTAGTAATAAAAATCGCGCAATCACTACATCTGGTACCAAAAACCAGTGCCCACTTGTATTTGATCAACAAGGCACCGCAATACCAGAAGTAGTCGTTGATGCAACGGTAGCATCACTGATCGAAGCCGCTCACGGCACTAATTCAGCCCCGATCACACTCTATATTGATGAATCTGAGGCCGATATAAATGACGCATTTATCGCAGAACTAGAGCAACTGCTGCATATGGTCAACACAAACATGCGTGTTGATCCACAAGAATCAATTGTCAAAGTTATCTCAATTTCTGCCGATACACGCGCCAAACCTGCACGGCAGATAAACGGAACTACGTCGGAAACTGAGTGTGTCCCTGGTCCAACAACTGCGACTATCGACGCGATGCAAAGCCACGGCTATGACGTGGCGCGAGCCGTAGCTCTCTGAGTTTTGATACATTCCGCACCCGCATTTTCTACATTCCGGCGCTAAGCCGGATACTTAACTTATAAAGAGGTCATTTGTGAATTCATATTCTGACGAGATCAATAACAGCGCGAACGTAATTGCAGCTGCCGGAGATTCCTGGAAAGCTATAGACGCCGAATATGTGGCAAGAATGCGGTTACAAAACCGCTTCCATACCGGCTTGGACATCGCTAAATACACCGCGAAGATCATGCGCGAAGATATGACCGCCTATGACGCAGACTCTTCCAAATACACACAGTCACTTGGCGTGTGGCATGGGTTCATTGCGCAACAAAAAATGATTTCAATTAAGAAGCACTTTCAGGAGACTCGCGGCCGCTACTTGTATCTTTCAGGCTGGATGGTTGCAGCACTACGATCTGAATTCGGCCCGCTTCCCGATCAGTCAATGCATGAGAAGACTTCAGTACCGGCTTTAATTGAAGAACTTTATACTTTTCTTAAGCAAGCAGACTCACGCGAACTTCGTCATTTGTTCACCGAGCTTGATGATGCCAGGGCAGAGGGCAACGAGATAAAAGTAAAGTCAGTTACTGACAAGATTGATAACTTTGAAACTCACGTGGTGCCGATCATTGCAGACATCGATGCGGGCTTCGGGAACGAAGAAGCAACT
>CALIHW010000039.1 GCA_938020525.1 uncultured Granulosicoccaceae bacterium | reverse complement strand
ACATCTGAGACTTTCCAGTTCTTGTCCAATCCGATGAGCTCAGCGTAGTGTTTGGGGAGATTTTTCATAGCCAAACGCTAACTAATTGTTGCCGTTTTGGCCACTAATATTGCAGAAGAGCCCCCATAGGGAGAGTGACTTGGCTTTGGGTACGTGTATTAAAATATAGTCGAACAGGATTTCAAAAAATGCTTTTACGACACCCTCCTCCGGGAATACAATGCGTTGTTTGCTTTGCAAGAGGGATCAACAGTGCAGACTTCACTAAAGTCTTGCCTAGCAATCATACCCTCCCCGGCCGCTAGCGCGTCCGACCCTCCCAGCGGGAGGGTGTCGCTAACTCGTTCCAATCAAAATCAGCAAACCAGCAAACCAGCAAACAATTCATTGCCAGCCCAATCTAAAACAACAGACATAAAAAAAGCCCGGCATATAGCCGGGCTCTCATTACCGAATACCTCTGCTTATGCAAGCAGTGGTGCGATAACCAGTGACACAATCGCCATGACGTTGATAAGAATATTCATCGCAGGACCAGAAGTGTCTTTGAACGGATCGCCGACAGTATCGCCAACGACCGTTGCTGCGTGAGTCTCGGTACCCTTACCACCCAGGTTACCTTTCTCAACATACTTTTTAGCGTTATCCCACGCACCACCGGCATTCGCCATCATCAGTGCCAGCATCACACAACCAACCAGCGCACCACCAAGGAACCCGCCAAGCGCTTCTGCACCCAGTCCAAAGCCAATCACCGGAGGCGCACCAACTGCCAAAACACCAGGCAGAATCATTCGCTTGAGTGCAGCAGTCGTCGCAATCTTCACGCAACGCGCGTTGTCAGGCTTGCCGGTACCTTCCAGAAGACCTGGAATCTCACGGAATTGGCGACGGATTTCTTTGATCATGTCAAAAGCCGCCGCACCTACTGCACGCATGGTGATCGCACTGACCAGGAACGGAAAAATACCGCCGATAAACATCCCCACCAGAACAACCGGATTACCTATATCAAGGTTAAAGTCCGGGTTCTTGAGCTTAATGGTTTGAATAAAAGCGGCGATAATTGCCAGTGCTGCCAGACCAGCTGCACCAATCGCAAAGCCCTTACCGATGGCAGCAGTCGTGTTACCAACTTCATCCAGACCATCTGTAATCTTGCGGGTCTCTTCACCAAGGCCTGCCATTTCCGCAATACCACCTGCGTTATCTGCAACCGGACCATAAGCATCGATAGCCATCGTGATACCCACAGTCGCAAGCATACCTACCGCCGCGATACCTACGCCGTACAAACCAACAAGTGAACTTGCAGCGAAGATAATTGCGCAGAGCGTGAGCACCGGAACAACAACCGACTCCATACCGAGTGCCAGACCAGAGATCATAATCGTGGCAGGTCCGGTTTCGCCATCAGCAGCAAGACGTCTTACCGGCGCACCACCTGTGTAGAACTCTGTAACAAGCCCGATCACAATACCACCAACAGCACCGGCGACTACACAACCCCAAACAGACAGTGAGATACCGCTCATCAGGGTGACGAAAAATGCCGCTACAATAAAGATAACGGTAGAGCCTATGGTGCCATAACGCAGTGCTTTCTCAGGCGACTTGTCTGACATACGCTTAACGAGGAAGATACCAGCGATTGAACACAACAAACCTACCGACGCGAGAGATAACGGCAGAAAGCTCAGTGTGCCGTTTGTTACACCATCGCCAAGTCTGCTTAACTCTACCGCTGTCATCGTAGACGCAATCGCGATCGATGCGATCATGCTGCCGCAATAGGATTCAAAAATATCTGACCCCATACCAGCAATGTCACCAACATTATCACCGACGTTATCAGCGATAACTCCCGGATTTCGAGGATCATCTTCCGGAATACCGGCTTCGATTTTACCAACCAGGTCAGCACCGACGTCGGCGCTTTTGGTGAAAATACCACCACCAACACGTGAAAAGAGCGCTACTGAAGAAGCCCCCATACCAAAGCCATGAATCGCTTCCGCATGCTCATGCCCCCAGAAGTAATAAAGCAAACCCAGACCAAGCAAACCGGCAGATGCAACCGTCAGTCCCATGATCGATCCACCAAAAAACGCTACCGTCAGCGCTTCTGCCGGGCCCTGCTCGGCTGCTGCGACCGTGGTGCGAACATTGGCTCGTGTGGCTGTATACATGCCGAACCAACCAGCTACTGCCGAGAAGAATGCACCAACGAGAAAAGCTATAGCAGTATGGTTGGTCTCGAATGCGTAGAAGAGGGCTGCTGCTACCACAGCAACAAACAAAAGCAAAATGGAATATTCACGGACCAGAAAGGCCATTGCGCCTTTTTGAATCTCGCGGGCAATCTCTGCCGCCTTGCCGTCACCTTGCGGGTATTTGAGTACCTGCATGTATATGTACACCGCCATGACGAGCCCAAGCACGCCGAGCAGTACCGGAATTAACTCCATTCGCTAGATCCTCTGTTAAATTATGGAAGGTATTGTTGCTGGTAGACTTTTGCGCGGTTCGTACTCCCCGCGACCCAAACAGCTAATTTTGCCTTATGCACCGTCAGCGACACAAGCAAAAGACGTTTTTTCGTCCCATGACGGTAATATAGTCGAGATATCGCACCTTACGTTTCTGTTAACTAAACGGGCTCCAGTGGCGGCAACAGACAGTCACCGCGTCAGGCAGGTGTTGCTGTATCGAGCAATTTCACCGATTCCGGTAATTGCCAGTCGATCGGTGTTTTTCCGTGCTTCTGCAGCCAGTCATTAGCTTTTGAAAAGTGTTTGCAATCCTTAAAGCCACGCACTGATAGAGGCGACGGATGAGCGCTTTCCAACACCAAATGACGATTTTTATCAATCATTTGCCCCTTACGCTTTGCATAGCCGCCCCAAAGCATAAAGACGGTTTTATCAGTATCGGTATTGATCGTTTCAATAACAGCATCGGTGAAGGTCTCCCAGCCCAGCCCCTGATGCGACGCCGCAGCACTGTGCTCAACCGTCAGTACGCTATTAAGCAGAAAAACCCCCTGCTTTGCCCACGATTCCAGATAGCCGTGTTTGACCGGCTCGATACCGAGATCTTCTTTTAACTCCTTGTAGACGTTACGCAACGACGGCGGAATCGGCACACCAGGCAGCACTGAGAAGCAAAGCCCATGCGCCTGATTAGCGCCGTGATAGGGATCCTGCCCGAGTATCACGACTTTTACCTGATCAAAGGCAGTTAAATTAAACGCAGTAAACCATCGATCAGGGGGCGGATAAATTGTCGCACCAGCCTTTGCGCGGGTAACCAGCGTTTTGAGCAACTCTTTCATGTAGGGTTGCTCAAACTGTATCTGCAGCCGGGATTTCCAGCCGTCTTCCATCTTTATCTCTTCGCCCGTCACAACCTCAGCCCTCAGCTCGACACTCAAATCATCAAATCCGGATAGATTGACACGTTGCAAGCCTTCGCGCAGCGCTAAAACACCGTTATTCTTGCGACTGTCTAAAATGATCGCAAGCGTTCGACTTGAAATACCTCTACCTTCCATTTGTCATCAGGATGATTCCCGGTGTGAGTCGCCGCAACATGCTGAGTGCTCGCACAAGTTGGAGCATGGCCTGTAATACTGCCTGCATAGCCGCCATGGCTTTCGCTTGTAGCAGTGTCGCAAACGCTCAAGGACAACCAGCCACCAACATTCCAAACGCCCATTGCACAACCGGTCTGCCGTCCACGAATCCGGGTGATACGCTTGCAGCGCCAACTCTGAGTCAAACAAATGAAAATGAAGCGGGATTCGACACCACCTGGGATGATCAGCTGAAGGACGCTGTCATACTCTCAGCCGACAGCGCTAACAGTGACCCGAATGACCCGGAGCAGATTGTTCTGAATGGCACCATTAGTATCCGCCATCAGCAAGGTGCCATCAGCGCAGAAAACGCGCGCTTCGATACACGCACCAACGTAGCTACCATCGATGGTGAGATGAAATACGAGTCTGCAGGGCTACAGGTAAGCAGCTCTGATGCGAAACTCGATGTAAAAAACGATACGTTTGAACTCGGTGAATCTGGCTATGAGCTAGACAACGACGGAATCGTTTCCCGTGGCCGGGCACAAAGAATTAATCGCAACCAACAAGGTAACTTAAGATTAAAAGATGCTACCTATACCAGTTGCCCCGAAGGAGACAACGGCTGGCTGATCAGCGCTGACAACATCAGACTTAACCCTGACAAAGGCATTGGTACTGCACAGGACATTACACTGCGCTTTAAAGACGTACCTATTTTCTATGCACCGTGGTTCAGCTTCCCGATAAACAATCAACGCAAAACCGGTTTTCTGACACCACGATTCGATCAAAACGATAAAACCGGCCTTGAATACCGCCAGCCCTTTTACTGGAATATCAGACCGGACACTGACGCCACTTTTACTATGCGTACAATGTCTGACCGCGGCGTGCAACTACAAAGCGAATTGCGCCACCTTAATCGGATCGGCGCATGGACTCTTAATCATGAATTTATGGGCAACGATAATAGATTCTCCCCGGGTGTTAACCGTCACTACACCCGATTGCGCCATGCTGGCGGCTTGTCGAACGGATGGACAACCTCAATAGATTTGAACAATGTCAGTGACAAAGATTATTTTGAAGATCTCGGTGACACTCTAAATATAGCTGGCATTACTCACCTTGAGCGCCGGGGTGACTTGACCTACACCGCTGAAAACTTTGATTTTCGTGCAAGACTGCTTAGCTATCAAACAATCGATGAAACCATAGAACCGGATCAACGCCCATATCAGCAATTACCGCAGTTTACTTTCAACTATAGAAAATCACTGCCAGACAAAGAACTCGATGCCACACTAAATACAGAACTGGTTTATTTTGATCGTGATAATTCAGTCAATGGCGCTCGTCTTGATATCAAACCAAGACTTGAATGGAACAAGCATCGCACGGCATGGTACTCCACAGTTGCAGGTAGCATAAGGCACACCCACTACGATCTCAGTGAACTACCTTCTCTAAGCCGTACTGTGCCGATCTTTTCAACAGAAGTCGGCATGTACTTTGATCGACTACATGAAGCCGATGGCAGCCTGCTGACACTCGAACCAAGACTGTATTATCTCTATGCAAAACGCACTGAGCAAGATCAACTACCTGTTTTTGATACTGGAGCTCTTGATTTTAATTTCTCTCAGCTGTTTCGAGAAAATCGTTTTTCCGGCGCAGACCGTGTAAACGATGCGAACCAACTGACTCTCGCTTTAAGTTCACGTCGCATAAATAGCCAGGGGCGTGAAAAGTTTCAAGCGAGTTTGGGTCAGATCCTGTACTTTGATGATCGCACCGTGACACTGCCAGACGACACACCCGAGACGTCTTCAACATCTGATTTAGTCGGTGAGCTTAAACTCGAGTTTGATCAAAACTGGAGCGGTTCAACAGCTATCCAATGGAATCCGACCACCGCGACAACAGAACGCTCTTCAGCCTCTATAAGCTATCGTGACGGCACGGATCGATTAGTCAACATCGGCCATCGATACCTCAGAGACGATGGTGAATTTGTAAGCGCCTCTTTCGCCTGGCCGATAAAAAATAACTGGCGGATTGCCAGCGGATGGAACTACTCGCTGGACGACAACAGATCAATTGAAACGGTACTCGGTTTAGAGTACGAAGACTGCTGCTGGGCTTTCCGGACCGCGGCCAGACGCTATATTACCGACGACGGGCGGGATCACAATACTGCATACTTTTTCCAACTGGTATTGAAAGGTCTGGCACCGGTCGGACAAAATGTCACTGAAGTGCTAAGTGAGTCCGTCGGCGGCTACACTCCGGCCAGCGAGTGACTCTGCTATATTGAATTTAATTCAGCTTTTTGGCTCCTTTTCAACATTCACTATTCCACAAGGCGCACCGCTATGCGACTACCAAAGCAACTAACACTAAGCATACTTTGCACGCTGGGGACGCTACTGTCTCCAATAACAGCAATGGGGCAAGAGCTACCACTCGACAGCATCATTGCAGTCGTCAATGACGATATAGTCCTCAGTAGTGAATTCGCGCGCGAGCGAGACACTATGTTGAGGCAGAATCAACCCGGTTTGCCCACCGGTGAAGAGCTCGACAAACTCATTGTAGAAAGACTGATCATTCGTTCTATCCAGTTACAGGAAGCAGAACGCAGAAATATTCGTATCGATGAAAGCGGATTACAACGAGCCATTGAAGATATGGCACGCAACAACAACATTACGCCAACCCAACTACGCCAGCAGATAACCGCAGAGGGTATGGACTTCCTTCAGTTCCGCGAGGACCTGCGTAAAAACCTTACAGTCAACACGCTAACTCGTCGTGAGATTGACTCAAACCTGTTTGTCTCAGATGCAGAAGTAGAAGAACTACTCAGTTCAAATAATGCAGGTGAAGGAGAGTATCGTTATACGCTTGAGCACATACTAGTGAAACTGCCACAACAGGCAGATACACAGCAGGACGCTGAAGCACTTCGCGTTGCACAGACTCTAGCCAGTCGTGCCAGAGACGGTGAGACATTTGTATCCCTGGTCAGAGGAGCAAGAACCACGGGTACAGACATCGAAGGCGGGAATCTCGGCACCAGAAGTCTAGGTGACATGCCCGAACTGTTTGCGGATCAGATGAGCGGTATGCAGCAAGGTGATGTCACAGAGCCACTAAGAAGTGTTGCAGGTTATCACCTGCTTAAACTTGTCTCTCGAGCTACTGTCAGCCAGGCTACTCCTGAACGTGTTAGAGCCCGACATGTCCTGATCAGTACTCGCGGCAGTAGAAGTAATACTGAAGCACAAGCGCTAATCAGAGAGGTACAAGAGCAGCTCGATGGCGGTGCAGACTTCGTTGAAGTAGCACAGTCATATTCAGACGATGCTTCAACTGCTGCCAGTGGTGGCGACCTTGGTTGGTTCGGCGCTGGTGAAATGGTTGGTGAATTCGAACAGGTTGCGTTTTCTACACCCGTGAATGTCATGAGTCAGCCGTTTAAATCTGCGTTTGGCTGGCACATTGTAGAGGTTCTGGAACAGCAGTTGCCAGAGAAAAACGAGGCCGCTGAAACTGCAAAAGTACGTGATGAATTACGACAGAAAAAAGGCGAAGAACGCTACGAAAACTGGCTAAACAGTCTTCGTGACAACGCCTACGTTGAATTACGCGGATTTGCTAAAGCCTTTCAGTGAGTGGTAATGGTTGCGCGCCATAGTCAGAGTCAAGTCCGGATTGCAATAACCGCAGGTGAGCCTGCAGGTATAGGCCCGGACCTTTGCGCTACATTGCAAAACAAACCCGGTGCAGAACTGATTCTTATTACTGATCCAGATGTATTGCAGTCACGTGCATCAGCACTTGGCCTTGAGCTCTCTCTCAAACAATTCGATCAAAACTTACCTGCAGAACAACTAAGCATTATGCCGCTACAGGCTAATGCACCTGTTGAGTGTGGCAAACTAAACCCTGAGAATTCGAGCTACGTTCTTGAATCAATTAGGCTTGCGACCGATGGCTGCAGAGATGGATTGTTTGATGCCATGGTCACGCCACCTGTGCATAAAGGGGTAATCAATGATGCAGGCATACCATTTTCAGGTCACACAGAATTTATTGCAGAAAGACTCAGTTCAACTCCTCTTATGGTGCTGGCTGCAGATAAATTAAAGGTCGCATTGGTTACTACGCATCTACCACTTAAAGATGTCGCAAACGCCATCACACACGATGCGGTGGTTGATAGTCTGCAAATACTGCACGATGATTTACAGTCGAAATATAAAATTAACAACCCACATATTCTTGTCTGTGGACTTAACCCACATGCTGGTGAATCAGGTCATCTTGGCATGGAAGAGATAGACATCATAATACCTGCAGTAGAAACCGCGCGATCAAAAAACATTAATGTGACCGGCCCGTTACCAGCAGATACACTATTTACTCACAGACACCTTGAGGGCGCTGATGCGGTGCTTGCGATGTATCATGATCAGGGATTACCGGTTCTCAAGTACGCAGGCTTTGGACACTCGGTAAACATTACATTCGGGCTGCCAATAATCCGTACCTCTGTTGATCATGGCACCGCAATTGACCTGGCAGGTACCGGAAAAGCTGAAAACGGCAGTTTGAACGCAGCCATCGATTTAGCAATCCGTTTGGCGAACAGAAAAAGCTGCAACAATTGAAAGCGCTTATAAAAGTTGTATCAGCATGAGCAGACACCAGGCGCGCAAACGCTTTGGACAAAATTTCCTGGTTGATGATCAGATCATTCATCAAATCAGCAGTTTGTTCGCGACGCACACTGACGAACACCAGCTTATCGAGATAGGCCCAGGCAGAGGCGCGCTAACCGAGGCCTTGTTAAAACACAATGTGCCATTAACTGCTCTTGAACTTGACCGAGACTTAATTCCAATACTACAAACAAGATTTTCGCATCACAGACACTTCACCCTGAAACAAGGCGATGCGTTGCAAACAGATTTTCTATCATTGGCCAGTGGCAAACCAATGCGCCTGGTTGGAAATTTACCGTACAACGTCGCGACACCACTGATCTTCCAGTTACTCGAGAACATAGAAAATATCGTTGACATGCACTTCATGTTGCAGTGGGAGGTTGTAGCGAGACTATGCGCAAGCGCCGGAGACTCAAATTACGGGCAACTATCAGTGGTTGTACAAAACCAGTGTGAAACCAAAGCTCTGTTTCAGGTACCACCATCTGCGTTTTCACCAGCACCAAAAGTAGAATCAGGCTTTATCACAATAACACCGCGGGACGAGCCGTTGATACAGAAGGAAAAACAAGGACAATTCAATCAACTGGTAAAAACAGCCTTTGCCCACAAGCGAAAAACACTCAGAAACAACCTCAAAAACTTACTCTCAACCGAACAGATTGAAAAAGCCGGTATCGACCCTTCTGCAAGAGCTGAAACATTAAACCTTAATGATTTTTCGTCTCTTACCGATGCGCTTACTCAATAAGAAACTAACAACTACGCCGGTGGATACTCATCATACTGAGGCGCATCATCGTTGATTTGATACCAACCCGCTTTAAACGCAACAAACTGATGGTGCGCAATTTTCTGATTAATCGGTTCGTCCAGTGTTCCCGCCCTCAGGCGAACCACATCGGGCCGCGAATCCATCCGACTTATGATCGGTGAACCACACTGCTGACAAAACACCCGATACTTACCGGGGCGACTGCTGGATTCAAGCGACGTTAACTGATCCTCACCAGCTGTAATCGTAAAATTATCAGTTGTTACCGGAATATTTGACGCAAACGGCCCGCCCTGTGCTTTTCGGCATTGACCACAATGACAAATCTGCACAGGATTAAGATCACCGCTGACTTCAAAACGAACCACACCACAGTAACAACTCCCCTTGTGCATAACTATCACCTGTAGACCGGCAAATTCCGGAGTTAAATTTTACGACAAATCACAACCTTAGTGCGCCCGCTCTACCGCATGGGTGCAATCCTCAGTACGGCATCATTCAAAAAAGATACAATACAGACCAACACATTTTTACCCCGGAAATACAGTGACTGAAGATACCGCTCCTGAAAACAGTACAGACATTGATCTCACAAGCGCGGCCATCAAGGTAGACGTCGCGACCCGATACCTCGCCGACGACTCAGACCCGGAGGACGATAAATTCGTCTTCGCATACACCATAACCATCACCAATCAAGGCGATATTGCTGCGAAACTCCTCACCAGGCACTGGATAATTACCCACGGCAACGGTAAAACGCAGGAGGTCAAAGGCGATGGTGTGGTTGGCGAACAACCGTTAATAAAGCCAGGCCAAGGCTACCAGTACACCAGCGGTACCGTGCTTGAAACACCAGTTGGCACCATGGGTGGCAGCTATCAAATGGTTGATGAGCAAGGTCAGCAGTTCGATGCAACGATTCCGGACTTTGTTCTTTCAGGCCCGCACGCACTGCACTAACATAGGGGACGGTCGAGGCTGCTGTAAACTAAAACAGGGTAACTCTTTTGTCGACTTACGCCATTGGCGATATTCAGGGTTGTTTCAACGCTCTCTGTCGCCTGCTTGAAAAAGTGAACTATGACGAGAGCAATGATCGCCTGTGGTTTGCTGGCGATCTGGTTAACCGTGGTCCGCAGTCGTTGAAAACACTAAGATTTGTAAAAGGCCTGGGCAACCGAGCTGTCACGGTGCTCGGTAATCACGACATTCACCTTCTGGCGCTGCATTACGGTGTGCGTGAACGTAAGAGTAAAGACAACACTTTAATCGACACACTCGAAGCTGACGATAAGAACGAGCTTATCGACTGGCTTCAATCGCGCCCCGTTATCCATCTAGAAGACAATACCATCATGGTGCACGCAGGCATTCACCCTGACTGGTGCATTGATACATTGAAAAAAATTAAGTTGGAACTCGAAACTTCAATAAGCAATGTTAACAGCAAACAATCTCTGGCAGCACTGGATGCTGATACAAACGGCACCTGGGTCGATGCAAAAAACACAACAAGTCGATTACGATACGCGCTGAACGTGCTAACCCGAATGAGATATTGCGAAAAAAATGCATCACCAGAGTATCGGTGTAGCGAGCCTCCGGGTAATCAACCTGACCATCTGCTACCGTGGTTTGAGCTCCCTGATCATAAACTGCAAGACCACACTATAATTTTTGGTCACTGGGCGGCCCTTGGCTACCATAATCATAAAAACGTATATGCACTCGACAGTGGTTGCGTATGGGGTAACGCGCTGACCGCTCTTCGGCTGGAAGATAAAGAGGTTTTCAGTGTCAGTTGTGAAAAATCAAGTTAGCAATAACCGTAATACACTAATAAAAATCTGACAGATCAAACGGTGTTACTGACAGCTCCTCGCCTGCCAAAACTATGCCTGATTTCTCCTCCAACACATACCGCTGAACGGCTTCTACTTCAATTTCGTTGCCTTTGATAAATGCCGGGCCATATTCAGCCTTCTTCTGAAAAGCCATCAAGCCTATATCGAGTGCTGTGAGATCTGCTTTGCTAATCGCTGCATGAGAAGAATCTTTCACTGCCATTCCGATAGTCGATTCACTTATATTAACTTCAGAAATTTCAACATCACTGGCTTCACCTACTGAAATCGCTTTGTCACCGGCACCGGAAAAAACGCTGTTACTTATCGACACGGTAGAATCAGAAATATCCAGTAGGTCACCACCGGATTGATAAAACTCCGAGCCAAAAATAGTCCCTGACGAGGCATCTATATCTATCGCATCGGAGCAACTGTTGCTGATATGAAGATGTCGGATTTCCACTTTTGATCTGATCAGGTTGATAGCATCGTCTGCACAACTGCTGGTGATGTTGACACTTTCTAACACTACGTTCGCTCGATGAAACAACATACCTGCGTTCTGCCGCCAGCCGGGAATTTCAAAACCGCGTGTCGCGTTGAACGTCGCGTGCTTTATTGACAACTGGCTGTCTGCACCGTGCGAAAAAATGCCATACCAGCCTGAGGCCTCATCGACTGCATCAAAAAGTACAGGTGCAGAAGCGGTACCTTGAACTGTAAGATCTCCGTTAAGAACAAGGCCAGCGTTGGACGCAAATAACAGCAGGGTATCTGCGTTGATTATCAGATCGATATCGCGAGGCAGGATCACTAACTCTTCGATTTTCCATTGCCCACTTGCAACCCGCAATACTTTGCCTGATTCATCCAGTGTAAAAAAGGAATAGCGCTGTAACAGTATCTCCAATGGCAACGGTTGCGGTATCGCTGTGTGTTGCGGCAATGGCTTTGGCTTCAATGCGGTATTCTGCGTACCGAGCCCTGTAACATCGATCTGCAATGATAAAGTTTCATTGCCTGTTAACGTGACACCGGGTAAATCTATGCGGGCACTGGTTGGGTCACCAGATGACTGAACTGAAGTCAGTGTCACCGGCACCTGTTTCGCACGATACCCTGCCTCACTTTGACCAATCAGAGGAGCCAGTTGTTCGTTGATTCGATTGTCATACTTGAGTTTGCTCACAACAACATTGGTATTGATACGATTACGCAGCGTTAAATAAGCGCCGTGTTCATCCTCTGCAAAGTAAGCGATAACCACGGGCGGCAATTCGTTCAGAGGAATACTATTCGCTTCCGGTAACTTCTTTTTACCGGCTATTGGAAGTGCAAAATCACCAATAGTCAGTCCACACAATCGCTGACACTGCCGTTTAGCCATCCTGAAATCAAACGCCAGCAACCAAGGGTAGTCTGCTGCTAGTTTCTGTCGATAGTAACTATCTCGCTCGGCTATATAATTTGCAAACTGATCAGATGCGAGCTTTTTATCGAGTTCTTTTATTCGATTTACCCACTGAGTGGCAAAGGCGTGGTCGTGCATCAGCGTGCGCGTTAAATTGTTTCGTGGGTTGAGACAGGTGAGCGGGGATTCACGCATGGATTGGAAATCTAGATCAGCGTCGTAAGCAATTGGTTCGAAGCGAGCGGTTATTGTGTTGTAGTGCAGACGGGCATTGAGCCACTGTGCGAGATTGTGGGCAGCAAAGTATTCGCAAACGATATAAAAATCGACGAAGGCATCGATATCGAAAATTTCCGATGGTCTCAACTGTGAGTTACTAAATGCCATCCACTGCGAAAGCGCAGCGTTAAGATCTTCACTCTTCTTGCGCTTACCATACTTACCGTAAGCTTTTGGGTTAGCGGATCGCCAACTGGAATAGAGATTCCACCACGCACTCTTGTCAAAACGCTTGCCGCTGCTTTTTTGGCTGTTGTTCTTTACGCTTTTTCGGGCATACCGCTCTGTAATTCGAACCACCTCCCAGGCATGTGCATCGTCCAGTTGTAACATCGGCCCGAAACGTCGGCCCTGCGATTCAAGCAGCGGCGTGTCAAACTCTTCGGTCATTTGCATGATGCCGATACGGTCACCGTTAATCACCAGGTTAACGTAATCGATACGCGGCGCTAACACACCAACACTGCGCATCGCATCGGAGATAATTGCTTCTGATTGAAAGCTACGAGTGTAAGGTGCCTGCAGAGAAAACCTGCGTACGCCGTTAAACCTAGCGCCTTGCTTTAAGTAAACTCTCAACGACCACTTATCACCAGACAAGTGATCGAGTTGATTGCCACGCAGGCGAACGCTGGCATTCATTCGTTTACCATCAACGTGTAATACTGCAGGTAGTTGCTGTTTGTGTTTTTTTGTAATCCAGCCCTCTGCAAGCGCGTCATTACGTCTCGTGGTCAGCGCTTGCAGATCTTCTTCGTCCAGCGACAATTGCAGTGTTGTTGGTCTGTCTTCGCGATCATTCAGTTTGTAATAAGCTGCCAATCCACCAAGCACTTGCCGAGGCGACAACGAATCAGCATCCTGCGAGGTTGAACGCGCAGACTGCCAAGATTCTTTTTGCTGATCCCAGTGATTAAAAGGCAGTACCAATAACATTGCCAACAAAGCACCCACTGCCATCAGGCATACCAACCATCGCGTCACTGCGCCAGTCTGGAACCCAACTCGGATAGTGGATAAAAGGGGCTTATTGCTCATTTTTCGAACAGAGTGCCGGTTGCATTATTACTGTAGGTGTCCGAGCGTAACAGTAATGTGCTATGGTGTCATTACACATAAAATTCGCTGGATCTTAGAGCGAAGTTTGTTTGCCGGTTGAGGAACTGGAGGCTAAAAATGAGCATAAATACTTTCACCTTGTTTGTCTGGCTGTTAACAGTCGGTCTGTTGTCTTCTTGTGGCTCGGGCAACGACAGTACTTCGCCGAACGATACTCCGATAACCGTAGTCGCGGATTCATCTTTGAATAATGGCACGGTTACACAAGATGTAAATCAAAATGCCGACGAAGGTTCAAGTGAAACCAACATCGCCAATCCACAAAATGACGACGAGGATTCACAACAGGAGCAGGCGAATACAGACCCTCAACAACAGACAGAACAACAGACAGAACAACAGATTGAACAGCCAATTGAAGAACCGATTGCACAACCCATAGCGGACAATCAGCGCGCGAACTTTGGCAACGCAAAACTGCTTGTTGACCTTACACCTAACGGTGACAGCTACCCCGCCAAGTTCAATCGTATAGATGACAAGCTATATTTCTGGACTATCGACACCGATCCTCGTTTCGCCAACTGCTCATCACATTGGAGAAACCTCGGTGATGACGACAAAAATATCGCATTCAATCTTGTTGCCACACATCCTGAAACAGGTGTGGTTGCGATGAACAAAGAAATAATGACGCTGGGCGATTTTGCTGAGTACCCCAATGACGCTTGCGCCGGGTACAACGGCACAATCATGCAGATGTATGAGCAGATCTGGATCACCCCACAATCGAACACCGGACAACATCAGTTTGCCTTGCAGTTTGAAAGTTTTAACTTAGGTCCAGATCAGGTTTGGGTAACAGATGGCAGTGATTCCAATACCCGTCAAAAGGCATCCGGACGGGATGTGGAACAGTCAATTTTTGCAGGTGATAAGGTATTCTTTGTAACTGTCGATGGACTTTCCGTATCAGACACGCTTTCCGGCAACAAACGCAAGCTGTTTGAAACAAGCGGCAGTTATCCCCCGGACA
Source organism: uncultured Granulosicoccaceae bacterium (assembly GCA_938020525.1). GTDB lineage: Bacteria > Pseudomonadota > Gammaproteobacteria > Granulosicoccales > Granulosicoccaceae. The sequence goes on along the minus strand of CALIHW010000039.1, from coordinate 4,014 downwards.
TCAGACATATAGTGAAGTCGGCAACACGGCAGGCAACGTTTGAGATCACAGTGGGACGGAATAGAACACAGATATGGACATACGATCTCGACACAGATGAATGGGAAAAGAAATTTAGTATAAAACCCGACGCCAGCACTTACGATCACTATGAAACACTGCTGGTTGATGGGGAGACACTACTCAGCCGGGGTTATGACGATATTCAAAACAGGTCCGCACTGGGTTTTAGCAGAAACTTTGGGGACGTGACATCATTTGAAATACTAACCGACGCAGCACCCGCATTTTCAAATGTCGACCCGCTTGGCACGCAATACAGCCCTAATGCAGACAATCGCAACAACGAGCTTTTCTATACAACAACTGATTACTCAATTGAGCCGCATTTCTCCGCCATATGGAGCTATAGCGAAGAGCGTGTCGAGAATGTCTTCTCAATCTCTGAACCTGGCTTAGAGCAAATAAAAGTAATACCGGGGCACGACGGTCGCTTCTACGTTGCGGGAACAAGATCGCTGCCATCTGACCCCAATTTCACTAAACGCCTGGAACTCTGGTCATACGATCCACAGACCGAGCAGTTGCAAAAGCTGTCCGATGCTGATTGGTATGCAGTCAAAGTTAACAACTTCTCTCCGAATGAAGGCTATTTTTTTAGATACCTGAACACCCCTGACGGACTGATATTCGTCAACTTGAAAGATGATTCAGGTCGTGAGTTATGGTTTACAGATGGCACACCAGAAGGCACCCGGCAACTGACGGATATTAACCCTGGCACCGGCAACAGTGACCCGCAAAACTTCTACTATAGTGGTGACGCTGTCTACTTCTCCGCCAATGATGGAATACATGGCACTGAACCCTGGATGATTCGAATTTCGAGGTAGCGTATTTAATTGGTGTATTTACTGGAGTCAGCTCCGAGATGTGGAGGAATCACCTGCATACTTCTACTTCTTTTTGTGCCGTCTGACTAAGTAGTACCAATACCAACTGATAGGTACAGATTCGTTTGATAACTAAACTCGACCGCCCCGTTGCACTCATGCCTTGAAAACAACTCCTCTGCAGCACTTACCAGAGAATCCGATTCAGGGGTGCCGTCTTTAGGGGTATAAGACGACGATTGCATTCGCCCCAATAGCGATACTAGATCAAACTTCTGATCATACAAAAAACTAAATTTTTTCATCTGGTATGGATGATAAAACTCTTCAATATCGGAATCTTTTACATTGCGATGATTCACTCCGGAATACTCAGGCGCGTATCTTTTTAGCATTTCATCGTATTCACGTTGAAACGAATGACCTATATCTCTCTGATTCCAAATCAGGGCAATCCGGCCATCAGGCTTTAATATTCGGCCAAACTCTGTTCGGCTACTGTCTACATCAAACCAATGATACGCCTGTGCCGCAGTAATCAAATCTATCGACGAATCCGCTAGCCCCGTTGCCTCGGCCTGACCGACAATACTCTTAAAACCATCATATGTATCAAGCAACGCTTCCGATGCCTCTCGCATTTCTTTGTTGGGTTCAACGCACGATACGCAAAGATTTCTTGCAAGCAACAGCTCAGAGAGTTTACCTGTGCCCGAGCCAATGTCCGCAACTCCAGACTGAGGACTTAGCTTGCACTCCGTTATCAGAGTGTCAATAAGCTCAGCTGGATACGATGGCCGATATTTTAGGTAGTTCGTTACTCTGTCAGAGAATCTCTCTGTCGCTTTTAACATTACCGCCCTCAATCAACTCGCGTCAATCAACCGAAAACCGGTAAGGTTTACGCCACCTTTCGCTCAAGTACCTTGTAAGTATATCGGTAACCACCATCAGCCGTTTCATCATGAGACTCAGCAGAGACCTGTTGCCATTCGTCTGGCTGGTAACTCTGTAACCAGGTATCACCGCCATCAAACTCGTGATCTATTACGGTAAGATATAATCGATCGGTATGTGACATAGCCTCTTCACAGATTGACGCCCCGCCTATTACCATCACCTCCTTTGCTTCATGTGCTTCTGCCAGCTCAAACGCTTGCGCCAGGGAATTCGCAATTTGAACACCTTCAGCAGACCAACTATCACTACGTGTAATTACTATATTGGGCCTGCCCGGAAGCGGCTTACCAATAGAGTCATATGTTTTGCGCCCCATAATCACGGGCTTACCCATGGTAATGCGCTTGAAATATTTAAGCTCAGCCGATATGTGCCATGGCATTCCACCGTCTTTTCCAATGAGGCGATTCAAGTCCATCGCCATAACCATTGATTTGACCATACTTGTCCCCTCGTTTAAGTTTTATTCACTCTCAACACTAAAACGCATTGTTTCCACCTAGTTTTTCACGCAACTGGGTAGTGTATCCTGGCTTATACGGCTCTGCTTGCAGTGCAGCATTGTACTCCGGATGAGACAACAGTTCCGATCGCAGCCAAACACCAGAACGAATCGCTTCTTCGTTGTTGGTCACCTCGACTTTGTTATAGAACCTGGAAACATTGGTGGTAAACGAATAGTCGTTATGCAGATGTACAGCCAAAAAGTAGGCATCTCCTGCTATCAGGTAAATATAAAAATTAGGCTTGTTCACTGGAACTCGCTGTAGATCGAATGGCACTTCTATATCTCCAAGCACAGATTGTAATTCAGCGACAAGCTGTTGCGCCGTACTCGTTTTGTGCTCATGAGGCGGCCCTTCTGCTAGGTATTTTTGCTGCTCACGCGTCGCTATCTGCACATAGTGAGGTAAGTCTGTATTTCCCTGAAACGGGTACCTGCCTTTCACTTCTTTATATTCTTCAATGTAACCAGAAAGGGTTTTGAGGTCCTGTAAACGAACCAGATCAAAATCGTGCTGCAAGGCTTCACTGGTACCACTGAAGCCTGACTGCTTTTCTGCAGACCCACATCCCAATAACAAGAGTGCAAGAAATACCAACTTGACAGCATGCTTCATATTTAACAGACCTGTTAGGTGCAAACGTTGGAGCAAATCAACAGAGCTATTCTTCCTCTACCTGCCGCAGTTCCTCGAGTCGCTCTTTGAGATAACTACCTGCAGTATGCCTTTGCGATAACACGACTTCAGGCCTTGGGTGCAAAAACAACGGTATGGAAACTCGCGACCTGTTGTGATCAGCCCCTTCGGGGTTCACTACGCGATGCGTGGTTGACGGAAAATAACCACCTGATGCTTCCTGCAACATATCGCCGATATTGACAACCAGATTGCCAAAGTCACAAGGCACTTCAAGCCAACTGCCATCACGTGCTTTAACCTGAAGACCAGGCTCATTGGCAGCCGGCAATATAGTTATCAGGTTAATATCTTCATGTGCGCTGGCGCGGATTGCATCAGGGGTTTCGTCACCGCTTAATGGCGGATAGTGCAACACACGCAATAAAGATTGCTCGCTGCCGCTCATCATCTGTGGCAGCGGTTCACTGTAAGTCGATTTTACATCTGGCGGGCTATGCGTCTCAATCCATGAAAGCAGCGTACCACCAAAGTCTCCGGCAAGCTTGTAGTAATCTGATAGCTCCGTCTTAAGTGCGTCAGGACAGCGACCCCACAGATAGAAGTGATAGTACTCCTTTATATCTCTGACGAGCCGGCCCTTCGCAGCTTCTGCTTCCTGTGCCGGAAAAAATCCATCAAACTTCTTTGGATCAAACTTATAGTTATATTTTTCTTCACTTGCAAAAAACTCCAGCCAGTTTTTATAGATAGAATCTACCGTTGCCTGCGGAATCGGATGATTGCACAGTACACCAAAACCTGTGTCACGCAGGGATTCAACAAAGCGCGCAGGTGCATCTGAATCAGTGAAATCGACAGTTTCCAGTGTCTGGATAGGCATGATGATTTAAGACCGGTGATCGTTTAAACAAGGTTACCACAGCACCGCAATTGCGTAAGTTGCCGTTCGATACATCTAATCCCGAACCAGATCACTGGCACATCGCCGTCGCAGAATGAACCAGTAAAGAGCATGC
>CALIHW010000038.1 GCA_938020525.1 uncultured Granulosicoccaceae bacterium | reverse complement strand
TTTTTTAGCGATAGAAAAGTCATGAGATCGATAGCATTAGTATTGTTTTGCTCTCTTCTCGCAGTGGTGTACTGGTTTGGTGTTGAAGTATATTCAGAGCGAATTGAAGAAGACATATCAGCCAGAACCCAACAAGAGTTGGAAAGTCACCGCGATCAAATTCCCGAAGTGGCACGTCTGGTTGATGGTAGAGATGTCACAGTCACTGGTGTGGCAGCCTCTGAAGATGCCCGAGTCGCGGCAGGCGATGACACCCTGAACGTGTGGGGTGTTCGTGTTCTTGACAATCAGATAACTCGTCTCGAACCAGAAGCTGAGCCTCAACCGATTAGTGAGCCGCCTCCGCCGTTTAACCTGCACGCAGATCATTTGTTTCCCAATCTCAGTATTACTGGTTTGGTGGGTCAACCCGCATATGACAAAGTCGCTGGTATCCACCAAGCTCTTCCACCGGAATCGATAATTTCTTATAGCGGGCTGCAGAGTGGTGGACCGGAACTGTCTGGCAGTCCTCGAATAATCGAAACTGGTATCGCCGCAGTTACACAGCTCAATCCGGGAACTCTGCTAATCACGGATGAACAATTCATTTTGGAAGGTGTTGTCAATTCCATCGATCGTAAGAGGACTGTTGAGCAACTTATTGATGTTCGGCGATCTGACATTGAGCCTCTTGAAATCAGCGTGAACATAACTGTCGATGCGCCAGGTCTAACACTCGCCTGTCAGGAGGCCATGAGCTACGTGTTGTCTGATAACGTCTTAAACTATGCAGTTGATCATTATCGCGTTCTTAGTGAGCATGAAAATATTCTAAGTGATATGGCCAATACCATCCTGGGTGTTTGTCAGGGTCAGATCGAATCTGTATTAGTAGAAGGTCATGCGGACTACACAGGTGGCGCAGGGTATAACCAGGGTCTTAGTGAACGGCGATCCGGTGCGGTCAGAGAAAATATGATTGGTCTAGGTGTACCTCCGGAACTTATTAACGCTTTCGGTTATGGTGAGTTCAGACCAATAGCCAGTAACCAGACCATTGAAGGCCGAGCAAGAAATCGACGGACAGAAATCTATCTTTTAACGCAAGACCAGATGACAGAGAACGCAGTTCCTCAAATAAGTCTCGGTACAGAATAATCAGGGTGGTCCTAAAATGACGTATTTAATAACACAGATCTTATTGTTGCTTACACTGGCGACCTTGCTTGGGTTAGCCATTGGCTGGTTATTCAGGGCGATATCGGCGAGCCGTCGTGAGAAAGCACTAAACGCTACGATCGATAAAACAAATCAACAGATACCGTCGCTTAAAGAAGCTCTGTTTAAGGCAGATGCCGAGACCAAAGATCAACAGGACATGATCTTGGCGTTGCGCACGAAGCTTGATGAACGAGACAGTGCGCTAAATCAAGCGGAGGCTTGTCAGCGTGATATCGAACAGCAGAGAGATGATATTGAAAATCAGGTTGGCTTAGTCAACGCTGAACTGGAGAAGGCTCGGCGTGCTGCGGATTCCAACGAACAGCGGGTGCACGAGCTGCAACATGAGATGGAGTCTGAGCAAGAGCGGCTTCGTGCAGAGTTGCGTAACAGAGTAACGGCGTTACAGGCGGCCTCCGCAAGAAGTGATGAGCTAAATTCAGAAATTGATCGCCTCAATGGTTCCAGCATAGAGCAAAATAATGAGATAGAGGGTCTGCAACTCGATCTATCCAGTGCAGAAGAGGAAAAAAGAGACTTGGAGCAGGAGATCGGTCATCTGAAGCAAGCGCTCGCAGAAACAGAGCGGGAAATGGCAGATCGTATTGCGGCCTTGAAAGAGGCATTGTCGAATGAGAAAGAAGCTCTGGCTCAATCACGTGAATCTGCCGCGCGCAGTGAGGCAAAACTTGAAGCGCTGAATCAGCAATTGCGTGACCGTGCTGCTGAGCTGGCAAGGCTGGAAGCGCAAACCAGAAACCAGTACGAGACCATTGGCCATTTGCAGCGTCAATATGAACTGGCGCAGAATGACAAAGCAAATGCGAGCAATGAAGCCGCCTATACAGTTCAGTTTCTCGAGAAAGAGCTTGATGCTTATAAAAATCAGGTAGAAAAAGCTGAGCAAAAAGTTCAGGAAGACTCCAGGCAGCGTGATCAGCTGCAGCAGGACACACAGCGACTGCAGGAAGAATTGCGCGCTGCTAAACAGGACGCTGATGCCCGTGAAGCAAAGCATGCCGCAGAGCTTGCAGAATCCAGGGCCGCTGCACAAAAAGCAGAAGAAGAGCGTAATGCTGAAAAGAGCAGAAATGACGCTTTGAAGAATGATGTAGAGCTTGCCAAAACACAAATAGAAGAGAAGACCAAAGATCTGGAGAAAACCGCAAACGATGCACAGCTGCAAAAAGCAAAGCTTGCAGAGTTGAGATCGGCCAATGATCAATTACAGAATAAAGTTGAGGAGCGAGAGAAAAAGCTCGAAAAATCGACTGATGCCAGCGTGCAGGACAACAACAGGTTGAACAAGGAATTACAAGACCTGCAACAGGAACTGATTGATGTAAAGTCAGAGGTTAAAGCACAGTCTCTCAGAGTTGAAGTTCGAGATCAGCAACTAACTGAGCAAAAGCAAGCACTGAAAAATGCTGAGAAGCAGCTTACTGAAAAAGAGAAAGCAGTAGATAATCTTGAAAAGTCACTTGTCGCTAATAAAGAGCAATACGCCAATGCTGCTAAAGAAGCATCTGAGCTTAAGAAAGCAGTAAAAGAATTACACACGGATCAAAAGAGTGGTGACACCGAGTTAACAAAGCTTACTGATCGATTCGATAAAGTCGAGCGAGCCAACTCGAAAACTCTGAAAGAGAAAGACAAGTTACAGGCAAAGCTGGATGCTCTGAAAGAGAAATTATCTGAAGAGAAAAATGATAAGCAATCAGCACAAGCGGATATCCGTAAATCCCAGGCTCAGCTTGAAAAATCTACGCAGAAAATAGATGAGCTAAAAGACGCATTGGTAGAGGCTCGTTCAGCTGAGAAGGTTTTGGGCAGCAAAGTTGATGCGCTTGAAAAAGCCAGAGATGAGTTGTTGAAATCTCAGGAGAAGTGCGCGGCAGAATTCGCTCGGGCTTTAGAAAAATCTAAACAGGATGCTGGCCAGCTTGAAAGCCGGATTCAACAGTTGGCAAGTAAAGCTACTGAAGAGCAACAAGTAGTGGCACTTGAGCAGGTTAAGCAGGACCAATTGAATGCAAAAGTTGAATCCCTCAATGATAAACTTTCTGAAGAGAGAAGTAGACTCAAGGAGTCGCAAGCTGAACAACGTGACTTGAACAAAAAGCTCGAGGAAACTCAGGAACAAGTGGCTGAATTGAAGAGCTCTCTTGCAGATGCGAGTGACTCTGAAAAGAAGCTTGCAGAAGCCAGGCTTGATCAGGATAAGTCCCTGGCGAAAATTGAAAAAGAACTGGCTGGCAAGGTAGAGGCTCTGGAAGCTGTCAAAGCGGAGTTGGCTGATGCTCGGGGAACTGAGTCCGCTGAATTGATGAAAGCAAAAGAGCAGGTCGCAGAACTAAGGCTGGTTGTCTCGCAGAGCAAAGAAGCTGAAAAGAGAGCTATAGAAGAAAGTAATGTGCAGGCCAAGAACGTCGTAGCACTTGAAAAAGAGTTGGCAGGTAAAGCTAAATCGCTGGAAGCTACCAAGGCTGATCTGATTCGTAATAACAGTGATCGATCTAAAGATCTGGAGAAATCTAAAGAGCAGGTTGCTGATCTTAAAATAGAATTAGCGCAGGCAAAGGTACTGCAAAAGAAAACAGACGAAGCAAGCCAGAAGCAAGAAAGGAAACTACAGTCGCTCACTAGTGCTGCTGAAAAATCGCAGAATGAAGTCAAACAGCTCAAAGATAAAGTTGCAGAGCTCAATGCTGAAGTCGCTGAAGCGCAACAGGCTACAGCAATGGTGCAGGTCAAGCAGGATCAGACACTTGCAAAAGTTGATACACTGAAAGACCAGCTGACTGAAGAGCGTGCCGGATCTAAAGTGTCCCAGGACGACAACCGAAGACTGACTGACAAACTGGAAGCTGCCAAAGAACAGCTGGCAGAGCTTAGGAGCGCGCTATCTGAAGCGGCTGAGTCGGGCAAGAAAATACTCGAAGCTAAGGCAGCGCAAGACAAAGCAGTTGCCGCACTTGAGCAAGCTGCTAACCAGGCAGCCAAGCAAGCGGCAAAGGACGCTAAGTTGTTGGAGCAGACTGCTCGTGAGAAAGAGCAGGCACTGCAGCAGGTAGCGCAGGCGAAGGCACTGCAAAACAAAACAGCGGAAGCACGCCAGAAGCAAGACAAGAAACTTCAGTCGCTCACTAGTGCCGCTGAAAAATCGCAGAGTGAAGTTAAACAGCTCAAAGATAAAGTTGCAGAGCTCAATGCTGAAGTCGCCGAAGCGCAGCAGGCTGCAGCAATGGTGCAGGTCAAGCAGGATCAGACACTTGCTAAAGTTGATACGCTGAAAGACCAGCTGACTGAAGAGCGTACCGGATCTAAAGTGGCTCAGGACGATAACCGAAAACTGACTGACAAACTGGAAGCTGCCAAAGATCAGCTGGCAGAGCTTAAGAGTGCGCTCTCTGAGGCGGCTGAGTCCGGCAAGGCTGATCAAGCTCAGCTCAAAGAGTTGCTTGCTGAAAATAAAAGTATTCTGTCAAAGCTGGATAAGGCGCAGGAGAACAGTGATCGACTCAAGCAGGAACTTACAGATGCGAAGCTCAGCGATCAAGGTAACGCTGGCAAGATAGATTCACTGGAGAAAGCCTTGAGTGAGGCGCGTCACGAGCTAGCCGAAATCAAAGCAGCTAAAACCCGCAGTGATAATTCATTAGATAAACTTAAGCGTGACCTGCAGAATGCTGAGAAGCAGCAGGCTGAGATGCTCGCAAGGCTTGAGAAAGGAAGTGATCAATTGCAGGTCATGGACAGGGATCTGAAAAAGGCTAATGCATCCAATGACCAGTTCAAACAGAAGGTCGAGGAACAGGAACAGAAAATTAATGATAGAACTCGCGAACGCGACAATTTGGACAATCAGATCGCTGCCCTGCAAGAGCAAATCAAGCAATTAGCAATACAACATAGTGATCTGAAAAAGGAACACAGCAATCTTCAGCACAGTTCCGGCAAGAATGAAAAAGAGTGGATCGAACGTGTTCAGCAGTTTCGTTCAATTGAAGCAGAGTTGCGAGCGCATATCAAAAAGCTTGAGCAGATGGTATCCAAGGAACTCCGTCATGCCCGTCAGGGACTGCTAAGCCGTATAGGTGATATGGAAGCAACTTTAGCGGAAGAGCGTTTGCACACGGAGCGCCTTGAAAGTGCTACGAGTGAAAATGTCATGACTGTAGTAAAAAGAAAGGCGTCGTAAGATACTCTGCAACAGTAGTACAGCAGTATTTTTAGAAGAAGCTTTACAGCGAGTTTTAGAACCAGGCTTGCGCTCGCGCAAAAGCACACATGTTCGCGCTGCGTTTTTATAAGCAGCGCTACATCGTTGAGTCGCTATTTTTATTGGGAATTCCACTGGTTTGGTATCGCGCCGGGTGCTAGAAATACTGACGTAAAAGTGTAGGTTTCGAGAACGGTACTGGCCGAATACTACATCTGAAATTCTAATCTGAACGGGGGGCATAGTGTGTCGTTGTCGATCAATGACGGTGTCTATTAGAAAAGGCTGATTTTAAGTTCTAATAGTATTAAACCATAGAAGAAACACGGTTAATCAATTAGTATCAGGCTTGGCCCGGCTCGTCGAGCGTTCGTGATCACCACCGAAATGAAGACAACTCCTGCAAAAATGCTTACTGTCAGTATCTGGCGTGGTGCGGATGAAGGTGAGTTTGTCGAATACCAGGTGACGCTACGCGCTAATCAGACTGTGCTGGATATCGTCACTGAGGTGCAACGAAATCAAGAGCCTGATCTCGCTTACCGGTTTGCCTGCCGTGTTGGGGTCTGCGGGTCTTGCGCCATGATGGTTAACGGCAGACCACGCTGGACTTGCCGGTCGCATGTGAAGGATGTGATCGACGGCGATCGCCTGGTCCTTGAGCCATTGCGTAGTCATCCACGAATTCGCGATCTGGTGGTTGACCTCGTCCCGTTCTTTGAAACCTGGAAAGATGCAGGAGCAGTGTTCAAGCCGACTGCAACGCGCCACGATAAGCCGGTGAAAATCAGTGCAAATGATCCTGCGCGGGAAAAGGCTGATGCTGGTATTGAGTGTATTAACTGTGCTGTTTGTTATAGCGCCTGTGATGTGGTCTCGTGGGATGAGAATTATCTTGGGCCTGCGGCGCTAAATCGCGCCTGGACGCTGGTCAATGATGCAAAACATGGTGCTCGCAAAGAAACCTTAAGCAAAGCACTGGGTGATGGTGGCTGCGGTTCTTGCCATAGCATGGGTAACTGCACAAGAAACTGCCCGGTCGGGCTAAGTCCGTCTGCGGGTATTGCCGGTTTAAAGAAATTTGCGTTGCGTGGTCTACCAAGCTTGGACAAGCCCGGGTTAGATAAGCCCGGAATAGATAAGCCATGACCATGACGCGCGGGTTATTTGTTGCACAAAGATACAGCGCGATGTTACTAGCACCGTTTGTGCTGATTCATTTGGTGCTGATTATTTTTGCTGTCAGAAACGGTCTTACAGCAGAAGAAATTCTTGCAAGAACCAATGGCAGTACGCTCTGGTTTGTATTTTACCTGGCGTTTGTATTGGCGGTGACGATCCATGCGCCTATTGGTGTGCGAAATGTACTTAATGAATGGACCGGATTGCCTGTAAAAGCGGTAAATATTATCTGCCTGATTCTAGCGCTGTTGATGTTGCTCACCGGCCTTCGTGCTGTACTTGCGGTGACTTGAATTGACACCTGCGAAACAGAAATCAATGCGTGCTCACAAAAGCTATTTTGCTTTTATCGGGCATAGAATTTCGGGCTTGTTGCTAGCGCTTTTTCTACCAATACATTTTCTGGTACTGGGGTTGGCATTAGAAGGTGCTGATCCACTGAATAAATTCCTCGCTTTCAGTGAGCTGCCACTGGTGAAAGCTGCGGAGTGGGGCTTAGTAGTCCTGCTGTCCATGCACCTGCTATTCGGATTGAGGGTACTGATGCTGGAATTAACTGACTGGCCCAATACAAGTGATGGCCGTACAGGCTGGATCATCCCATCTGTTATCGTGGCACTGGTTGTCGGCTTTGTTTTCCTTGTACAATTGTAGAGTCAGATGAGCACTTCATCAATCGATTCACCAGACACTCACCAAACTGATATTCTGATTCTCGGCTCTGGTGGGGCGGGATTGTTTGCAGCGCTGCATGCCAAACAGGCTAATCCTGATCTTGATGTCACTATTGCAGTAAAAGGCTTGCTTGGTAAGTCCGGCTGTACCCGTATGGTGCAGGGTGGTTATAACGTAGCGGTTGCTGATGGTGATTCTGTCGAGCGTCATTTTATGGATACCATTGTCGGTGGCAAGTGGCTGCCCCGTCAGGATATGGCGTGGCAGTTGTGCGTTAAATCGATTGAGCGGATACAGGAACTTGAAAACGAGCTCGGTTGTTTTTTTGATCGCAACAGTGATGGCAGCTTGCATCAAAAAGCCTTTGCCGGTCAGAGCTTTGATCGCACAGTGCATAAAGGTGATTTAACCGGTATTGAAATTATCAACCGCTTGATGGAACAAGTGAACGCACTTGAAGTCAATCGTTTGGAAGAGCATCGTGCTATTGAACTGATTCCAGCGCGTGATGGTTCCGGTATTGCTGGTGTGCTCCTTATTGATATGCGCACTGGTGGATATCGTTTTATTAAGGCTAAAGCAGTATTACTTGCAACCGGCGCTGGCCCCACCATGTATCTTTATCACACACCATCAGGCGATAAATCCTGTGATGGTCTGGCAATGGCGTTGCGCTATGGTTTGTCACTGCGTGATATGGAAATGGTGCAGTTTCACCCAACAGGTTTGCTCGGTGGTCGCGATACACGTATGACCGGTACTGTACTTGAAGAAGGACTGAGAGGCGCGGGTGGTTATCTGCTAAACGGTGAGGGTCACCGTTTTATGAAGGACTACCACGACAAGGCAGAGCGTGCGACAAGAGACATCGTCTCGCGTGGGATCTATGAAGAAATGCGGCGTGGCAATGTCACATCGATGGGTGGTGTCTATATAGAGATGGCGCATCTCGGATCTGATAACGTTAGCAAGCGCTTCCCAGGTATGGTTAAACGCTGTGCGGATTGTGGTTTTGATCTCGCTGGTGGCAGGGTGGAAGTCGTCCCGACCGCACACTATATGATGGGTGGCATTGAGTGCGGACTGGATACCGCATCTGCATCTCCCGGACTATTTATCGCAGGTGAAGATTGCGGTGGTGTACACGGAGCGAATCGCTTAGGTGGTAACGGGGTAGGCAACTCAACTGTATACGGTGGAATTGCCGGTGAATCAATGGCGGCGTTTGTTGATGCTAACCGGTACTTTAGAGATGAAGATCAGTCTGTCATTGAGCAGGGTATAGCAAGAGCTGAAAGGCCGTTTGGTAAAACACCTGAAAATCTGCCTGCACTGCGCGATAGTCTGTATCAGACCATGTGGGATAAAGTCGGTATTCTGCGTAATGAAAAAAACCTCAAGACCGCGGTAGCTGAAATCAGCGCTCAACATCAAAGTCTGTACGATATCGGTTTGCAGGATGGTCAACGAGCATTCAACCTGACGTGGCATGACTGGCTAAATATGCAAAGCCTGTTTGATATCAGTAAAGTTATCACCGCGGCGTCCCTGGCGCGCAATGAGTCGCGCGGTGCTCATTTTCGTGAAGATTATCCGGAGACAGGGGATTTGAATAGTACCTGCTACATTCGCACATCCGGAACGGCAGATAATTTGGTCACTAAAGCAGTGCCGGTAGACTTTAGCATTGTAAGACCTGGTGAGTCTTTAATTGATGATGACGCTAGTGTACCTCCAGCCATCGCATAGAACGTTTAATACGGTTGAACCGCTATGATCAATACAGAAAATATAGAAACAGCCGGCTATGAGATCATGAAAAAAGCCGCAATTGATATCCCGGAAGATTATCTCAACGGTATCAAGGCGTCTCAAAAGCAGGAGGAAAACACGCTCTCCGGTTACGTGATCAAAACAATGATCGACAACTACGATGCAGCAACTGAAGACCGCCGCCCGATGTGTGCTGATACCGGATTACCGCGATACTATGTAAAGATTGGCGATAACGCACCGCTTAAAGGTGGCTTTACCGGCATTGAGCGAGCATTGCGATCAGCTACTGCAAGAGCTACCACTGATGTGCCACTACGTCCAAACCGCGTTCATCCGCTATGGCGTACAGAGCACAATAATAATGTCGGTATAAACGCACCGGAGATCGAATGGTCATTCGAGCCGGATGTTGACTGGGTGGATGTTACTACCGTGCACAAAGGTGGTTTGTTTGGTACTGACTATCGCATGTTGTTTCCAGGTGATGGTATTGACGGTATCAAACGTTTTTTTCTTGATACGATGATTGCATTCGGTAAGCGTGGCTTGTGTTGCCAGCCAGCCATAGTCGGGATTGGTATTGGTGGCTCGAAAGATACCTGTATGCAGCTTGGTAAACAGGCGGCATGCTTACGCTCGGTAGGTGACCCAAACCCTGATGCTAAAATAGCAGAGCTTGAAGCCGAGCTAATGGAGATGGGCAATAATATTGGTATGGGGCCGATGGGTTTTGTCGGTTCGTCAATGGTGGTCGATTGCCATATTGAAGTCGGCTACACACATACAGGTGGTATGCCGGTCAGCGTTCATACATTTTGCTTATCTTCGCGTCGTGCCACGGCTCGATTGCACGCAGATGGCAGTATTGAATATCGCACCGACCCCAGGTGGTTCACCCCTTACATGCGCAGAGAGACAGTGGAATGGCCGACGACAAGCAAGAACTAAAAGAAGTTCAGCTGCAGCTCCCGGCAACTGCCGAGGCAATAGCAGAGCTTAAACCCGGTAATATCGTGTTTCTTACGGGTGTGGTCTATACCGCCCGCGAGGGCGTATATGACCGGGTGCTTGGTGGCAGTGAATCATTACCTGATGGTTTGATAGAGGCCAGTAATGTTAACTTTCACTGTTCACCGGCAGCATCGCCGCAGGCTGACGGAACCTACAGTGTTGGTGGAGTCACGGCGACTGCCAGCTTCCGCTTTTCCAAATACATGGCGGAGTGGCTTGACTTGACCCAAACCAAAATTGTCATAGGCAAGGGTGGCATGTCTAAAGAAGACTATGAAACTGTTTTTGCACCGCGCGGTGCAATTTATTTAACTACAGTAGGTTACGGTACAGGTGCATTGCTTGGCCGTGGTGTTAAATTCGTACGTGATGTTCACTGGTTGGATGATCTTGGTATTGCACAGGCAATGTGGATGTTTGAGGTTGAGAAGTTTGGGCCGTTTATTGTTGATAGTGATCTCGAAGGTAATTCATTGTTCGCCATGCAAGGTGAGTTGGTCAATCAGAATATTGAGTCACTTTATGATGGACTTAAAAAGCCGACTTTGCATCGTTATGGTGAAACGGATGATCGTAAAGATGAGTTGATGTAGTATGAAATTAAAAACCCTCTCCCAAAGCAAACAACGCTTTGGACTCTCCCGGAGGGCAGAGTGACTCGGAATTTAGTGCTACCCCAAACCGACATTCTCCCTCGGGAGAATCGAAAGCGTAGTTTGCTTTCCAAGAGGGGAGGATGTAAGTCACTTGTTTTAGAGCCTGGGATTGAAAAACCTCTCCCAAAGCAGACAACGCTTT
>CALIHW010000037.1 GCA_938020525.1 uncultured Granulosicoccaceae bacterium | reverse complement strand
TTCATATTTAACGATATCGATCGCAATAGCTGGCCAAAAGATCGCTTTCGCAGTAGATCATTCATTCTCGGACAAGCTCCTAGGAGTCTGCGCGGTAGAAATCCGCGTAGCGAGAACGTGCCATGGCGAGGACGTTTTTACTATCATTTGAGGCGCATAGTTGTTCATATGTAACGAAAATGATCGATGATTATTGCCGCCTTGGCGCACCGTCAGGGCGCGTTCGCAGTAGCGGATGTTCTGCCGCGCAGGCTTTCTCCTAGGTAGCGGTAACAACGCCGCTACTTTGATTCAAGAATAGAATCAATAGAGTCATGTTCAGCAACAAAGTATCCCTCCGCAATCTCCAGCAACTCCGGCACATAGTCGAAATTTTTCTTTGCCAGTTTACCTGGCATAAACCGCAGCGCTGCCCGTGGATCAGTCGGTGATGGCAATTCACCGGGCAGGCGCAATCTTTCTCTGTTTCGTTCAATCGAAGGATCCGGAATCGGCACAGCTGAAATAAGCGCCCGGGTATAGGGATGCCTGGGACTGTCGCAAATCAACGCACTTTTACCGAGCTCCACAACGCGCCCGAGATAAACCACCATGATTCTGTCCGACATCTCCCTGACCACTGACAAATCATGCGAAATAAACAACATCGCCATACCGTACTCTGATTGCAAATCTTTCAATAGAGCAATAATCTGCGCCTGAATAGATACATCCAGCGCCGACACAGCCTCATCACAAACGATTAGCCTGGGAGAGTTGATCATTGCGCGCGCAATACCAACCCGTTGGTTTTGACCACCAGATAACTCGTGCGGGTATCGATTGGTCAATTGTGGTTCTAGCCCGACTCGCTTCATCATCACATTGACTCGCTTGCGTACTTCGCTACGTGCAAGCCCGCGATTAAAGGTTCGCAGCGGCTCGGCGATGGAATCTGAAATCGTCATTCGGGGATCAAGGCTCGCGAGTGGATCCTGAAATACAATCTGCATATCGCGCCGTGCTGCTTTAAGTTCCGATTTATTCAGATTTTCAAGGCTTGCACCAAGCCACGATACGCTGCCGCCAGTGGGTTCTATCAACCGCAACACAGCGCGTGCAAGGGTAGATTTTCCACAACCAGATTCGCCGACAATGCCCAGCGTTTCGCCCTCATGCAGTTGAAAGCTGACTCCATCAACAGCACGCAGCGGTACGCTACGACCAAACAAGCCGCCACCCACTTTAATTGGAAAATGTACTTTTATATCCTGCACGTCCAGGATTTTTATGTGCTGATTAGTCTCACCTGGTGGTGTTGATTTAATCAGATCCGGTCGAGCCTGATTAGAACTGGCATGATTAACACTGATCTGGCTAACACTGGCCCTATTAACACTGCCTTGATCAAACCGTGGCATCGCATCAAGCAAGCCGCGTGTGTATTCATTTTCAGGTGCGGAAAATATCTGCTCGACAGCACCGTGTTCTACAAACTCCCCTGCACGCATCACCTGAACACGATCGCACATACGTGCCACTACTCCCATATCGTGAGTTACCAGTGCAATCGCTGTATTCTGATCACGCAACATATCTGACATCAGATCCAACACATCTGCCTGTACAGTTACGTCAAGCGCTGTGGTCGGTTCATCAGCAATCAACAATTTTGGTTCACACAACATAGCCATGGCAATCATGACCCGTTGGCGCATACCACCTGAAAGTTCATGAGGATATTGCTTTAGTCTTTGCGCTGCATCCGGAATGCGCACTCGCTCAAGCCATTGCAGACAACGGGCTCTGGCTTGCCTGCCACTCATCCCG
Organism: uncultured Granulosicoccaceae bacterium; assembly: GCA_938020525.1. Classification (GTDB taxonomy): domain Bacteria; phylum Pseudomonadota; class Gammaproteobacteria; order Granulosicoccales; family Granulosicoccaceae. The sequence continues at coordinate 21,336 of CALIHW010000037.1, read as the reverse complement.
CGGTGTACCTTTAAAACTTCAGCCATTTGTTGACCGATACGCAGATGTGGTGTTAGCGCAGTAAGTGGATCCTGAAAAATCATAGCGATATCATCGCCACGAATCTGATTAAGATCAGTCAACGGTAGATTAAGGATTTCCTGCCCGCCAAGCTTCACGGAACCAGAAGCATATCCGTTACCTGCAAGCAAACCCAAAGCCGCCAGAAACGACTGACTTTTTCCAGAACCAGACTCCCCTACAACTCCAAGGCACTCACCTTCAGAAATGTCGAGCGAAATACCACGCACAGCATCAACTGCACCATCAGTAGTGTTGAACGATACCTTTAAATCTTCTATCGAAAGAACATTCATATCAGCGGTCTTTCGGATCCAGCGCATCACGCAACCCATCACCTATAAAATACAAGGTAAAAGTAATAGCTACGTAAAAGAACAACGGAAACAATAATTGCCAAAGCGTGCCATAACCCATCGTACCCGCACCTTCACTAATCAGAGCACCGAGCGATGTATGGGGTTCTGAAAGACCCAGACCAAGAAACGAAATAAAACTTTCAGCAAAGATCAGTTCAGGCACCAGCAATGATGCATATACAATCAATACACCTAAAAGATTGGGCAATATGTGTCTGAAAATTATCATCACCTCAGACACGCCACCGGCGCGCGCTGCCTCTATAAATTCACGGTTTTTTAACGCAAGTGTTTGCGCTCTGACAATACGCGACATAGTCAGCCAAGAAACCGCACCCAGTGCGATAAACAACGTGGTAAACGAGCGACCCGCAACCACCAAAATTAAAATAACAACCAGTGTGATTGGTACGGAATAAAGAATATCGACAATACGCATCAGCACACTATCAATGCGCCCGCCAAAATAACCCGCTATCACACCCCAGGTTGTACCGACCAGCAAAGCCATCGATGCACCGATCAGCCCGACCATCAGTGAAGTACCGGTTGCCTGTATGGTGCGCGAATAAAGATCACGGCCAAGCTCATCAGCACCAAAATAATGCCCGCTTTGAATAGACGGCGCGCCCTGCTCTGCAATATCACCCAGAATATTCCAGTCAATCTCTTCGTTATTCCATTTGGCGAATGCCGGCCCAATCAGCACAAACAAGATCATTAGTACCATAAAAAATACGCAGAACAACGCAGCTTTATTTTGCAAAAATCGGTCAAGTGCATCACGCGACAGAGATCGACCTCGCACCAAAGAATACTCAGTGAAGTCTTCCGCTATGGCTTGCGCTTTTTTAGATCGACCAAACATTATTGAAACCTGATCTTCGGATCTAGCCAGGCATAGGCAAGGTCGGTAAGCAGATTAACAACAACAGTAAGTACGCCATAGAGAATAGTGATACCAAGCAACACAGAATAGTCGCGAGTTAGCGCCGCACTGACAAAATACTTACCAAGACCACCAGTTGAAAAATAGATGTCTACAAACACCGAACCTGTCACCACGTAAACAAACACAGGACCAAGATAGGAAATCACAGGCAGCAAAGTAGGCTTAAGAGCATGGCGCCAGATAATTTTTGCTTCAGACAATCCTTTTGCACGCGCCGTGCGAATAAAATTTGAGTTCAGTACCTCGAGCATCGCAGAGCGTGTAATTCTGCTAATCGAACCCATATAAGAGGTCGATAGTGCAATCACAGGCATTATTAAATAAGGCCAGTGACCGCCGTTCCATCCACCCCCTGGCAACCAGCCAAGCCATAGCGTGAATATCAAAATCAGAATCGGCCCCATTATAAAATTAGGTAGCGCTTGCGCAAACACACCTAAAGACACCGCAAGATAATCCAGCCAGGTGTTATGTCTGATTGCAGCCGCCACCCCAAGTGCCACACCGATCAAGGTTGCAACAAAAAAGGACAGTAGGCCGTAAGTCAGAGTAATAGGCAGTCCCTGCGAAATAATGTCACTTACATCACGATCTTTAAAAACAAACGACGGGCCAAAATCGAAACGCAGAACAATGTTGCAGAGATAATCCCAAAGCTGCTTCCACAAAGGCTGATCAAGCCCATAGCGCGCTTCAATGTTAGCAAGCACTTCCGGCGGCAGAGGCCGTTCAGAAGTGAACGGCCCACCCGGAGCCAGGTGCATTAAAAAGAAACTGGCAATAATAAGTACCAGTATCGTCGGAATTGCCCCGAGCACTCGTCGAATTGCATAACCCAACATAGGGCGTTCGCCGAACTAAAACCCCTTACCCAGGCAACCTATTCCGCTATCTTATAGAGATCTTTCGAGTACCAGTTTTGTTGAACGTTATCCACTGGCCAGTTACCGACATCGCTGTCCATCATATAGACACCTGCATAGTGATAGACCGGAATCATCGGCATCTCATCGGCGAAAATTTCTTCAACTTTTGTATACAGTACAGAAGTATCGCTGCTCGATTTTGCTTCATCGAGCAGCGCATCCAATTCTGCGTTGTTGTACTTGCCATCGTTATAGCCGCTTTCGCTGTCTAGCAGATCAAGAAAAGTAGAAGCTTCATTGTAATCCCCACACCATGCACCGCGTGCAAGCTCAAAACCCTGACTGCCCCGTGTTTCCAGAAACACCTTCCATTCCATATTAGCCAGGGTAATCTCTGCACCCAGCTTTTGCTTCCACATTTGACTCATGGCAACGGCAATTTTCTTGTGCGCTTCTGATGTGTTGTACATCATTTCAAAACTCAACGGCTTGTCCGGACCAAACCCTGCTTCTTCGAGAAGCTGTTTCGCTTTTGCATCACGATCCGCCTGGCTCATACCCGCCATCTCAACAGCGGGTGGTGCAAAGCCGGCAACGGCCGCCGGTGTAAAGGTATAGGCTTCCGGCTGACCACCTGCGAGTACTTTCTCTGTAAGGATCTTTCGATCAATTGACAATGCCAAAGCCTTGCGAACACGGACATCTTTAAATGCAGCAGGCCCTGAGTCACTCAGGTTAAAGGTATAATAGTAGTTGCAAAGACGGGGAAAGCTGATTGCCTCTTGCGGGTATTCTTTTTTCAATCTCGGGAATTGTCCTGCCGGTACCTCTGTGCGATCGAGCTCACCTGCGAGGTATCGCGTTAGTGCAACATTCTCATCGTTTATAACCAGTGCAACTGTTTTATCTAGTGTTGTATTAGCATTATCCCAATACATCGGGTTGCGTTCACGAACCGAGCGTTCATTAGGTAAGTGTTCGGTCAATACATAAGCACCATTTGAAACGATATTCTCAGTTTTGGTCCATTCATCACCGTGCTGCTCAATTACTTTCTGCGGTGCCGGAAATGTTGTTGAGTGAGTAGTCATTTGCGGGAAGTAAGGCAATGGTGCTGATAGCGTAACTTCAAATGTCTGATCATCCAGCGCTTTAACGCCAAGCGTATCGACTGGCTGCTCACCTTTGATAATTGCAGCTGCATTTTCAATCGACATCAGTTCCACAAACCACTGATAAGGGGAGGCAAGTTCAGGATCTGCGGCGCGCTGCCAGGCAAAGACAAAATCATGGGCAGTCACCTGATCTCCATTAGACCATTTGGCGTTGTCTCGCAACATAAATGTATAAACAGTGTTGTCATCGTTGACTTCATACCCGGTCGCAACTCCGGGGACTAACTGACCATCAGCAGCTTGGTTCATCAGGCCTTCGAATAAATCGCGTACCACCTCAGAGCCGGAGACATCCTCTACTATCTGGGGGTCCACGGAAGTAAACTCATCCAACATTCGGTAGGTGAATGTCTGGTCATCAGCCAGCTTTACATCTGCAGGGATATGACCATTCGCCGCTGCAACACCAAAATTCAAAAAATTGCATACGACTGCTAAAAGACAAAGTAGTCGAAAACTCTTCATGGGCTATCCCCCGGGGTTATGGCAAGTAGAGTACTGACAGGCACATCACCAGCAACGGATACGCTGTCTCTGCGGCAAGCATATCGCGCAACGAGAATGCTGTATACCATGGAGACACCTCAGCCTCACCCAGCACGTCTGTGCCGGCATCCTGACCATGAACATACAGAGAAGCCCGTTTATTTCAGCGGTACGTTATCTATTTCAGCTGGCAAGTCGTTTTTCAGTAACGCATACCGCAAAACCTGGACTGCAATGCCTTACATTCGCGATGCTGTGACAGGGATTGGATGCTACGGTGTTAATAGTGCCGGGCGCGCCCAATGGGGCAAGTTCCCCAGCATACACTCTGACGATAAATACGTGCGTATGCAGTTCGGTGACAAGCAATGCGTAAAGCTGGATGCAGCGTATCACCGGCCCATCCCGCAGGGACTTCTTACCTTAGTAAAAGTCAGAACCCGATGGATCAGAGGCAATAAGGAACTTCGATCCAGATTTCCACATCTATTACAAAAAAAGTCGGAGAGTAAAAGACTTAAAACCGACAGGCAAAGCATCACAACGATGCTCACAAACCCGATACACACACTGGCTTTTATAATGGTCTATGCAACTGCTGCATCGCTTGCTGAGGTCGGACGGGATCAACCAAAAATTCGCTGGAGTAGAGCCAGGTAGCACCTGAGGTGTTGGCTCAACTAGATCACCCACAACAAAAGAACAAGAAGTGACAGCAGAAAGAAGCAGGCGAAAGCAATTCCAAAATTTTTCTGTTCTTTAACCTGTGCTTTCAGTTTCAGCTTCTCAATTTCCAGCTGATGCACTTTTATATTCGGGTCCGTTTTTTTCTTCTTTTTTTTCCACATCGTCATGCCCCCACACACGCTGGGATTATAGACCATCCGCCGCTGCTCCAGGTTCTCTATTCGGAGATGAACCCGACGCGAGACTGAGGCTCTTCTACAACAGGCGGGGAATTCGCTGTGTTGGCACCGTTCCCTCCGACACTCGCGCCCTGTTGATAGCTGCTGTAGAGCAAGAAACCGGCTGTAAGCAATGCAAGGCACAGGATGAAAGGGATAACTCGACTGGTCGGCGCACCACAACTGGGGCAAGTCGAATCTGCTGCCGTGATTTTCGCGTTGCAGGATTTGCAGTATACGCTGGCCATTTTCTACACCTTATTATTTTGAACCAGCCGCACACTATTTCAGAGCTACCGACGGCAACTCATCAGCCCTTGTGTTAAGCGTTTTCTTTGTGAATGCACATCCTGCCAAGCAAAGATCCTACCAAGGCGGATAAGTTCCCCTATCAGCTAAACCGAGGGTCAGTAAAACCCGGGATCAGTAAAATCAAGGGTGGGTTAAACCAAGGGTCAGTCATGCTGAGTGGCTTTATCGGAGAGTAAGCCAGTACTGACACTGTTGCGCTAAAGACGTTATGCAGTCACTATGTGCGGTTAACAGACTGAATTGCCCAGATCTGTAATTCCCGTATTGAATGGCAGTGATTAAAATGAAAACTAACGGTGATTCAAGGCTGGATTTGCTTACAAGCCTCAGATCAACGCTTAAGCTCAATAATCCATCTGCAAAAGCTTTCGGCTTATGCTTAAGTAACCTGATCTCACTTGAGCAACCTGACACCAATACCAGCCAGCTACAGGCTGAATTTTCAGGACATCGGAAAAATCTGCTTGCCCTATCAAATCATAATAACCTCATCGACCAGCATAGAGCGGCTTTAGTTGAAGCGGAATACAATCAGTTGCAAAGCAATAGATACCGCGCACTGGAACAATACGATAACGCAATAGCATTTTCTAAAAATGCAGGTCTGTTTACTGAAGCGGCTATATCGGCAGAGCTGGCAGCATGGTTCTTTGAAGATTGGAACAGGCACAATCACGCAGTGCCTTATATCTACGAAGCTAAAGAGCTATACAATCGAGCTGGCAACAATGTTGAAACCGTCTACACAGCACCAACCCACTCTAATTCAACATCGCCAGACCAGCTGCCGGTAGACAGCCATACCAATTACAAACGTCTCGTCGAAGATGCAGTAGATGTTATCTGGTCAGCAGACAAAGACGGGTACTTCAATTATTTGTCACCACAGTGGGAAACACTTTTTGGTTTTCATCCTGTATCAAGCCTTGGAACATCGTGCACAGATTACATCCATCCCGATGACCTCGATTTTATGCAAAAGTCTCTGGAAAATCTGCACGCAGGCGAGAAGCCGAAAAATAAAGAATTCAGGCATCTGTGCGTTGACGACACGTATATCTGGGTGATGGCTGCAGCAACAATAACATCCGATACCAAAGGCAAAATAACAGGTACGCAGGGTATTCTGCGGGATATCAGTGAAAAGAAAGAGATGGAGCTCAAGCTACAGACTGCATCGGCCCAATTGCGGCACATAACCGAAAACTTGCCATGCGTGATAGTCAGGCATGCCTATACACCAGATGGCAAACTCACTTTTTTGCATATTGGCCCACAATGTCAACAGCTATTTGAGGTTGAGGCTGACGATGTGATTCGTAACCCGGACCTCCTCTTACAACATGTTGACCCCGCTGATATCTCACGCATTTCTGCAAAATTTTGGCACTCCCTAACCAACATGGTTCCCTACCAAGTCGAGTACAGAGTACATTTGCCACAAAAAGGTACACGCTGGTACCACTCCGCCTGTCAACCAACTCGAATGCCTGAAGGTATGCTAGCGGTTGACGCATTAATCACAGATGTTACAAAAAGAAAGCTGGCTGAGCTGGAACTAAAAAACGCAAACGAAAAACTGGCTAAAGCTGGGACAATGAAAGATGCATTCCTTGCCAACATGAACCATGAGCTCAGAACACCACTCACGGCGATTATGAGTACCAGCGAAGGACTTCAGAGGGGCATGTTCGGCCCCTGCACATTGCCGCAGACTGAAGGATTGGCAGTCATCGAAGAAAGCAGCAAGCATCTGTTGGACTTAATTAATGAATTGATTGATTTGTCTGACATCGAAGCTGCAAATTCCGAACTGGTTAAGTCGAGTATCGACGTCAAGGACTTGTGTCGCTCATGCTTCAAACTGGTTATTTCACAAGCAAAAGAAAAATCGATAAAGCTTCATCTAGATATTCCAGATAATGGAATCACACTATATGCAGATGAGAAAAGACTACGTCAAATAGTGGTTAATCTGCTTCAAAATGCAATAAAGTTCTCACCCGAAGGTGAAGACATTACGCTGTCCGCTATTCAACATCAACCTGATAACTCTCAGGACAAATATATTCGGTTTTCCGTCATTGATAACGGGGTCGGTATGGAAGCGTCGGAGCTGAACACTATTTTTGAACCCTTCCATCAGGTGCAGAACACATTAAATCGTAGTTATGATGGAATGGGGCTGGGCCTTGCCTTAGTTAAAAGGTATACAGAACTTCACTCTGGCAGTGTTGGCGTTAGAAGTGCTGTAGGTAAAGGCAGCTGTTTTTATGTTGATCTGCCACTCACAGGGAAATCGATTATTTCTCGTGTAGAAAAGAAATCTCCAAGCGCAACATTAGAAACTCCTGCTACCAATTCTGCCAGCGGCCAACAAGCATTCGCAGACAAATCATTTGCGGAAAAACCCTCTATCCTGCTTGCAGAAGACAATAGTTCTGTTGCACATGCAATCAAAAGATATCTGGAGTTCAACGGATTTCAGGTAACTCATACCAGGGATGGTGATGCAGCAACACAAATGGCAAAGGAGACACACCCGGATATTATACTCATGGATATAAAAATGCCTCAGGTGGACGGGCTTGAAGCTATCCGGCGGATACGTCGCATACCAAAACTCAAAAACACTCCGATAGTTGCGCTGACCGGGCTGGCCGGTGATAAAGATGAGAAGCGCTGCATCGACGCAGGTGCTGATTACTATCTGTGCAAGCCATATCAGATGAAGACCCTGGTAGATCTTCTGGAAGAAATTTCAATAACCTCAATTAGCCCGCAACCCACCGAAGCCCTTTAGCGAGTGCAGCTCGCCCACAACAGCAACCAAAGCAACTACCAGAACAGCCGACGGACGTGCTGCACTGCTGCATTTAATTTCTGGCACGGATTGATCTTCACGGTTACCAAACCCGCTTACGTTAGCGAGAATTCAAGGTCGAAGGCTTTCGCTCTGGTCCCGGCCCATCGCTTGCATTACTCGTCAATGCATTTCATTCCTATCATCACTCTGGCCCTTGCATTTTCGGGTTCCACAGCCTACGCCGAGACAAACAAAGGCAGTGTCGAATTCCAACCTTGTAGAATCGGCATCGCACCGATGTCTGTATCGGCGGAATGCGCCGAAGTGCCCGTTTCATTCACGCACGGTCTATCAGTCACAAACCACGAGGGTGTGCAAAAGCCCGGGGGTGTGCAAAAGAAAGAATCCCCCGAAACACTGACCCTCTCAATAGCGAAGATACCAGCACGCTCCAATCAGCCAGCGATAGATCCAGTGACACTTCTTGCCGGTGGACCAGGTCAGGCAGCAACAGACTCATGGTCTCAAATTCAGGCAGCATTCTATCCGATACTTGCCAACCGCGATGTCTATCTGATTGATCAGCGCGGCACTGGAGATTCCGCAAGAATGAATTGTGAGACTCCCCCGGAAGACGGCATGTCAATCGATCTCGATGTTGTACGTCTAAACGCACAGCAATGCTACGACGAGCAATCACACGCTACTGAATGGTTTACTACCAGTGTAGCTGTCAGAGATCTTGATGCAGTACGACAAGCATTGAATATTGATCAATGGAACTTATATGGTGTTTCCTACGGCACCCGAGTTGCACAACATTATCTACGCAGATACCCGCAACATACTCGCAGCGTCATTCTCGATGCCGTAGTCGCACCGGAGAGACCATTGGGTCCGGAGATACCATTGCACGCGCAGCAATCTCTGAACGCATTATTTGAAAGATGCAATGAGAACGAAGGTTGCACACAAGCTTTTCCACAACTTGAAAGTAAAACCAACGCGCTATTTGATGCATTGAAATCCAAACCGCGGACAGTTCAGTTCGAAAACGTAACCCGTGGCACATTAGAATCAATGGAATTTTCCGTAGAACATCTTGCCAGCACTGTGCGGCTCTTGAGTTACTCATCCTACGGTACAGCGATCCTGCCTTCAATGCTCTACGATGCCGCAAATAACAACAACCTGGCACCGTTTGCTCGCCAGGCAAACATACTGACGAGTCAGCTCGGTGACTCATTGGCAGCCGGCATGCACGCCACCGTATTCTGTACTGAAGACGCGCCACGAATATCAGTCACCGACAAAGCAGCGTTACAAAAAACTTATTTGGGTGATTCGCTCATCGATACGACAGTAGCTAACTGCGAACCGTGGCCGGTCGGCGTAGTAGACGACGACTTCTTTGAACCGGTAGTCAGCGACGTCCCGGTACTTGCACTATCCGGTGCAATCGATCCCATTACACCACCGGCTTACGCAGAACTGGCTATTCAGTCTCTCAGCAATTCACTTCATCTTGTCAATGAACATCAGGGACACACGCAGGCACCACTTGGATGCATGCCGACAATTATGTCGCAATTCATCGAGAGCGCCGATCCTTCAAGCCTTCAAGTGGATTGTCTTGAGCGCCTATCACCACCAGCGCTGTTTGTTGATGCTAATGGCCCACTGCCATGATCGTAGCCAACGATTTAAGTAAAACCTTTGTTGGTGTTCCCGGTCAGCCGAAAAGACGAGTGGTTGCAGTAGAGTCTGTCAGCTTCAATGCACAAGACGGTCGCATAACCGGACTACTCGGTCCCAACGGCGCGGGTAAATCTACCACACTTCGCATGCTTGCAACCCTCGTTCATCCGGACTCAGGCCAGGCGATAATTGATGGATACTCAATAACAGAAAATGTATTGGCTGTCAGACAGCAACTCGGTTTTATGCCACACAACGCTGGCATCTATCCTCGACTCACCACACGTGAAAACATTAGTTACTACGCACGTCTGTGCGGATTGAATAAAAAGACTACTGCCAACCGGGTAGACGAACTGGTCAACCTCCTTGACATGGAGAAATTTGCCGACCGACGTAGCGATGGATTTTCACAAGGCCAGAAAACCAAGGTAGCTCTGGCAAGAGCTTTGGTACACCAACCGCAAACCATTTTACTGGATGAGCCAACCAACGGACTGGATGTTATGGCAACCCGAGGCTTGCGTAAGATTATCCGGCAACTTGCAGAAGCCGGCCATTGCATTGTCTTCTCCAGTCATATTATGCAAGAAGTCGCAGCGCTGTGCGACGAGATAGCCATTATCGCGGACGGCAAAATCTCCATGACTGGCACCCTTGACTCACTACTCACTCACACAGGCCAGTCTTCCCTTGAAGATGCATTTGTTAGTGCTATCGGGGGTGAGCTATGAACGTACTGGTGATTTTGTGGAAGGAGATTGTCGACAACCTGCGTGACAGGCAGACTGTTTTCTATGCATTGTTGTTCGGACCTGTGCTTTTGCCACTCATTATCGGAGGAGGGTTGGGCGCAAGCCTAAAGCAAGCGACAGTGAGCTTTGATCAACCAGCAGCGTTAGCAGTAAAGCATGCTGATCGTGCTCCCAATCTTATGCAGTTTCTTCATTCCAACAACTTCGACATTGAAACCGCACCAGAAGATGCCGAAGACAGCGTCAGACGAGGAGATGTTGTATTGATTCTTGAAGTACCGGAAGATTTCTCTACTGCACTTCGTAACGGACAACCTGCGCCGCTTATTATTTATGTCAATGACGGTGACAAACACTCCGCCAAAGAGGCACGTAAAGTAAATTCTGTGCTTAATGCCTACTCGCAAACAATTAATGCCTTGCGTATGCAACATCGCGGCATAGATCCCTCAGTATTCAACAGCATCAATGTCAGACTTGAAGATGTTTCTTCCGATGGATTCCGCGGACAGATACTCGCGTCTATACTGCCTTTTCTACTTATTGTTGCCATGGTAATGGGCGGATTCTACCTCGCCATTGATACCACTGCCGGCGAACGAGAGCGTTTGTCACTGGAACCATTACTGAGCCTGCCAATTGCTCGCTACAAACTCGTACTCGGCAAGTACATGGCGGTACTTTTCTTCGTTGGCATATCGAGCATACTGACTGCGATAAGTCTTTATCTTGTGTTTCGATTTCTGTCACCCGAGGCTGCCAGCGGTATTCTAAGTTTCGATGCGCCCACTATCACTACAGCGTGGTTGCTTTCCAGCCCGCTAATATTTTTTATCTCAGCCGTATTGATGACAGTGGCTGCAACTACCCGCAGCACCAAAGAAGCGCAGACCTATCTTGGCCTGTTAATGGTATTCCCGATGGCACCGTTTTTCATTTTGCAATTTGTGAATATCAAGTCAGCGAATCTCACTATGACACTACCCATGCTGAGCCAGTATCAATTGTTAGAACGAGTGGTATTGAAAGACTCAATCAGCACAACACACATTGCACTCTCAGTAGCAGGCACTTTGTTATCTACCGCTCTGCTCTACTTTCTGGCTGTCAGGTTATACTCACGTGAAAAGGTTCTCTAGCGAAAACTTACTCACATATAGAATTTCACTGCAAATCGGCGTACTGGTGTTAGGTTACAAACTAATGATAGTCAACGCGCATCGCGGATAACGCGAAGAACGATACACCTCGCCATTGTGTACCAGCATTGGCGTTGTTGTGAACCAGTTAAGCCCGGGGGTATCGATCCTCGAATTAACCCACTCATGTCAGGCGGTAGCAGCGTCCAGTCTGGTCAGCCCATCAGCTGTGTCACTTATATCCCAATAATACCCATAAAATAGACTGCCAAGTACAGGCAATGGATTACTGACAAAACTTAGGCCCTCGTTTATCCAAACGATTAATCCGCTAGCAGGATCAATTGCCATCGCATCTGCACCACCGGGAGAAAAGAAAGCCGAGGTATCCAGATCACCAACCATTGCATAGACTTCCGGAGCAGTTTTTTCACTACTGAAAACGGTTCCGTTACTCGGACCTGTGACAAGAATACAGAGGGATAATATTCCCGTCATTTTTCATTATTAGAAACTTCAAACGATGCCACTGACTATTCCATGGGCGTGCTGAGGCTGCTGCTTGAAAAACAACCTGGCAACTTCAAGTCGAAAGGCCTCAAGCACTACGGGTTTCATACGTGTACGATTATCAAAACGCTCGGACATCAAGTGAATCCCAATGCTCCAATCAGACATAGCCTGCGGTTTTACCACTGATCCGGCTCGATCGTTATCTCTAAACGCCGAGGCCTATACCCGTGAACACTGGTTTGACAGAGACACTCAGCAAATTTTAAAACGCACATGGCAATGGGTCTGCCATGTAGAGAAAATCCGGCAGCCGGGTAGTTACATCGCGGTCGAAGTAGCAGGCCAGCCAATTGCCGTTGTCAGAGACAAAAGCGGCGAGCTACGTGCCTTCTATAACGTGTGTAAACACCGCGCCCATCATCTGCTATCGGGCGAGGGAAAGACATCATTGATAGTATGCCCATACCACGCCTGGGCCTATCAACTTGATGGCAAACTGAAAGGTGCACCGCATACGCAAAACCTAAAACAGTTCAACAAAGATGAAATCTGCCTTGATCAAATACAAATAGAAGAGTTCTGCGGCTTTGTATTTGTAAACCTTGATCCAACTGCGCAGTCATTAGCAGTGCAGTCTGGCGGCTTACAAAAAGAAATCATGCACTGGGCACCAGATATAGCAGATCTCACATTCGGTCATCGCCTAAGCTACGATATAAAATCAAATTGGAAGAATGTCGTCGATAATTTTCTTGAATGCTATCACTGCCCTGTGGCACATAAAGACTTCTGCAACCTTGTGGATATGGATACCTACAAGGTAACCACCCATGGTATTTACTCCAGCCATATGGCAGATGCAGGCAATTCTGCCAACACTGCATATGATGTTGCAGATGCGACAGTTAAGACACACGCTGTCTGGTGGTTGTGGCCGACAACCTGCCTGATGAGATACCCGGGACGCTCCAGCATGATAGTGTTAAATATCATACCGGTTGGCGTTGACCGAACTCTTGAAACTTATGACTTCTATCTTGAAACACCTGTACCTAACGACATGGAGTTAGACGCTATTCGCTACCTTGATGAAGTACTGCAAGTAGAAGATATCGGTTTGGTAGAAAGCGTGCAAAAAGGCATGAACACACCTGCGTTTCAGCAAGGCCGCATTGTGCACGACCCAGATGGTTCAGGTAAATCGGAGCATGCTCTACATCACTTCCATGGACTAGTTCTGGATGCTTATAGCACCAGACAATCCAATGCGTAACTACCATATAAATTAGAATATTATGAAACTGGATGGAAAAATCGCACTCGTCACTGGTGGCAGAGGTGGCATTGGCAGAGCTGTTGTAAAACGGTTGATGAACGAAGGGGCGACTGTCTACGCGGCAGACCTTACTGAACAAGGCTCATTAAAAAAACACGATGATGACGGCAGTCACTTTTTGAAACTTGATGTTACCTCGGAACAGGATGCGATCAATGCAATCAACAATGTAAATGAACAACACGCAGAACTACACATACTGGTCAATGCAGCCGGCATTGAAATCGAGAAGACAATAGAACAGACAACACTTGATGAATGGAATCAGAGTTTCGCAGTCAACGTCACAGGTACTTTCCTGACATGCAAGTATTCCCTACCTCTGTTAAGAGCTGCGGCAAAATCGGGCAACACTTCCAGCATCATTAACTTTGGCTCATACGATGGATTTATTGCTGACCCCGGACTTGCTGCGTACTGTGCTACTAAAGGTGCTGTACACGCATTAACACGTGCAATGGCCTGCGATCACGGTCCGGAAGGCATACGGGTAAACGCAATCTGCCCGGGTTACATTGACACACCGATGCTACAAAGCTTTTTCGAGGGTGAAGGTTCCGGTGCAGACGGCGGTAATATAGAGTCACTTCAACAGGCGGTGCGTGATGTACATCCGATGCGGACTTACGGTACACCGGAGGATATCGCTAATCTGGTTAACTGGCTGGCGTCCGATGAAGCGCGTTACGCAAGCGGTCAGCTTTGGGTACTGGACGGCGGACTGTCTGCACAAGTTCAACAGATGAGGTTTTAAACATGGCAAAACCGGTCATTATAACCTGCGCACCCACCGGTGGTGTACATACACCGAGTATGTCACCACACCTGCCAGTTACACCGAGTGAGATAGCCACCGCCAGCATTGAAGCTGCAGAGGCAGGCGCATCGATTCTTCATTTGCATGCTCGCAACCCTGAATCAGGCAAGCCAGATCCACGCCCGGAAATATTTAAACAGTTCTTACAGATTATCAAGCAATCCAGTGATGCTGTAGTAAACATATCCACCGGTGGTGGACTGGGCATGTCAATAGACGAACGGTTAGCTGCTGCCATGGATGCTAAACCTGAAATGGCATCGATGAACATGGGATCAATGAACTTCGGCTTATTCCCAATGTTGCAAAAGTACAAAGAGTTTGAGCACGACTGGGAAGAGCCGTTTCTGGAGATGACAAAGGATTTCATCTTCCCAAATACTTTTAAGACTATTGAATACGCGCTAAAGAATCTCGGTGAGGAACACGGCACGCGCTTTGAATTCGAGTGTTATGACCTCGGTCATCTTTACAATGTTAAGTGGTTTGTTGATCAGGGTTTGATCAAACCACCGTTCTTTATACAAATGGTTTTCGGTATTCTCGGTGGTGCGGGCGCCGACCTTGATAATCTAATGCACATGCACAAAATCGCTGATCGAGTATTTGGCGCTGAGAACTATGAATGGTCTGTGCTGGGTGCAGGTAGAAATCAAATGCCTTTCGCTACACAAAGTGCCATGCTCGGCGGTAACCTGCGTGTTGGACTCGAAGATAGTCTTTTCATAGAGAAAGGAGTGCTCGCAACCTCTAATGCACAACAGGTCACTCGCATCAGATCCATAATAGAAAACCTCGGGCTTAGTGTTGCCACACCGGATGAAGCACGTGAACGCCTGGCATTGAAAGGTGGCGATGTTGTCGGGTTTTAGTTTATTTCCTGCCAGTATTCCAAACACCGGATCAATCTGCCGTTTGTCTGTACGATAAATTACAAGCCAATACAATGAAGCCACAAATATTCAGGTCAGTAATATTCAGGCCGGTAATATTAGGGAGTAATCACTAATGAAGCTTGACGGTAAAAGAGCCATCATCACTGGCGGCGGTCAGGGTATTGGACGCGGCATAGTAGAAGCGTTTATCAATGAAGGCGCTAGTGTTATAACCTGCGGTCGCAGTGCTAAACCTGCGAGCCTGCCATCTCAGTGTGAGTATGTAACGCTTGATGTAGCAGACCCGAAGGCTGTACAGCAATTTTCAGCAACGCAACAGGCACCGCATGTATTGGTCAATAATGCTGGCGTGCAAGTGGAGAAAACTGTTACCGACAGTAGTGATGAAGACTGGGATTCCGTCATCGGTATCAATGCGCGCGGTGTGTTTAATCTTTGCAGAGCATTTATCCCGGTGATGAATAACGGCGGTTCAATTATTAACATTGGCTCAATATCCGGCAATGTCGCAGACCCTTGCATGGCTTTGTACAACGCATCAAAGGCATTTGTACACGGCCTTACGCGCTCTATCGCTGTTGATCACGGTCCACAAATTCGATGCAATGCAATTTGCCCGGGCTGGATCGAGACAGGCATGCTGGAGGCAGGCTTTGCTACTGCTAACAACCCGGATGCAGCATTGAATGATGCATTGAGCCGCCATCCGACCCGACGATTTGGCAAACCTTCTGACGTTGCCTCCATGGCGGTTTGGCTGGCTTCAGATGATGCCACCTTTGCTACCGGCCAGCTATTTACCATAGATGGTGGAATGACTGCATCTTCACCAGTTAACCCGGGTTTGTTCTAATGACCGATTTCGAGCATACCGCTGTACCAGCACATACCGCTGTACTGGGCGCCGGGGTTATCGGCGCAAGCTGGGCTGCACTGTTTCTGGCATCCGGCAGAAGCGTTGCAGTCTACGACCTTGCACCGACCGTAGAAACCACCGTCAAAGCCTACATTGAAAAGTCATGGCCTGTGCTAACCCAACTGGGACTTACCGACAACGGTGATCCGGAGAATCTTAGCTTTCATAAAAATCCGCAGGACGCAGTCACCAATGCTTCATTCATACAAGAGAGTGTCCCTGAAAATTTAGAGATAAAGCATGCTCTTTATCGGGACATAGAATCATCAATGCGTCCAGATGCTGTCATCGCATCTTCCGCTTCTGGACTAACCCTATCGGAAATCCAACCGGGCCTTAGTGATCCGGCACGGCTGGTATTGGGCCATCCATTCAATCCGCCACACTTAATTCCTTTAGTAGAAGTCATGGGCAATGATAAAACCGCTGATGGCATCGTCGAGAAAGCAGAATCTTTTTACAAGTCCGTTGGTAAGGTCACTATAAGGGTACACAAGGAGGTACCCGGTCATGTAGCAAATCGGCTGCAAGCCGCCGTATGGCGAGAGGCAATCCATATGATCACTAACGGAGTTGCCTCTGTCGAAGATATAGACAAAGCAATGTGGGCAGGCCCTGGCCTGCGATGGGCTGCAATGGGGCCAACCATGTTATTTCATCTCGGCGCAGGTGAAGGTGGCCTTGAAGAATTCTGCGAACGCTACACACCCAGTTTCAACCGGTGGTGGGATGATCTCGGTGAACTACATTTAAACCCCGAGATTGCAGCTCAGCTTGTGGAAGGAGTTAAACAGGAAGCCGGTAATGTGACAACCGAAGCACTAGGCAATCAACGTGATGCAATGCTCGCCGCTATTCTGGCTGCCACCGGCAGCTTGCGCTAGTTTGCCCCTGGAATACTTTTTCTTTTAAATAAAAAAGGCTGCAAATGCAGCCTTACTTCAACTCTGAACTGACAATCTCCCTCTCGAGAGAATACAAAGCGTTTTTTGCTTTGCAAGAGGGGGAATGCTTTCAGGCCATAACCACCGCACAACTTGAACGACTCACCCTCCCTCAGGAGGGTGTCAGTTGCAGCTGTTTTAATACAGTTAATTTGCTACCGTCGACTTCCACGGCGAATCACCATTCCCATCAACATAAGGAAAGTCAGCGGCAACAACGGATCCGTGCGACCCGACTTACCAGGAATGATTGAACAACCGATAGCATTACCACTGACACCTGTTATCAGACCACCGCTAGTGCCGGTAACGACCGAACCATCAACATCCAACACATCCGGGGTGCCGTCACCATCTCCATCAGGTAGTGTGCTACCACTGTTTGATACAACGGTACCACGACCATCACCATCAGCATCCGGCTCAAACGCATCATCAATACCGTTGTCGTTTGCATCTTCACCAGCAGTTTGATCAACATCGGCAATATCATCAACACCATCACCATCGGTATCTGTACCACCGGTAAAAGTGACGTCTGCTAAATCAGGAATACCGTTATTGTTTACATCCTGAAAATCATCAAGTATGCCATCACCATCAGCATCCGTGAGACCACTCTCCACCAAATCTGAAGCGCCATCATTGTCACTGTCCAGGTCCAGGAAGTTTGGCTGGCCATCACCATCCGTGTCTGGCAGTGGCAGCGGATTAGCCATAGTCGCATCATCAAGACCATTGGCATCGGCATCAGCGAAGTTGTCTACTAGCCCGTCGTTATCTGCGTCTACACCACCGGCTTCAAAGTTATCAGTCAAGCCATCCTGATCTGAATCAACATCAAGGAAATCAAACAATCCATCCCCATCTGTATCTGGCACTGGCAATGCATTTGCGGCAGTTTGATCATCAAACCCATCGTTATTCGCGTCGGTAAATCCATCAACGATTCCATCACCATCAGCATCTGTTCCGCCAGCTTCTACAACGTCCGTGATACCGTCGTTGTCGCTATCGAGATCTTCAAAGTTTGGAATACCGTCGTTGTCCTGATCGCCACCACCTTCAATAGCGTTTGGAATACCATCGTCGTCCGTATCAAGCTCTATGACATCATCTTCCGGTGCGGCCGGGTTTGTGCCAGCCAACACCTCATCACCATCCAGTGCGCCGCCACCATCACTGTCCGGGTCAATCGGATTGGTTGAAAAGGTGTTTACTTCCTCACCATCACTTAGACCATCTGCATCGGTATCTGCCAACAACGGATCAGTGAGCGAAATATTCACCTCTGTCGCGTCGTCAAGGCCGTCACCATCGGTATCCGCTACCAGTGGGTTGGTATTCAGATCATTGTATTCCTGACCATCGTCTAATTGATCACCATCAGTATCAAGCAGAGTCGGATCACTGAATACCGTGTTAACTTCAAGACCATCCGGCAATCCATCACCGTCAGTATCTGGATTGGCAGGGTCAGTGCCCGCAGCAGCTTCTTCATCGTCGTTCAGGCCATCACCATCTGAATCCACTGGTGCAGACACATCGTCGCCATCATTACTTGCCGGGTCAGTACCCGCGGCAACTTCGGCACCATCGTTAGTACCGCCACCATCAGTGTCCGGGTTGTTTGGATCAGTCAAGAATGTGTTGACCTCATCACCGTCACTTAGACCATCGTCATCTGAATCCCGATCAATCGGATCAGTACTGGTGGTGTTGACTTCCTGACCGTCGTTTAGACCATCACCATCACTATCCGGATTAGCAGGGTCACTACCTATACCTGCTTCATCCGCATCACTTAAGCCATCACCATCACTATCCAATACATCATCAGAAGCATTGTTTAACGGGTCAGTACCATTGGTTACTTCACTGCCGTCATTGGTACCACCACCGTCAGTGTCAGGGTTATTAGGATCAGTGTTGTGGGTATTAACTTCTGTGCCATCACTTAACCCGTCATCATCGGAATCAGTATCCATCGGGTCGGTGTTAGTTGTATTTACTTCAATACCGTCCAGCAGTCCATCGTTATCACTGTCAGGGTTTGCCGGATCTGTACCTGCGGTGGCTTCTTCGGCATCGGTCAATCCATCGCCGTCTGTGTCCGGAATATCGTCAGCAGTATTGTTCAGCGGATCTGAACCAGTGGCAATTTCATCTCCGTCGTTAGTGCCACCACCATCGGTGTCCGGATTATTCGGGTCAGTGTTGTGGGTGTTAACCTCGTCACCATCATTAAGACCATCGCCATCTGTATCCGGGTTTTCCGGATCCGTACTGGTTATGGTGAATTCCTGAAGATTTGTTAACCCGTCTCCATCATTATCCAATACCGCAGCACCAGCAGAATCTGGATCCTGAAAGTCCGGGATTCCATCTGAGTCACCATCAACAGTCAACTCTAAACTGTCAGCGAGACCATCGGCATCAGAGTCGTCATCGATAAAATCAGGCTTTCCGTCAGCATCCGTGTCAGTAGAAACCAAGTTTACCTGGATGTCGTCCAGAAAATTACCTATGCTGCTGTCCTGTCCTGATTTGAACTCCAGATAGATCGAAGTGATACCAGCAGGTTTTTCCCATGTGCCGCTGTACGTTGCCCAGGATACATTGCCAGTTGCAACCGTCTCTATCAACTGCTTAGTGGCCTGATCCGGGCCTAGGAATACTTCCATTTGGTCAACCTGGTTTCGTCCTCGGTGTGAAAAGGAATACGAGATCGTAGTTTTTGCCGCTGGTACCTGGATAGTTTGGAAAATCTCCTGTGCGGAAGTCGCATTCAATTCTATAAACTGATCTCCCTGAGTAGCCTCTACTCCTAGATATCCATCCTGCCAAACTTCTATACAATCGCACGCCGCTGAAGTATTCCAGTTATCCACCGTGTCGGCATCGACCAGAGCAAAGAGACTGGTGATGACGGGGGCTTCAAACCCGCGATTGTTGATAGCGCTAAGCGGATCACCAACTACAGCACCTTCATCAACATCCGAGATTCCATCACCGTCTGTATCGGTTTGCGCATGCGCAACCCCGAGCAACAGCAGACCAAGCAGTGGATACGATGCAAATGTTTTTAGCTTCGTCGAAAGAGGTATTACGGGAGAAAGCGAGACCGTTTGACTAGCGGTCACAGCAGAAGACTTCATAATTTCAGCCTGTTCAGTGGATTATTCTTGTAAAAGTACGAACCAAGTGATGCACTTCAACCGGAAGCGCTGAGTCAGCTAATCCCGGTCTACTACTTAAGTTACTGCTTTCAGTGTAGAGCAGGCTTGCGGACTTGCAACTTGCATAGTCAATCTAAACCGTCGCAATGCAAACTAAAGAGCATCTCTAAGGTACTGAGGGAATGTTGATTTCAGTCCATAACAAATAGTTTTCACCAATGCGGCAACTAATAAGCATTGTAAAAACACTCAATCCACACGCTGCGGTATATGATTCAATACTCTATTCGGATTTGCGGAGACATTATCAAATGACCAGCACACGTAAGAAAATCACCTGTCTCGATGAATTGCTAAGCCTCTATGGTCAGCCCGCCAAGGCCAGTCTTGTGAAGGAACTGGATCATATAGCTCCCTACTATCAGCTAATGATTGAGAAATCGCCTTTTGCTGTACTGTGTACCATTGGCAACGGTGGACTGGATTGCTCTCCCCGCGGTGATGAACCTGGATCTATTCGTGTACAAAACAGTAAGACGCTGTTGCTTCCAGACAGGCGTGGCAACAACCGACTCGACTCGCTGCGTAATCTAATCGAAGATCCCAGAGCTTCCTTACTGTTTTTGATACCAGGCATCGGTGAAACTTTGCGAGTCAACGGCAAGGCCACGATAATTCAGGATACAGAGCTTCAAAAATCATTCTCTGTAAACAATAAAATACCCGTGACTCTCATTGAATTTACCGTTGAGCAAATATATTTTCAATGCCAGAAAGCACTGGTTCGCTCCAGGCTTTGGGAGCCTGACTATAAAATCACAAGAGAACAGTTGCCGAGCACCGGCGAACTAGTCAAGTCAATACAATCTGATTTTGACGCTAAAGCCTACGATGCAGAATACCCAGAGCGTCTGAAAAAGACGTTGTACTAGAAAACATTGTCTTAGAAGTACCCTTGTAGAAACACCCCAATTCTGGCAACAACGCTGCTTTGGAACACCCCCTGGAGGGTGTCGCCAAAGCATTTTTGAAATCCTTTTCGGCTATGTTTTAATACACGCGCCCAAAGCCAAAGTCACTCTCCCTATGGGAGGCTGTCGCTAAAGCATGTTTGAAATCCTGTTCGACTATATGTTTGATACAGGTACCCAAAGCCAAGTCACTCTCCCATAGGGGGCTCTTCTGCAATATTAGTGGCCAAAACGGCAACAATTAGTTAGCG
>CALIHW010000036.1 GCA_938020525.1 uncultured Granulosicoccaceae bacterium | reverse complement strand
GATCGCAGGATATTGTCCAAAGGTGAAGCAGTGTTAACTGAGCTAATAGTTTTTGGTTTCTGTCACGGATGTTGAATGCAAAGCGCATCAACAATTCAAAGCTGAAACAATAAAATGATAGCCGTAACCGCCTGTTTAGCAATTACCGTAATTTCCATGGCCGCCATTTCGCGCCGGGACCCTTAAATAAGTACCCTAACGTATTAAGTACCGTGTAATAGCGCAGTGAAAATAGAGACGTGACCACCATAACAGCAAGCTGACGAACCGGGTGAGCAAGTCTGGTGATCTGAAGCTGCAGTGAGCTCAATGAAAAACGGCGCTCGAAAGCGCCGTTTTTATTGCCTTGATTTAAGGCTTGGTAGCTGCTGCTGCGAAGTTTGCGAGTGCACCGGAAACCTTGCCCAGTACTTCATCACATCCCTCTGTTTTGTGGCGGCCCTTAAGATATATTGGGTCGTTGTAGCCAAGATGAACGTTTCCGTCTTCATCCTGCCAGGCCAGCATTTTCTGTGGCAGATCGATTGCGATGCTCTGGCTGCACAACATAAGTGGAGTGCCGACTTTCGGGTTGCCAAAAAGAACCAGCGTTGTCGGGCGCAAGTCCATATCAGCTTTCTTAGCGCCTGCAGCGTGGTCGATTGTGGCGAACACATTCATGCCTTTGGACCCAAGGACTGCGACCAGCTTTTCTACCGTAGTGGCAACATCATGAGGGCTTTTGACTGTAACCATTCCATCTCCGCTCATATCAGCGGCCTGGACGGTTGTTGCAGCAAGGGCTGTGCTGCCGGCAATGATTGCGGCGACGATTAACTTCTTGATCATAGGGGTATTCCTTAGTATTGAAGCGCATAAATTACGTAGTCATGTTAACGGTGTCGTGATGATCGACAGCATCAGAATATAAAAGTTCGCACAATAGCACCATAGAGCAAGTGCAAATTAATCAGTTGCCGGTCGTTTTAACTGATCTTCCCAGTAGTCAAGGAACAGATCCGCGATTGAAAGCGGGTTGCAGTCGGTCAAAAACATCAACGTCCATCTGTAGTAGCAGGTTAATGATATCAATAGGCACCCAGTTTTCTCTGATAAGTCCCTCATGATGCAGATAAAAATCCATCACCCGCATGGTGACTTCCCGGCCTGTCGGTGCTGTGCCGAGGAAGTTGCCGCCCAGATGCATGGCTCTAACGCTTGGCCAGCCACCGGTGACTGAATACTTGCCATCGCCGACTCTAATATAATGGCCGCCTTTGGACTTTTTGGTTATCTGTGCACCCCCTTTGCGGTTTGGGAATGCGATTCGGAACGGTAACTGGTGGTAGTCAACAAATCCTTGCAGGCCCCGACTGGTGCCAATACCACTGGGTCCGTACCACATCATATTCGGATGCCAGAATTTCTTTTGCGACATATTCAAAAGGCCTTCCCGGCCGAGCTGGTCTTTATCGTTGTAGTCACCGAGGGATTTATGCATGGCCAATGTCTGGGCAATGCTTGCAGCGGACTCTGACTCATCGGTTGCATGCAGCACGATTCCGTCAGCGGTTATCGGCCCCGGCCACATGCCTTCTGTTCCGGTACTTGGCGCGATCGGCCAGAACCCTGCTTGCCGGATAACGTCCATCACATCCCACAGACAACTGCTCTGTGAGATTTTACCGTCGGTAAACTCGTGCACCTCTCCGTAGCGTATATAGATGGGTTGACCGTTTGCCGGAATGGTCAGCCAGTTTTTTCGGAAGGTGCCACAGAAGTGCCCCATGGCTGCAACATAGTCGCGTCCCTCAAATGATCCGCCGATAATAATTAAATCCCGGCGCTCTAAATCAGGAAAGGATTTTAATAGCGGTCGCCAGACACTTTCGAGAATTGCGTCGGTTCCCTGCATTTCATTCAGCGGATGCGAACCGCGCCACTGTGCATCATCGTGATACAGCGATTTGAATCGGGTTGCTAACTGCCGGTTGTTACTGGCTGCAAGTTTATAGGCTGCTTCATAAAAGAATTGTTTGTGGTGTAGATGTTGATTTAAATCCGGCATTGACAGGCCTTGCTGTAGCGTAAATAGATGTCTATCTGACCGGCAGGTTGCATGCTGTAACTGAGCGTGTCAACCTCAGGAAAAATCCGCTTACGAGGAGTAACTGATGGCCGGTGCCAGACCAGAACAGGCAGTCCTGACCAAAGACAATGACGGTTCAAAAACCAAACAAACGCGTGCTGTCATTGAAGGTATGGTTGATGGACTCAATGATCATCGTATAAATGACATCGGTGAATTTTTCAGTCAGTCTTTTAGATGGATGGGTAACTTTGGCTGTGGTAGTAAAGATGGCCTGCGAGAGTTTCAGGATAACTGGCAGCGTCCTTTCCAGGCGGCATTTTCGGATAAAGTCTGTGTCGATGAAGCGCGTTTGTTTGATGGCGAGTGGAGTGCCGCTTTTGGTCGGCAGGAAGCAGTGCACTCCGGTGAGTTTATGGGTATCGCCCCAACAGGGAAAAAGGTCGAGATCCGGTATATGGATTTCTGGAAGGTGGTAGATGGCAAGATTGTCGACAACTGGGTCATGGTCGATTTCCCGCACGTGATGTCGCAGCTTGGCGTTGATGTGTTTAATGGCCATGGCTGGGAAAAATTTGACAGAGGCGATGAGACAGCGCCGTCCCCCGCTACATAGGCGGATGCGAGCAAATTTGACCTTTACCTGAAACCGTCGCCACCGGCATACTTCGCGGTCAGGACACTTGTCACCAACCCAAAGGTCACTTCCCGCTCAATGAAGTTGTATATCGCTGAGAAACCCAGTCTTGGTCGTGCCATTGCAGCTGTGCTGCCCGGCACGCATCAGCGTGGCGACGGGTTTATTAAAACGTCAAATGGTGATTGCGTGAGCTGGTGTATCGGGCATCTGCTAGAGCAGGCCGAGCCGCACATGTATAACCCTGAGTACAAATCGTGGCGTATGCAGCACCTACCAATTGTGCCGGATGAATGGAAACTACAACCCAAAAAAGAATCCAAACAACAGTTAGCCGTGCTTCGCAAGCTGGTAAAAGAAGCAGACGAACTGGTTCACGCCGGCGACCCGGATCGGGAGGGGCAGCTGCTGGTGGATCAGTTGTTTGCCTATTTAAAGGTCAGTCAGAAAAAGAAGGCAGAAATCCAGCGGCTTTTGATCAATGATCTTAATCCGGCGGCAGTCCAGCGTGCACTGGACAGCCTTGAATTGAATAAAAACTATGCCCCGCTGTCTTCTTCAGCGCTTGCACGTTCTCGAGCTGATTGGTTATACGGGATCAACATGACGCGCGCCTACACGATTCAAGGGCGTCAAGTGGGTTATGACGGTGTGTTATCTGTAGGGCGTGTGCAGACACCGGTGCTCGGTTTGGTAGTGCGTCGCTGCGAAGAGATAGAAAACTTTGTCTCAAAGCCTTTCTATGAAGTGAAAGCACACCTTAAAACAGAGAATGACGAACAGTTCACCGCAAACTGGCGTCCGAGCGAAGCGTGCGAACCTTACATGGATGACATGCGGCGTGTCTTGCATAAGAGCCTTGCAGAGAATGTTGTAGCCCGTATCACTGACAAGCCTGCAGAGATAAAAAAATATGAAAAGAAAAACAAGAAACAATCACAGCCGCTACCGTATAGCCTGAGCATTTTACAAATTGATGCTGCACGCAAATACGGGCTCAATGCACAGAACGTATTGTCAACGTGTCAGTCTCTTTATGAAAAGCACAAACTGATCACTTATCCGCGCTCTGATTGCCGCTATCTGCCACAAGGGCATTTTAAGGAAGGTAAGGCAATTCTTGCGGTTATAAAGAACAATGATTCATCGTTTGAAAAAACTGTTGATGCCGCAGATAGCAGTATAAAGTCTCCGGCATGGAATGATAAAAAAGTCACCGCTCACCATGCCATCATTCCGACGCAGAGAAAAGTAAACCTTCAGTCACTTTCAAAGCAAGAACAACAAGTCTATAGATTGATCGCACGGCAATACATCGCGCAGTTCTACCCAGTGCATGAATATGCAGACACACGAGTTGAAATTATAATTGAAGGTGGATTGTTTGTTGCCACCGCAAAAACTATTTTAAAAGAAGGCTGGCAGGTGCTTTTTCGTAGTGACAAAAGTAAGGAGGCAGAGAAAACGCTGCCTCCCCTTCAGAAGGGGCAGGAGCTTCATTGCGAGCGAGGAGAACTGGTAGAAAAGAACACGACTCCTCCGCCATATTTTACCGATGCGACGCTCTTGTCTGCAATGACTGGTATCGCTCGCTACGTCTCATCCGCAGATATTCGAAAAATTCTCAAAGACACTGACGGTCTCGGTACAGAAGCGACTCGGGCAGGAATTATTGAGTTACTGTTCAGGCGGGGTTTTCTTACCCGTAAAGGCAAGCAAATTCACGACACAGATGCGGGTCGCGGTCTAATTAAAGCTCTGCCGGAAGAGGCAAGCCTGCCTGATATGACGGCACATTGGGAGTCTACGCTTAATGCAATCAGCAATCGCGAATCGAACTATGCCGATTTTATGCAGCCATTGCAGGTTCAGTTACGTAAACTGATTGCCAACAGCAGTTCCGGGTCGGTTAATTCATTGCGTGGAGTGACGGCAAAGAAAAGCGCCGTGGGCAAAAAGAAATTTAAAAAGCGTTCAAAAAAGAAAGTATCAAAAAAGAAAACAGCCCGAAGAAATCAGTAGGCAAACTCCGGTGCAAATTTATTGATCAAATAGTTGATCATGGGAACAGTAAACGTGAAAAACGGTGGTCAGTTAGTTGTAGATGCATTGCGTGGTTTTGGGACGGAACGTGTCTTCTGTGTACCGGGCGAAAGCTATCTGCCGGTGCTTGATGCATTGCATGATGCCGATATCAGCACAATTGTATGTCGTCAGGAGGGTGGTGCGGCGATGATGGCGGAAGCCACGGGTAAGCTCACCGGCAAGCCGGGTATATGTCTGGTTACCCGAGGGCCAGGGGCTACCAATGCGTCTGCCGGTGTGCATATAGCCGATCAGGATGCCACGCCCATGATTCTTTTGATTGGCCAAATCTCCACGCGCAGACGTCACAGAGAAATGTTTCAGGAAGTCGACTACCAGCAGTTCTTTGGTGGTATGGCCAAGTGGGTAGCAGAAATTGATAGCACTGATCGCGTACCCGAAATGATGTCACGTGCATGGCATGTTGCAACCAGCGGCAGACCCGGGCCTGCAGTACTTGCTCTGCCGGAAGACACGCTGCAACAGCAGTCAGCTGTCGACTCCAGTGTTGTGGTGCAACAGACAGAAACCTACCCGGGTGTCGATCAACTGGCGCAGATGAAGCAACTGGTAGAACAGTCCAGGCACCCGTTGGCTATTGTTGGCGGCAGTCGCTGGAGTGCCGAAGCAGTAATGCAATTTACCCGTTTTGCAGAACGTTTTGGGGTACCTGTTGCGTGCTCGTTTAGAAGGCAGATGTTGTTTGATCATTCGCATCCGAATTATGTCGGTGATGTCGGGCTGGGTATTAACCCGGCACTTAAAGATGCGATTAAAAATACAGATCTTTTATTGTTAATTGGTTGTCGATTTTCAGAAATACCTTCTCAGGATTTCGCATTACTGGATGTGCCCAATCCCGGTTGCAAGGTTGTACATGTCTATCCTGATGCTGCGGAGCTCGGCAAGCTTTACGTGCCCACAATCTCAATCAATGCAAGTGCTACTGCATTCTGTAAGACGGTGGATACGTTGCAGCCTGCAGGTGCGCATATGCGTAAGTCTTTTATTGATACTGCACATCTTTCGTACAGAGAGTGGTCTTCGCTTGAGCACGCAATACCAACTGCCGCAACTATGCAGAAAGTGATGATCAATCTTATTGAGGTGCTGCCAGCAGATTCAATTATCTGTAATGGCGCGGGTAATTATGCCAGCTGGGTGCATCGCTTCTACACTTTTAAGCAATACAATACACAGCTGGCACCAACCAGCGGATCTATGGGTTATGGAATGCCTGCGGCTATTGCGGGTAAGCTTGCGCATCCTGAAAGGACAGTCGTGGCTTTTGCTGGCGATGGATGTTTTCAGATGACGATGCAGGAATTCGGGACTGCTGTTGAGTTTGGTGCAGCAGTGATTGTGCTGGTGGTAGATAATGGTATGTATGGCACGATCCGTATGCATCAGGAACAGAATTTCCCGGGCCGTGTTAGTGCTACCAATCTAAAAAGCCCGGACTTTGCAGCGCTTGCTGAAAGCTACGGCGCATTTGGCGCTACAGTTGAAGAGGGAAGTCAATTTCCGGATGCATTTGCTCGGGCAATTGAAAGCAAGCTACCTGCCTTAATACATATAAAGACAGACCCTGATGCGCTGACTCCAACGTTGTCACTAAGTAAGTTTCAATAACGAGTTATTTGGGGAGTGATTGAATAAAATGCCGAAAATTACGCATATCAAAGCCAGTCTATACAATGTACCGTTAGCTGAAGTGTTGGTTGATGCGAAACATGGCTCGCATACACACTTTGAGTTAATCACAGTCACCATTGAAACTGACCATGGAATCGCAGGAACTGGTTATACCTATACCGGCGGCAGAGGCGGTTACGCTATTCTTGCCATGATTGAACACGATCTTGCACCGTTTATAACGGGTCGTGATGCTGATGATATTGAAGGTCTGTATCAAGAGTTAATCTGGCACATTCATTATGTTGGCAGAGGCGGGGTAGCATCGTTTGCAATCTCTGCGATAGACATTGCCCTTTGGGATATCCGTGGTAAAGAAACTGGTGCTCCACTCTGGAAAATGGCGGGTGGTGAAGGTAACAGTTGTAATGCCTATTGCGGTGGAATAGATCTGAATTTCAGTCTGGATAAGTTACTTTCGAACATTCAGGGTTATCTTGATGATGGATACAATGCGGTAAAAATAAAAGTTGGTCAACCAACGCTTGCGCAGGATGTGCAAAGAGTAGCGGCGGTTCGTGATCTCATTGGATCTGATGCCACGTTTATGGTGGATGCCAATTACTCAATGTCTGTAGATGAGGCCATTGACGCCGCCAATGAATTCAAGAAGTACAACATCCTCTGGTTCGAAGAACCGATAGATCCTGACAACTACAGTGGTTACGCCGATATAGCCAGAGCTGCCGGGGTAGCGTTGGCTATGGGAGAGAATCTACATACCATTTACGAGTTTGACTTTGCGTTCGAGCAGTCATCGCTTTCCTACATCCAGCCGGATGCCTCGAATTGTGGCGGTATCACTGGTTGGCTGCAGATAGCTGCGCGATCACGCAAATATGGTATCCCCGTTTGCAGTCATGGAATGCAGGAGTTACATGTCAGTCTGGTATCTGCGCAGCCTAATGCCGGTTGGCTTGAAGTGCATTCTTTCCCGATAGATCAATATACATTCAGACCACTGGAAGTAGAAGATTTCCGTACAGTCGCACCTGACACACCAGGTATCGGGGTTGAATTTGACTGGCAAAAATTGAAAGCTGCGCATAATAGTTTTAAGTAATGTGGTAATTAAAATAATCTGGAGGACTATATGAAAACTATTGGTGTAATCGGTCTGGGCAACATGGGCTCGGGGTTAGCCAAAAACTTGATAGCGTCGAATTTTACTGTACCGGGTTATGACTTATTACCCGAAAGAATGCAGGAATTCGAAGCGATGGGTGGTCAGTGTAAAGCCAATGCAGCTGAAGTTGGCGACGGCGCAGACGCAGTGTTCATAATGGTGATGAATGGGGATCAGACCAAGTCTGTCATTGAAGAACTAAAAACCACCATGAAGCCCGGTGGAGTGATTATCCTCACCGCCACCATTCATGCGACAGAGGCGTGTGAAGTTGCAACAATGCTTGAAGGGACAGGGCTTGAGTTAATAGATACACCAGTCAGTGGAGGGAGGCCGGGAGCGCACGGCGGCACACTCACCTTAATGGCCAGTGCACCGGATGCTTTAATGCAAAAGTGCGATAGCGTTTTACAAGCCGTAAGCGGTACCATCCATCATGTAGGCACCGAGCCCGGCTTGGGGCAGACGGTTAAGGGTTGTCTGCAATCTTTAATCGGTTCTATTTTTACGGCAACTTATGAAGCGTCGGTATTGGCTGCCAAGGCGGGTGTAGATGCAGATGCATTGTATAATGTATTCAGTACTTCCGCTGCAGGTTGTGGAATCAGCAACGCAGCTTTGGGTAGTGTGATTGACCGTGAGTTCCACAATACCGGTAGTCATATCAGCACTATGTACAAAGACCTGACTATAACGATGGATTTGGCGCGTCGCCACGGGGTGCCTATGTTTACTGCAGCTACCGCGATGCAGATGTTTCAGGCAGGTATTACCCGTTACCCTGATGCGGATAATCAAACTGTTGCAAGAATCTCGGAAGAGATTGTCGGAGTGCATTTGGAGCGTGAGAAGTAGTGCATCCTTAGCAGGTTTTAGCAAGTCCCAGACTATCTATTTGTATTTAAGCTATCTGAGGTGATACTACGTCGCTATTCCAGGTCACCCCGATAAACAATATGAATCTTGTTACCATCAAGATCGCGTAGATAAGCGCCGTAGTAACCATCCGCATACTGCGGTCGGTTACCCGGTGCACCTTCATCTTTACCACCCTGGCTGATTCCGTTCTGATAACTCTCATCAACCTGTGCGCAATTGGCGGCATGGAAAGCGATCATTGAACCATTACCTGCTGTTGCGCGCTTATTATTGATTGGGGCGACAAGAAAAAATTTTGCGGCGCTGGTGTCTTCACTGATATAGCAGATGAATTCGTTGTTGATTTCATCTCGTCGTTTCACGCCAAGTGGCGCTAAAACAGCATCATAGAATGCAGCGGCTTTTGGAAGCTCATTGCTTCCCTGGGTGTAGTGGGCAAACATTGTAAATCCTGGTTATTAATGCTGGTTGGAACTTACGCTGGTTGGAACTTAGTTAGCGCTCAGGCTAACATGTCGTGAACAAGCACGGAATCAATAGACAGTGAATACAGTGTTGCCAGAGCCGTTTACAGGACCTAATGCATGGGTATCTGCAGATCTTGCTAACAACACGAACGCGTGGCTAAAAACACTCACTGCACACGAAATTGCTGAATTGGAATGCGCTGCATCCGTTTTTCTTTCTACAGGCCGCGACATCGGCGAGGTCACCGCTGCTGATTTTAAAATACCGGAATTCTCGAAACATCTGCGTGTGCTTAAGTCAAAGTTGCTTAACGGAAGCGGTGTAGAGGCTATTCGCGGGCTTCCTGTTGCAGATTACACGCAGGAGATGGCAGCCTGCATTTTCTGCGGTATCGGTGCTCATCTTGGCAGTGCCCGATCGCAAAACGCACAAGGTCATATATTGGGTCATGTGCGCGATACGGGGCTTAGTTCAGTTGATCCTAACGCAAGAATTTATCAGACTGCGGAGCGTCAAAGTTTTCATACAGACAGTGCGGATGTTGTTGGCTTGCTGTGTCTAAAGAAAGCGCAGACAGGCGGGGAGTCGTTGTTGGTCAGTGCTCTGAGTATTTATAACCGCTACAAACAACTTCGGCCTGATTTGTTGCCACTGTTGTTTGAGCCTATTGCAACAGACAGGCGCGGCGAAGTACCGGACGGTGAATTACCCTTTACGACAATACCTGTATTCAGTTGGTACAAGAGTCATCTCACGGTGTTTTACCAGCGCCAGTACATTGAAAGCGCTCAACGGTTTGATGACGCACCGCGCCTGACGGATAAGCATATTAAAGCACTGGATCTTTTTGATTCGCTTGCCAATGATCCGTCTTTGTACTTTTCCATGCAGCTTGCACCAGGTGACATGCAATTTGTCTATAACCATTCGCAACTTCACGATCGAACAGCGTTTACGGACTGGCCTGACCCGTCTGCACGGCGCCATCTGCTGCGCTTGTGGTTGTCGATAGAGGGTGATCGCGCGTTGCCGTCGATTTTCACGCAGCGGTACGGGTCAATTACAATAGGCGATCGGGGTGGAATCGTGACTAGTGAATCCAGGCTGCATGCACCGCTGGATTGAATGTCGGGTTCGGTTTCAAAATTAATCTGGATGCGGGCGGGCTGTTTAGGAAGTCAATCATTAGTTGATATATCAATCTTAGAGCTAAATGGTTCGAATCCCGCGACTTGTTTTTGTATACTAGCTCACACTTTTATTCCGTCCAGGCTTGTGTCTCACCAGCGCTATCACTGCCGGTTTTCGCACCACCCGAATCGTGTTGTTTGGTACGCAATATCGCCAAAACTGAGAACTGCAACTGGATCAATGATAATTTCGTATGTAAATTTGTTACAATCGTACTTGCGATGAGGCCGTATTTTTACGACAGTTCGCAGGCGTTGAAAACCAACCATTGATTTCTGAGGAGAAAAAATGATTTCAATACGTAAAACGGCTCTGACGCTGGCACTGGGAGTTGCTACTGCGACTACTGCGTCTGCACAAGAGCTGACTATCGCGATCGTTAATAACGGTCACAT
>CALIHW010000035.1 GCA_938020525.1 uncultured Granulosicoccaceae bacterium | reverse complement strand
CGAATAGTCATTCATATTTAACGATATCGATCGTAATAGCTGGCCAAAAGATCGCTTTCGCAGTAGATCATTCATTCTCGGACAAGCTCCTAGGCAAACACTCTTCCGAGAACTGTCAAATGTTTGAAGTGAGTCAAAACCAGTCACCACCGACGATCTCTATTTCTTCAGGTGTACCGATTCTCAGCACCATAGACGAACAAGCCGCCGGTTCCAGTTGATCAAAACCACCAACTACTTCAAAGGCTCTGGCGCAGCTGTAGCCGTCATTAAATAGATCTCCCCACCACGCAAACCCTTCAGATGACAGTGCCGGGTTGAGGTCATGATTGCGGTAGACTATCAAGTGATTATTTACTACACCAATGGCGTCATCAAAAAAATCATCTTGTTGAGGATCTATTACTGTGTACGGGCCAGGTGCAGGCGCTTCCCCTTTCGGGAAAGCGACAACTAACCCGGTGGCGACGCCATAAATCTCACTGATAACTTCATTCGGTATTGGGTCTGGAGCTTCAACAACAAAAGCACCATCAGACAAGCGTCCACCGGTGGAGAGGTACTCATCAAACTCGGTATCATCCGGTTGAAACCAAACTATGGCTAGGTCAGCTTCTGCAGGAACCACATCACCACTGACGGAGACTATTTCTCGTGATGCTTCAAACCTTAGGGGGGAACTAGAGGAATCTCTGTCCGATCCACACCCTAATAAAATCGCTGTAGCAAGCATTATTGTACATAAGCTTTTCATAGTCATGATCTTCCTTATAATTTGGGCACGATGATTTAACCTGGCTCTGTCATTTGATAACTTCATCCATACCTGAGCATCAAACTCCAAGGACTACCGCTACTGATATTCCAAGCGAGATTTAATAGTAAGACTTTTTCTAGTTTTTCAGTTTCTTGTTGTGACCCTTTAAATCCGCGATCAACCCTTCAATTCCACTCTTTTTTATTTTATCTCTAAAATAGGGTTTATTTGTTTCCAGCGAACTGGTGTCAAATATATTGAGATCGTATATTTTCCAATCACCATCGAGAGAATGAAGCATGAATCCAACCGTGTTTTCTGTACCGGTCACCGGATCTTTTATAGTTAAACTTACTTCAACTTTGTTTTTGTCTTTCGGGGTGCTTCCTGCCAGAACTTCAATGGTATGATCAGAATGTTCAAAAATGGCGGTGCTTAGTGTTCCAGTTATATATTCTGCATATTCTCCAACAAGTGTTGCTTGTTGAGCAGGTGTTGCTCGCTTAAAGTTTTTTATTCCAGCAGAATTCCTCGTCATTCGTAGAAAGTCGATTTTGCCATAATAATCTCGATTAACAATCTTCTGGATATTTTCCCGATAGTTTTTTTCGGTTGAAGATTTTGCAGCTGAGAGAATGGTACTTGTCATCTCATCAACTAATTCATGCGGCGTTTGTCCCGAAGAGAGCGTAACTGTCGGGAGCAGTAAAACAAGGGCGATGATAAATGCTTTTATTTTCATGGAGCTCACCTTTCAGTTCGTTTCTTAGAAAAATCCACACTAAAAAGTAATACAGCGCAGATCGCATGAAGTACAAGCCTATCGAGTTCAGATGCGCAGGTGTCTATATATGCTATACGGAAGGTAGAGTAATACTTACCCGCGGATTGCACCGGGTTCGCCAGAAGGGCATTGGAAGAAAGGCATCCGCACAAAAAAAACGGAAGTAAAAGCTTAGGTGATGCGAATACTGTCCATCACATCAAATAACGCGGTCTACCGACTAAGTTGACTTACTGCCATGGCAACCTCGGCTTGCGCCCTAGCTACAGATTCTTCCTTAACAGGACCATAACCCCTGATCCCGTCTGGTGCTTTTAATACAGATATCCACGAAGAGAGATTTTCTGGCGAAACAGATTGCACACACTGCTGTAGAAGCGATCCGTACCACCGGATCAGCTCGCGCTCGAGCCTTCTCTCTTTAGTATAACCAAACATATCGAGCGGTGTCCCTCGCAGACGTTTACATGACGCAAGCATTGTCAACGGACGGTACAACCAGCTACCAAACTCGCATTTACGCGGTCGACCGCGCCAATCTTTAGCGGAAGATAGAAACGGCGGAGCCATATGATAAGAAACACTGTAGTTCGCTTCAAACTGGGCATCCAGTATTGACTTTAGGTGATCATTGGTGTGTAGCCTGGCTACTTCATACTCATCTTTATAGGCCATCAATTTGTACAAGTATCGAGCAGCGTAGCGCACCAGTGTCTCCTGATCCGCATCGGCCAACTTGTCGGGTGACTGGTTACTTAGAACCTCACGGAACTGCTCAATGTCATTGCGATATTTCTTTGCATAACGCGCTGATTGATACTCAGTCAGATGATCACAGTTTCTACTAATTAAAGAATTAAGCGATGCATCGGCAACAGGATTTTCCGGTATATCTGTACCAGAATGTGCTAATTGCTTGTTAAGCTGATCCGGATAACACGCTGCGATTCTCCCAAGCTTTATAGCCAGCCTGTTCTTATCAAGTGCAACACCATTTAGCTCCACAGCTTGCAACAAGGCCTTTTCGCTCACGGGCACAAGGCCCAGCTGCCAGGCGTAGCCGAGCATAATCATATTTGAAAATACTGTATCACCAAAGGCCTTTTCAGCAAGTTGATTAGCATCAATACTATAGGGTGTGTACCCCACTGCACTACCTGCTATTGCCGTCACTCTTTCTGCTACCTTCAAGTCAGCATCGCGCCGCTGAACTATATCGCCGGTTGGCATCGCGGCTGTATTGAGGGCAACCCTCATATTATCTTGGTAACAGCCAGATGCTTTGGGTGACGATGAAACAACGACGTCGCAGCCTATCAATGCATCAGCAGAGGCCGTATCGATTCGAACCTGATTGATCGCTTCAGGGTCTTCTCCAATACGCACATAACTCAGCACTGGCCCGAACTTTTGTGCAAAGCCGGTGAAGTCGAGTACGGCGCTGCCCTTCCCCTCCAGGTGTGCTGCCATTGTCACAAGAGCCGCGACGGTGATAACGCCGGTTCCACCAACACCCGTGATGAGCAAATTCCATGGGCTTTCAAGTGTTGGTAAAGTCGGAGAATCGAGCTGAAAACCATCCAGTTCGAGCGATGCAGCGTTCTGTACTTTAGGCGTACCGGTGACACTGACAAAACTCGGGCAAAAGCCGTTTACGCAGGAAAAATCTTTATTACAGGATGATTGATTAATTTTTCTCTTGGTACCGAACTCTGTCTCCAGCGGCTCTACGCTTAGGCAGTTCGATGCAACTGAGCAGTCACCACAACCTTCACATACACGGTCGTTAATAACAATTGTACGGTTAACCGCTGGCATGGTGCCACGCTTTCGTCGTCGGCGTTTTTCAGTAGCACAGGCTTGCTCGTAAATTAAAACAGAAACACCGGGTATCTCTCGTAGCTCACGCTGTACCGAGTCAAGCTCATCACGATGATGAATAGTTATTGAAGATGGAAAGTCGCGAGCATTAAATTTGTCCGGCTCATCAGATAGCAAAGCAATACGCTCAACGCCTTCAGCACGTACCGAGTGAGCAATCGCAATAACCGATACCGGACCATCAACAGGCTGCCCACCGGTCATCGCAACAGCATCGTTGTATAAAATTTTGTAAGTGATGTTGGCACCGGCCGCAAGTGACTGGCGTATAGCCATTGAACCTGAGTGGTACCAGGTACCTTCCCCCAGATTTTGAAATATATGTTTCTTGCCGGTAAACCTGGATGAGGCAGCCCAGTTTACCCCTTCGCCTCCCATTTGAATCAACGAGGTTGTTTCGCGGTTCATCCAACTGGCCATGAAGTGACAGCCAATACCGGCAAGTGCCTGTGATCCTTCAGGAACAACTGTAGAGGTGTTATGCGGGCAACCGGAACAAAAATAGGGAGTCCGTGTAGCACCATCAATACTGATAGAGATTTTTTCTCTACCGGTAAGCTGATTGGCGCGCTCTATCAATTTTGCCCGTGGAAAGTGCCGGTCCAGGCGACGTGCTACCAGAGGCACAAGCATCCGTGGCGACAACTCACCTATCCAAGGCACTAAAGGCTTACCGGCTTCATCACGCTTACCGACCATCAGGTCTGGTTTATCTCCCGGCCAGTCATAAAAGTACTCTTTGAATTGACTTTCAATGATGCCGCGTTTTTCTTCGATCACCATCACTTCTTTCTTGCTACGCACAAATGAAAGCGCCTGCAGGCGTGCCAGCGGCCAGACCATACCAACCTTATAGATATCAAGACCAATTTCGCGGCACATATTTTCATCTATGCCTAGCAGCCTTAACGCTTCCATAAGATCCAGATGTGCCTTACCCGTGGTTACGATTCCAAAGGATGCAGAAGGCAGGTTATAAATGGCACGGTCTATCGGGTTGGCATTAGCAAACTCAAGTACTGCTTCTTTTTTATGTACCAGTCTTTCTTCTATCTGCGGACCAGGCAGATCTGGCCAACGATAATGCAATCCATCAGCTGGCGCTTTATAGTCGGGTTGGATAAACACACGATCAGAACGCAGATCAAAGGATGCCGCTGACTCTACCGTTTCAGAGATCGCTTTGAATCCAACCCAGCTGCCGGAGAATCTTGAGAGTGCATAACCGTACTCACCAAACTGCAGATACTCAGCGACTGAAGCCGGATTAAGCGTTGGCATAAACCAGGTCATAAAAGCCACATCCGATTGATGCGGCATTGATGATGAAACACATCCGTGGTCATCACCGGCAACCACCAGTACACCGCCGTTTGGCGAAGCGCCATACGCGTTGCCATGACGCAGCGCATCACCGGCGCGATCAAGACCGGGTCCCTTGCCGTACCATAGACCGAAAACCCCATCGACTGTTTTATCCGGGTTAATCTCTACTTGTTGCGACCCGAGAATTGCGGTCGCTGCAAGATCTTCATTAACCGCAGGCAGAAACTCTATGCCTGCTTCTTCTACACGACTACGCTCTCGCCAAAGCTCAAGATCAACGCCGCCAAGCGGAGAACCACGGTAACCGGATACAAAGCCCGCTGTGTTCAGTCCGGATTGCTTATCACGACGAGCCTGATCGAGCATTAGCCGAACCAGCGCCTGGGTGCCACTCATAAACACACGACCATGCGTCTGGGTATAGCGATCAGCCAGTTCGTAGGCAGCAAGTGGATAGACCGGAGCGTTCATGTAATTTCCAGGTTCTGATGCCACAAGTCTAGGAAAAATCTGCCGAATTGTTGTGCCAAAATAATCACCATAAGTGCTAATCTTGAATCAAATGTTTCTAGAATTGGTAAATTTATGAAAGAACAGCCCACCATCACCGCGCTGGATCAAAAAATCCTCAATGAGTTACAGGCAGATTGTCGACTCAGCAATCAGGACTTGGCAGATCGTATTGGCAGTTCTGCTTCATCTATTTGGCGACGGGTTCGCGCTCTTGAGACAGCCGGGGTCATAACCGGGTTCAACCTTAGCGTGGCAGCAGACAAACTCGGACTCCCTGAAACGATACTACTACACATAAGTCTACACACTCACAGCGATAAAAACACAGAGGCATTTTATCAACTGGTAAACGAACTACCTGAAGTACTGGAGTGTTACGCAGTAAGCGGTGAGTATGATTATCAGCTTAAAGTACTAACCACAGACATGCGCAGCTACTACCGGTTTCTGGAAGAGAAGCTGATGTGCCATGATTTTATTACACACACAAACACAACAGTAGTAATGAAAAAACTTAAGGAAACTGGAAAAATTCCAACGGCGTTTGCATCAATCTCATGATAGGTAGAAACTTGATCTTGATCTTACTGGTGACGTCCGAATTGATAGAGACTGCAACACACTTAGTGATGCTGCCATATTTTCGTAAGGGAGATAAGCTTGCGCATCTACCAATGTGCAGCGCGTCAGTTACGTGATTGCCAACTAAATCTGGCGATTTAATTTGCTGTTTATTTTGTAGCGGTCGTTATGGCTGGATGCGCAAGCTTACCCCCTACGGCGAGGCTCTGAACCAATCAGATATTTTGCTAACAACGAGCAGGTCCGGATAATTTCTGGCATTCCCTTTCATATCAAATACCAACTTTTAAAACTGATACTTAACTATTTCACAGAGAAAGGCACACTCACTGGCCATACACCCTTACCCGAATACTGGCTATTGTTAGCATTATCAACAGCCAGTGCAAAAAACTGATATTCACCATCTGGCAAAGTAACTGTAATGCTCCAATTTGCGTAGGAATCGGTTGCATCAGAAAGCTCCGCATTCCGAATGCCAACCTTATTACCGGATGAATCGCTTATTTGCCCAAAAGCCCTGCGTGCAAAGTCAAACCACAATTCAGTTGCAACATCACGTATCGCTATTCGGACTTCTCCAATCCCTGAACCACCAACATCTATTGAGTAGCCTGTGAATACAGTTGTCCTACCAACGGTGTCACTTCTAGCAGGCACTGTAATGAAAGTTTCAGGCGCTGTACTATCATCCAGCACCAAATTCTCGGCAGAAGTCGGTTGCGTCTTGTCAACACTATCACTTGCGATTGCAGTATCCGGCGCAAAAAATATTGAAGTTGCCAGCACGAAGATTTGGACAATCAATGGACGGTAAAAAATACGTCTCATAGTCTCAACCCGGATAGCTATCGCGTGAGTCACCGGTGCTCCCTAATGTTATCTATCATGAGCCAAAGATTGTGCATCAAATCAGTTCTGCGAATCCATCCGTGGCTTCACTATACAGCCGAGTTGAAAGAAGGCAGGTTGCCAGACTGTATTTATCACCAAAGCGGTTCGCATAACACTAAGAATCTGAGAGGCAGAACGTCCGCTACTGCGAGCCCGCCCTGACGGTGTGTCAAGGCAACAACAATTGTCGATCATTTTCGCTACGTATGAACAACTATGCGTCGCAAACGATCGCACCCTAATTGATGTTGAAACAAGGTCATCGCCATGGCAGGTTCTCGCTACGCGGATTTCTACCGCGCGGACTCCTGCCCGGCGCGTTGCGCGCCGGAATCAGTTGCCAAGTGTGGTTTCGCGCTTCGCGAAATACTACTTTTTCTTTTTAGCCTGATTGGCTTTCTGACGCTCGGTCCAGTTGTAAGTACCGGCAATGATCTGCCTGGCACTTAAAACCCATTCCTCACGCTCGATGCGATCAGGAAAGCCATCAAGCATATCCGCATACTTCTTTATATCTGCCTTTTTCCAGGCTGCTATATCTTCGAAGTTGTTAACACCCTTCTTGTTAAGCATCTTTTCAATTACAGGGCCAATGCCAAAGATAAGCTTCAGGTCATCCTTACCATCCTTGCGAGTGGTTTTCTTACCATCTGCTGTTACAGCTGCCTTTTTCTTTTTGGCAGTCTTCTTCGTCGGCGATTTTTTGTTTAATGCTTCCCGGGCCTTGCGTCGCTCTTCCCAGTTATAGGTACCGTTAAGAATCTGTTTGGCGCTGAGCACCCACTCATCACGTTCAATCCGATCGGGAAAGCCGTCAAGCATATCCGCATATTTCTGGACATCTGCCTTCTTCCAGGCTGCTATATCTTCGAAGTTATTAACCCCGTCTTTGTTCAGCATCTTCTCAATCTTCGGGCCGATACCAAAGATAAGCTTCAGGTCATCTTTACCATCCTTGCGGGTGGTCTTTTTACCGTCGGCTGTGAGTTTTGGTTTTACCTTGGCTTTCGGTTTGGCCTTCGGCTTGGGCTTTGGTTTGGCAACCAGCTTTGGCTTTGGAGCTTGCTTCAGTTTTTCGAGCATTGCCTTAAGACGTGTAATCTCTTTATCACGCGTGGTGACATCTTTGCCATGCAGCTTTTGCAGGCTGGCAAGCTTACGCTCAAGTTCAGCTATCTTTTTAAGTTCAAGCTTCTTCTCTTCGAGCTGTTTACGCAGGCTTGTCACAGATGCTTGCTGCGTTGTGACTTCCTTTTGCAACTTACTCAACCCGGCGAGACGCTTCTTCGCTGCAGACAACTCTTCCTGCAGTGATTTGCGCGTGCTGTCTGTATCTCGCTTTCTGCGTGCCATATTGTCTTCGAGGGTCTTTAAAGACTGACGAAGCTTGGCCAACTCTTTGTCACGCTGGCTTGCCAGTGACTGCGAGTCTTTTACTTGCTTTTTTAGCGACACTACATCTGACTGGTGAGTAGCTACACTACTTTTGAGAGTCACCATCTGCTTGTCGAACAGACCTAGCTTACGGTCACGGGCGCTAACTTCAGCCTTAAGCGCCTCAGCCTGCTTTAATCTTAGCCGCAGAGCATCAAGCTCTGCCTTGCGCTTAGCTTCTGATGCTTTATAGGCTTCTGCCGCTTTATCGCTACTTTTCTGCAGCGCATCAAGCTTTCGAGTTGACTCACTGGCACTCTTGCGAACAATGGTGAGCTCATTTGCATACTTAGCTTTTTCTGCTTTCTGCGATTCCTGCAGCGCCTTATAGTCTTCCTCGCGCTTGGTGAGCCTGGTTTGCAGCGGCTCCAGTTCCTTTATACGCTTTTTCAGTTGAACCAGATCAGTATTCCATTTCGCATTGGCACCCTTCTGGGCATCTTGCAATGCCTTGTAGTCTGCTTCTCGCCTTGACAGCTTAGCCTGCAAAGGCTCTAACTCTTTGATCCGCTTTTTCAGTTCACCCAGATCGGCATTCCACTTCGCATTGGCACCCTTCTGAGCATCTTGCAATGCCTTGTAGTCCGCATCTCGGCTTGACAACTTAGCTTGCAAAGGTTCCAGCTCCTTGATCCGCTTTTTCAACTCACCGAGATCGGCATTCCACTTGGCGTTGGCATTTTTCTGAGCTTCTTGCAAAGCCTTGTAGTCTTCATCGCGCTTCGCAAGTTGCCGCTCTATGGATTCAAGCTGCTTAATACGTTGTCGTAGCTGGGATGCCTCAGAAGACCAATCAGCACTCGCCGCCTTGTGCTTCTCTTCAAGAGACTTCAATTGCGCATCACGCGATGTCAGCTGTTGTTGCAGCGGCTGTAGCTCCTTGATTCGCTTTTGCAGCTCCGCCTGCTCAGTTGACCACTTGTTACTCGCTGCCTGATGCTGAGACTGGAGCGTTTTGTATTCACCTTCACGTGCAGCTAGGCTTTTCTGCAGAGGCTCAATCTCCTTGACGCGATTCTGAAGACCAGATATTTCAGTCGCATTTTTAGTATTCGAAGACTTGTGCTGCTCTTGAAGTTGTTTATATTCGCTTTCACGAGTAGACAAACGCTGCTGCAACGGTTCGAGTTCCTTGATTCTTTTCTGAAGATCAGATATCTCGCCTGACCACTTGGCACTTGCTGCCTTGTGCTGTTGTTCAAGAGTTTTATATTCGCTTTCACGGGTTGAAAGCTGCTTCTGTAAAGGCTCAAGCTCCTTGACCCGGTTTTGCAGCGATGAAATTTCTGAAGCCCACTTGGAACTGGCAGACTTATGCTGTTCTTCAAGCTGCTTTAGGTCGCTCTCCCTGCTACTCAATCGCTGTTGTAATGGCTCAAGCTCTTTAATGCGGGATTCAAGTTTGACAACTTTTTGATCTGAACCGCTTACCAGACTCTGCTTTTCTTCTATGGTTTTCTTGAATCCAAGGATGTCAGCCTGCAACACACCGGCCTGCTTTTTCTCGCCGTCAAGCTCGGATGTCAGCTTGCTAATTCTTGCCGCCGACTGCTCTTCAGCAGACTTCAACTGCCCTTCCAATGATTCAAAACGCTTTCTGGCAGCGGCTGATTCCGCGTTCAACTCGGCAATCTTACGATCCCGCTCTGCAATATCCTGCTTGAGCGACTCAAGCTGTTTAGCTCTGGCGTCCAGCTCTGCGATTCGCTTGTCGCGCTGTTCAAGCAGTTGCTTGTGTTGATCTTCTGCAGCTTTGAGTTTTCGCTCTAGCTCTGCCTGTGAATCAACCTTGAGTTTAGCGATATTACTTTCTTTCGCCTTGAGTTGACCCGCGGACTCTTCATACTTGCGTTGCCACGGTTCAAGTTCTTTTACTTTCGCTAAGTGCTGGCTTTCTTTGGCTGCAGCATCTTTCCTGATCTTTTCCCGATCAGATTCAAGCTCGGATAATTTGCGCTTAGTCCCTTCAAGCTCTGCTTTGGCATCCTCAGATTGCTTCTTGAATGGTCGCAATCCATCGAGCTCAGCCTGGGTCTTTTTAAGATCTGCCTGTTGCTGATCACGGGTTTTAATAAAGCCCTGCTTTTCACTTTCCAGCGATTCTAATTTCGAACGCAGCGATTTGATTTCGTTATCACGATTTTGCAGATCAGCCCTAAGCGCTTCTAGTGATGCAATTTTCTTTTTAAGATCTTCAAGCTCGCTGTCGCGCTGCCCCAGCTTCTGCGTGTATTGTTTGTGATCACTGTCATATTTCGACTGCAATTCCGCCAGCTGCTTCTTGTCTCGCTCAGTTGTGGTCTGAAGCTCAGCCTGTAACGTGGTGAATTTCGATTCTGACTCTTTTACTTTTGCCTGCAGTGGTGTCAGCTCATTGACCTTGCCATGCAGGGTTTTAACTTCACCAGTTTTTGCATCAAGCTCACCCCTCAAGCGCTTAGAATCTGCCTCGTACTTTCGAAGCTCTTCTACCTGCTTGTTGATCGAAACAATTTTCTGCTCTTTTGCGTTTATATCATTCTGGGCATTAGTAAGAGACTTCCTGGAATCTTCCAACTGCCGTTTGACATCGTTCAGATTTTTGTCGGCCTCTGCTTTTTCCCGACGCAGTTGTTCTTCCTGTTTCTTGAGCTCTTCCAGTTTCTTGTTACTAGCCACAAGTGACTGTTCTTTACTGGTGATCTCACTTCTAGCATCGGCTGTTGCCTTTTTAGCAGCTTCAAGCTCTTTATTCAGATTAGCAATCTTACCGTCTGCGTCTGACTTCTCTCGCCTGACATCAGCCTCTGACTTTCTTAAGGCTTCCAGGTCTTTGGTTAGAGTTCCAAGCTTCTGCTCTTTACTGCTGATCTCACCTCTAGCATCGGCTGTTGCCTTTTTAGCAGCTTCAAGCTCTTTATTCAGATTAACAATCTTACCGTCTGCGTCTGACTTCTCTCGCCTGACATCGGCCTCTGACTTTCTTAAAGCTTCCAGGTCTTTATTTAGAGTTCCAAGCTTCTGCTCTTTACTACTGATCTCACCTCTAGCATCTGCTGTTGCCTTCTTAGCAGCTTCAATCTCTTTATTCAGATTAACGATCTTACCGTCTGCGTCTGACTTCTCTCGCCTGACATCGGCCTCTGACTTTCTTAAAGCTTCCAGGTCTTTGGTTAGAGTTGCTAACTTCTGCTCTTTACTACTGATCTCACCTCTAGCATCGGCTGTTGCCTTCTTAGTAGCTTCAAGTTCTTTATTCAGGCTAACAATTCTACCGTCTGCGTCTGACTTCTCTCGCCTCGCATCGGCCTCTGCCTT
This sequence comes from uncultured Granulosicoccaceae bacterium, assembly GCA_938020525.1. Lineage (GTDB taxonomy): Bacteria > Pseudomonadota > Gammaproteobacteria > Granulosicoccales > Granulosicoccaceae. Next base: position 39,178 of record CALIHW010000035.1, on the reverse strand, counting down.
TCTTAAGGCTTCCAGGTCTTTATTTAAAACGGCAAGCGTCTGCTCTTTGGAAGCGATCTCGCCTTTCGCATCTGCAGTCGCCTTTCTGGCAGCAGAAAGCTCTTTATTTAAATTGCTCAGCTCAGAATCTTTGCCAGACACCTCAGTTCGGAAACGATTCACGTCTGCAGTAACCGTGGTCAGTTTACTTTCGCCATCCTTCACGGCTTTCAGCAACGGTACGATTTCATTGTCGCGTTGATCTACTGTCTTTTGCAACCCAGCAGTTCTCGCCTCCAGCTCTTCGATTCGAGCACGCTGCTGGTTAATAACGCCTTCGTATTTTTTCGATGTCTCTTCAGAAGTGCGCGTAAACCCGGCAAGACGATCTTCCATCTCACGAATAGCGAGGTTAGATTTGTCCAACTCTGCTTCTTTACTCTTCAATCGAGTGATGTTGGCATCACGCTCTCTAACGTCAATTTCAAGCGCGCCTATTTGTTCGCGATACTTGTTAATGTCTGCATCGACTGAGGATTTTAAAGACAGGTTCTTATCAACCTCTCCTTTAAGCCTTGCGATCTGACCATCACGCTCTGAAACCTGTGCGCGCAAATCCTCCAGGCGCTTACCTAGTTGATCATATTCTTTATTTCTGGATTCAAGCGTTGTATTGAACTCTCTGATACGGTTCTGTGCAGATAGCTCAAGCTCGGAAACCTTTCTCTTGTAGCTGTCTACTTCAGCTTGTGAGTTGTCATTGCTGACGTCTGCACGCAATGTAGCAATATTCGCCTCACTGCTTGATATCTTGCGCTCATAGTCGCGCCGGGTGCTATCAAACTGCTGTTGCTGCTTTTCAAGGCGAGAACGCAAATCAGCAATAATTGAATCCTGCTGTTCTGCACGCCGTCTCAACGGCACAATTTCAGGGTCAGGTTTAGCTGGCTGCTTTTGAAGCATCGAAACTTTTTGTTCAGCCTGGCGATGAGTCTCTTCTGCATGGCGTTGCTGTTGCTCTAATCGCTTACGCAGGTCAGCGATAATTCTGTCCTGCTGTTCAGCTCTACGACGCAACGGGGCTATTTCAGTATCTGTTTGCGGTACGCTCTGCTGTTTCATCAGAGATAACTTTCGTTCGGCTTCACCCCACCCTGCAAAGGCACGCACCTTCTCGTAGGACTCTTGTTCGTAGTTGCTTTTCAGCTGTTTTTCACGAACGCTGCTACCTGCTGTTTCAGCAGGTTTGGTTTTAGCTGCGAGTAAGTCGCGGATTTTCCTTTGCAGGTCATCCACCTGGGTATTTTTCTGATCAAGCAACTTCTGATATTGATCTATTTTGCCAGTCGAAACAGCAGCAGGTGCCGCCGCCTGATAGGAATATTGAAGCTGTCTGTCCCGCTCGCCAAGCTCGGCTAGTGCTTTGATCTTTGCGTAAGATTCATCGTCAAGCGCACTTTTACTGACGGTATCTGGTCGAACGCGAAGTGAGCTGCTATCGGTGCGCATGTTTTTCGCAGCGACTGAGTACTTGCCAGGCTGACCGATCGAAGGGCGATTGGTGGTTGTTTTTGTTTCGACACCTCTGGAGCGTTCTGTCTTCGGCCCACCCATGGGTGGTCTTTTCACAGACGTGGTGACGGTCTTGCTGTCACCGGAAGCTTCAGAACCTTTGTTTTCTGCAAGCCCGCGAGAGTAGTTTGCCGACTCGCGAGCAGGACCTCGAGACCCTTTGGTTGATTCTCTGGTTTCTTGCCCGGCTGATCCTCTGGCTGGCTCTTTGACCGGCCCCCTGGCAGAACTGCGACCGTGCTGCGCGGAATCGCGAAGCTCTGCGCGCAACCGACTTATTTCTCTTTCGCGATCGCTCAGTGCTCCCTCGTAGCGATTGCTGGTGTGTCTAATAGCGTTGGACCTGAAAAGCCGGCTTATCAGCCAGCCAACAAGCAAACCGATTAAACCTGCAACCAATAGCGAAATTCCAATTTCACCGATCAGATATTTCATATACTTGCCCCTGTCAAAACTAGAACATGCCAGATGAGAATCCTCGATCCCATTGCTGCACTGTTCGGCAGCCCGCACGCTGTTAAACGCGTTTCCGGCGTACTAACACCATACATTTATACATCACAGCATTTTCTGGCGCACGGGTAATTTTTTGTAACAGTGCCACTGTAAAACTCTAATCGAAGAAATCGAAGTACAGGGACGGCATCGAGCGATGCAATGTTAGGATTTACTTCACTGATTACGACAAATTCGGCGAGCGGTAATAATTGTAACGCTGCCCAGTAGTTTCACGGATGATGTTAGGCAGTATTGTATCTGGGCTATTTCAGAAGCTGATTCAAGGCTGCAAAAGAGATCACTTCCAGCTTAATGTAACTATCTACCGCATCGACTGCTGATTTAGCAGAATAAGCAGCAGCAAATAACTCAGGTATTATCTGCTCTGCACTTGAACGATTGCTAAAGCTACCGTGCAATAGCATCCAACCGTTCACCCCATCAGTAATTTGCACCAGCTCAGTAGCAATAGAAAGCTCGTTACCCAGCAGTGTCAGAATATTTGCAGCGTTGTCTGAAGCGACCTTAACTGTGTATCGATCCGGCGATTGAGACAACAGCCACTCTATTGATCTCGTGGTCATTGCTGATTTATCAAAGCCCTCTGATTGCAAACTTTGTTCATTCACATCCTTTTGAATCCGTGACTGAATATTGGCGCTGTTTATCTTGGCCACGCTATCGACACTGGCGAATTCCGTTTCAGCATCGGCAACAGTATTCCGGTCACTTATGGCGACGCTTGGAGACAGGCTCTCTGTCAGGCTTTCAGGCTGTGGTAGGGACTTAGAAAATTCAACCACAGCACCAGAAGCAACCTGCGGTGCGCTCATTGCAGCAGTGGTATCAGCAGCTGCTATTGATTCGACAGAAGCTGCATCTTCTCGTGCTGTACTAATTGTTGTATCCATATCCATGGATTCAGCTGGACTGACCTGAACCAATTGAGCTGATTCACTCGTTTGCATTTGCGATTCTTCTGTCGCAACAACAGATCTCTCAGCAACAACACCTTCCCGCTGCAAATTATTGTTCTCGTCGCGCAATACGATATTGCTTGTTGAAACGGTATCGCTGGCAGATGAAGAAACATCACTACTTTCCTTGTTTGGACCAGCAGGAAAAAATCCGGCTTGCAACAACACACCAAAACCAATACCAAAAATACAAAGATAGGAAACTGCATAGCCTACGCGCCGCCAGTGTGGTGTACTCTGCGACTTTTTAGATGAACTAGCTGCAGTCTGCGGTACTCGCGATCTCGCCACACGTAAGACACGATCATCAAGCTTTGCCGGAGAATCCAGTTGCGGTGCTTTGCGATAGAGCTTATCAAGTTTTGTCATGCTTTTAGCTCCATACGCTGGCGAGTGGTGGATTTTGCATAGCGCAATCGGCTTTTTACTGTTTCACCACCGACTCCCGTCATCTCTGCAATCTCGCGTTGACTGAAACCTTCCTGCTGCAGAATAAAAGTCAGTCGCTGCTCATCTGGCAACTCTGCTAATGCATCAAGCAACTGCTGAAGTAACACCCCGTCTTCAGCGGTTAACTGGCTCGATTCAAATTGCTCCTCACGTGTATCGAGTTCATCGGCTGGTTGATTTATCTTTCGGCGGTAAAAATCCGACACCTTGTTGCTGGCAATGCGGTAGAGCCAGGTTCGAAAAGCAGCTTTGCCCGGCGTAAAACCACTTGAATCAAATCGATTGGCGTTGTCTATCACCGCCATCCAGACGTCCTGCGCGATTTCTTCAGCGGCAGCTGTCTGCGCCAGGCTTCGGATTATAAAGTTATATAAGCCTTTCTTATGCCGCAGGTACAGTTTATCAAAAGCAGCCGAATCCCCGTTGCCATAGGATCTCAGCAACGATTCATCACTATCCGAAGAAAATTTACCCGGAAACCGTAACACTCTGTTTCGATCGTCCTCTCAAACTACACGCTGTTACTATGTTAATCGTTCCAGCCCGGTAAATAGGGTTAAAAATTCTAATTGCGCATCGTCTGACCATTCGCATCAGGCGCAGGCGTAAACAATAGATTGCCTGCGGCTAACGCTTAACGGGAATAAACTGATCGTTGACAACAGATTGATTGTCCTTGATCACAATTCCTGTGAAAGCGAGTTCGTCGAGGCTATCTTCAAACCCGAAGTCATCCGGGCTGAGATACTCAAACTGATCAGGACAATAGAAAAGAAAAGAGCCTCAAATGAGGCTCGCTGTATAACTATGTTTCTTGTGGACGCCAGAGCCACTTATACGCGGCTCTTTTGTCAGTGATAATGGAGCTATCGGGTCACCTGAAACTCATGCAATGTAAAAGTACCATTGCCCCAGAAAGTTTCGGTACCAATTTCGATGGCACCCATACAAGTGTTGCCCACATCCCACACACCGTATCTTGGGCCCTGGAAACGAGTCCAGTCGACAAACTTGTTCCAGTCAAGCCAGCCTTGGGTAGAAGGAATCTGCTCCACAAAAGCAACATAGCCCCAGGTAAGATTCGGGTTGATGTAAACATCCCAGACCTTGCCGTCAATAGTCGTTTCAGTCACTTTCAAACCAGGTGTCTTAATAACTGGCTTGTTGACCCAGACCATCATCTCGAAGTGCTTGTTCCACTCTTCCGCTTCACAGCTGGTGTGGAAGAATGATTCCAACGCAACGTTGCGCTCAGCGTTACCAGTTTCTGAGTAGCGGTAACGAACCTTGTAGTCTGGTGCGTTGTTTACATTAACCGGCAGACCCAGCTTTGCTGGTGTGCCAGACTGAGAGTTAGCTGTTTTGCGACCGTAGAATACCTGCGGGTAACTCTTTACTGAGAAGTCATTACCTTCATCTTTATCCAGCCAGTTGTAATCCCACTTCGCAACATAGTTACCCGGACCACCAGTCAGCTCAATACACTGCGACCAGTGATTGAAGTAAACATCACCTGAATTCCAGGTGTTGTTCTGCAGAACGTAGTCACCATAAGAGATCTCAGCCCACGGCTGGCACCAGCGGGTGTTTAGTAATGGATTCGCTGCAGTAGCAGTTTGACCTGCCACTACGCGACAGCTTCGATTATTTTCATAACCAAATCCGTCACCATTGCCATCACTGGCATCTGTAAGACAAATCGGATCACCATTGACGTATCCGACTGCAGCAACTGCAACCGGCGGTGGCGCTGCAATCAGACTATTGCGATTGGTAGCCGGTCGAACACTCCCCCAGACACATGACTCACCAAACTCAAAACCCCAACCTCCACCGGTATCTTCGGCATTGGCTGAACACTCTCTCACACCATTCTCATTGAACGTAGGAGAATTCGCAGACCTGGTGGTTGCGGCAGCTGCTGTTGGAGTGTTACCACGATACTGACAGCTGGCACCGTTCTCCCATCCCCAACCGTCACCGTTGTTGACAGCCGCACTAGTGCATGAGGGACTAACACTAGCAGATGAAGAACTAGCAGAGGAAGAGTTGTTTGAAGTCGATCCATTGTAGACACAGCTTTGACCATTCTCCCAACCCCAACCGTCGCCATTATTCACAGCAGCACTGCTACAAGCCGGACGGTTAACTGAGCTTGAACTCGAACTGCTGGATGAAGCGGAAAAGCGACAGCTTCTGCCATTCTCATAACCCCAGCCGTTAGCACCCACTGCAGCATTCGAAGAGCAAGTGGAGTGGCCTGTTGGAATAACGCAGGAAGTGTTATTTTCGTAGCCCCAGCCGTCACCATCAAAATCGGTAACGCCGGCAGAACATACCGGATTGGCCACAGCGAGCGGCGTGAAGCTGATAGCGGCGAGGGAAAGCAAGCAAGATGACACAAAACCACTGAAAAGCGTTTTGAACGTATTTCGGGATATAAACAAAATTCCGGATCCGTATTGGCTGGCACTATGCCAGCGTTAAACAAAAGCGCAGAAAAACGATGAGGCGCGGAGCTCATCGTGGCTGCACAGCAAGTCGAAAATTATAGGTAGTACCCTTTACCCGGCAGATTAAACAACGGACATGAAGGACATAGAAAGTTCACAACTTACTTGAACTAAACGCTGTATAAAACTGATTACCCCAGCGCAGACCTCTAACATTACCTGTCAGACATATCTATTATTCTGCTTCTCAAGCAGTACCACGATAAACATAGTCGCTTGAAGTGAATCTGATGCAGAAAACGTACAACAACGCCGTGCATTCACGGGTAATTTGCGGTAAGAAAAGAAATCTAAATGAGCTAAGATATTGTTTTAAAAAACATTAACTATAGGATTGGGGTTAACACTTCTGTAACAATTCATTCCTTTCCAAAGTCCCTGACGTGCAGAGAAATGAGACTATTTCAGCTTTTTGTAGCGAACTCTCTGAGGCTGGCTGCCGTCAGACCCGGTGCGACGCAGGTAATCCTCCTGGTATTCTGTGTAATTACCAGCAAAAAACTCCACATGAGATTCACCTTCATACGCCAAAATATGAGTCGCTATACGGTCAAGAAACCAACGGTCATGGGAGATCACAATCGCAGAGCCGGGAAAGTCGAGCAGGGCTTCTTCCAGTGCACGCAGTGTCTCGACATCGAGATCATTTGACGGCTCATCGAGCAACAATACATTAGCGCCTTGTTTAAGAGTCCAGGCCAACTGCAAGCGGCCTCGCTCACCCCCGGAGAGATCACCCACCCGTTTCTGCTGATCAGCTCCTTTAAAGTTGAAACGACCAAGATAAGCTCTTGAGGGCATTTCAAAATCACCGACCACGAGATTATCCAGCCCACCAGAGATGAGTTCCCATACTGTTTTATCCGCATCGAGCTCATCGCGACTCTGATCTACCCAGGCAATCTGAACAGTTTCTCCACGCTCTATAGATCCGGAGTCCGGCTCTTCGGTACCCATAATCATGCGCAGCAGAGTTGATTTACCCGCGCCGTTACCGCCAATCACACCAACAATCGCACCTTGTGGTAACGAAAAACTAAGATCATCTATTAAGAGTCGATCTTCATAACCCTTGGTGACATTCTTAAAATCGAGGACCTTGTCACCTAGCCGTGGCCCCATAGGAATATAGATTTCATTGGTCTCACTGCGCTTTTGAAATTCACGCGATTGCAGTTCTTCAAAACGAGCCAGTCGCGCTTTGGATTTTGACTGTCGCGCCTTTGCTCCTTTGCGTACCCATTCGAGCTCGGCCTTCATCGCCTTCGCGTGAGATGATTCCTGCTTTTGCTCCTGCTCAAACCGATCTGCCTTTGCTTCGAGCCAACCGGAGTAGTTACCTTCAAACGGAATACCACGGCCGCGATCAAGCTCAAGAATCCAGCCAGCTACGTTATCAAGAAAGTATCGATCATGGGTAATCGCCACGACGGTGCCATCAAAGTCGTGTAAGAAGCGCTCGAGCCAGCCGACCGATTCTGCATCGAGATGGTTCGTTGGCTCATCAAGCAATAACATATCCGGAGACGCAAGCAATAGACGGCAAAGTGCGACACGACGTATCTCACCACCGGACAAATTGCCGATTTTTGCATCCCAAGGAGGCAGTCTGAGTGCGTCTGCTGCAACGTCCAATTGTCTTTCAAGGTTATGACCATCGCTTGCCTGCAATACCGCTTCAAGTTTGGCCTGCTCTGCAGCCAGCGCGTCAAAGTCTGCATCCGGTTCTGCGTAGGCTGCATAAACTTCATCTAAACGGGCTTGCACACCCTTTAGATCATCCACAGATTCTTCAACCACTTCACGAACCGTTTTATCTGCCTCAAGTTCTGGCTCTTGAGGCAGATAACCCACTTTGATATCCGGCATCGGCCTCGCCTCACCGTCAATCTCGGCATCGAGGCCCGCCATTATCTTCAGTAACGTTGATTTACCAGCACCGTTTAAACCCAAAACACCGATCTTCGCGCCCGGGAAAAATGACAGGGATATATCTTTGAGAATTTCGCGCTTGGGGGGAACAATCTTGCTCACCCTGTTCATTGTGTAGACGTATTGAGCCATAATAGAGCGGTTTGCAGAAATCTTATGGATAAGTTACCACAGCGAACTGGAAGTGACTACGGAGCAAAATGTTCTTTCTACCCTATAGTCTCATGCCAATAAGCACGCTAATCTATATCTACGCATGCCAGCACCGCAGACATAACTACGTACCATGTGTTCAGCAGCCACATTTAGAGGATTGAATCGAGTGAATCAAATTAACGTCGGGAAGCTAAGCATTGCCGAGCCTTTACACCGATTAGTTAGTGAAAAAGTGTGTCCGGGTACGGATGTTACTCCTGAGCACTTTTTTATAGAGCTGGAAAAAATCATCGCCGATTTCGCCCCGCGTATTAAAACCCACCTGGCGACCCGCGATGCAATACAGGAAAAGGTGGATCACTGGCATAAAGATAACAAGAGCTTTGATGCAGGCAACTATAAAGACTATCTGCAATCCATCAATTATATTGAACCGGACGTTGCCCCATTCACAATAAGTACCAGCAATGTCGATCCTGAGATTGCGACTATCGCTGGAGCGCAACTGGTTGTGCCGCTGGACAATGCGAGATTTGTATTAAACGCAGCCAATGCGCGCTGGGGCAGTCTCTACGATGCACTATATGGTACAGACGTTATCCCCGAAGATGGCGGCGCAGAGCGTGCCGGCGGTTATAACGCAAAGCGTGGCGAAAAAGTTGTCGCGTATACCAGGAAATTTCTTGATCAACACTTTCCTCTTGCAGCGGGCTCACACAGCTCTGCTACAACATACAAGATAGAAGGTGATGCATTAGAGGTAATAACCAACGCGGGTACAACCACTCTGTCTGACCAATCGCAGCTAAAAGGCTATACGGGTGATAGTGCTAGCCCTGACAAGATATTGCTTTGCAAGAATAGCCTGCATCTGGAAATGAATTTCGACGCATCACATCCAATCGGCATAACGGATCCTGCATCATTGTCTGATGTTCAACTTGAATCTGCAATTAGCACGATTATGGACTGTGAAGACTCGGTCGCCTCGGTCGATGTTGAGGACAAATGTCAGGTATACAGCAACTGGTTAGGCCTGATGCAAGGCAATCTAAAAAGTTCATTTTCAAAAGGCGGAAAAACAGTAGATAGAGTACTGGCGCATGACCGCACCTACACAAGCACTAACGGAGACACGCTTACACTACCTGGCCGCAGTGTACTACTGGTACGTAACGTTGGTAGCCAATGTGAGGTCGATGCCATCACTTATGAAGGCAAACCTGTGCCTGAGACACTCATCGACGCAATGGTGACTTCTCTATGTGCAAAGCATGAGCTTCAGGGAAATCACAATGGCTTCAGTAACTCACGCACCGGCTCAGTCTACATTGTTAAACCAAAGATGCACGGTTCAGAAGAAGTTGCCCTCGCGGTCGAATTATTCGATCGAGTTGAACAGGCTCTTTCCCTAAAGAAAAACACTCTCAAAATGGGAATAATGGACGAAGAAAGGCGCACGACAGTAAATCTTAAAAATTGTATTAATGCAGCAAGCGAAAGAGTTGTCTTTATTAACACAGGCTTTCTTGATCGCACGGGTGATGACATTCACACCAGTATGGAAGCAGGCGCAATGCTCCCCAAAGCAGAAATCAAAGAAGCCAAATGGCTACAAGCGTATGAAGATAACAATGTCGACTGCGGTCTGGCCTGCGGATTACAAGGCAAAGCACAGATTGGTAAAGGCATGTGGGCAATACCGGATGAAATGGCAGCGATGCTCAAAGCCAAGATCACCCATCCACAACAAGGTGGTAGCACCGCATGGGTACCCTCACCCACCGCGGCAACGTTACATGCAACGCACTACTTCGAACTTAACGTAAAAAAACGGCAGGATGAAATCAAATCTCGAACTGCTGCAAGCATTGACGACATCATCACCATTCCACTGCTGAATAGAAACCTCTCGGACGAAGAGATAAAGAATGAGCTCGACAACAACGTACAGGGCATTCTTGGCTACGTTGCTCGATGGGTTGGCCAGGGCATTGGTTGTTCAAAGGTACCTGATATTAACAATGTCGGCTTGATGGAAGACTGCGCGACACTGCGGATTTCTAGCCAGCATATCGCCAACTGGTTGCACCACGGAATTCTCAGCGAAGACGAAGTGGTTGAATCTATGAAACGACTTGCTGTAACCGTAGATGAACAAAACAAGCACGACGCCAACTATGCACCGATGTCACCGGATTTCGAAAACAGCATCACATTTCAGGCATCTCTGGATCTGGCACTGAAAGGGCGAATTCAACCCAATGGTTATACAGAATTCATCTTATATGAGCGTAGACAACAAGTTAAAAGTGCTTAGCGAATAAATTCGCTGGTAATTCATAAACCAGCAGAATAAAGGGCGTTGATGATGTCATATCAACGCCCTTTTTTTGTTTATCGTGAACCTTACAGCAGCCCATGGCATGAATGCTGCGCCACCTGCCCTCTAATAGTCAGCTATTAGCTTGTGTTGATCATTAATCCAGACAACTAAAGCAAACTACACCAACGCTCGCTATTTTTTATATCGGCAGATTTACGCCGAGACAACTGGGGGCAGTCACATGGCTCACGCCTATAGCAATGCAGAATCACCAAAGCTTGGTGCACATTCATCAAAAGGTACTGCGTCTAAAACACGTAATCCCTACCGCTCATTATTGCTGCTACGTTACATTCTTCTAAACGTTGTCGCATTTGCACTGTTGGGTGCTGCCTGGTCTCAAGGCTACGTCCATAAAGTCATCAACGCTGATCAGACCTATCTATCAGTGGTAATTTTTTTAGTGTTTATTGTCGGCCTGGTTCTATGCACACAAAAGCTGTGGCAAACCAACCGCGAAATAGATGCACTTAAAACACCTGAAGGATTAAAATCAAAAACGGTTTCACACCTACTCGTTGAACGTGAAAGCGAATCTGTTATCAGCGGTTCTATGCGGTTGAGACTGTCACACAGAATCTCTGTGGTCAGACACTTAGGCAACACACTCGTCCTTCTTGGGTTAATTGGTACCGTACTCGGATTCATCATCGCACTCTCAGGCGTTGATCCGGAAACTGCCGCCGACGTAAATTCCATCGCACCGATGGTCTCTACTCTGATTCAGGGTATGTCTACTGCTCTGTATACCACGCTGATCGGCTCAATTTTCAATGTCTGGTTAATGGCGAACTTTCAAATGCTTTCCAGTGGCACTGTGCAGTTGATCAGTGATATCCAAGAGGCAGTTGAAAAAAATGCGTGAAGACGATCTCTTTGACGAAGACAGTTCAGCAACTCTGTTTCGCGATGTCATTATGCTCGCGCTAGCAGGATTCGTCACACTTGTCATGCTGTTACTCCCGCACATTAATCCAAAAGCTGTCGCCGAAGACACCTCAAAGTCACCCGGTAACATGACAGTGGAATTACGCTGGCCGGATGAAATAAATGCCGATGTCGATCTCTGGGTCGAGGCACCGGGTGATATACCGGTAGGATACTCAAATAAAGGTGGACAGGTTTTCAATTTGTTGCGAGATGATCTCGGTGACACAGCTGACCTTACAGGACTCAACTACGAATTTACCTACAGCCGTGGCGTACCCAAAGGCGAGTATGCCGTAAATGTACACCTGTATCGTAATCCGACAGGGATTTATCCGATACCGGCTACCATAGTTGTCAGCCTAAAGCGCCCGGGTCAGAAATCAGCCAAGCAAATTCTTGTCAGCAAACATGAGCTGCAACACCAGGGAGAGGAATCAACCGTATTCCGCTTTAACCTGGATGAGAACGCGCGACTGGTGACCGGCAGCGTTCATAACCTGCCAAAGAAACTACGCAATAGAAAAACATGATTGTAACTACCTACTGGTTTGTCATCGCAATAGCACTTGCTGCAGTACTGGCTTCCATAGCGATTTGGGCGCCGCGTTCTCTGCCACCAAAAATAGCTTCATTGATTTGCGCCACTGCCCTGCTTCCGCTGTGTTACTTCAGCCTTAACGATATCCTCAGTCGCCCGAAGCCAGTAGCACTTGAAACAATTCACAAAGATGTTTCCCAGGTGAATGTTCTAAGTTCAGTCATGAAAGAGGGTGAAGCTATTTTCTTGTGGCTGCAAATCCCGCAGGTCAAGGAACCTCGTTCGTATCGACTGCCCTGGTCTGAAGAAACTGCCAAGCAACTACACAAGGCACAACAGGAGGCAGAACAAACCGGCACAGAAGTGAAAATGAAAAAGCCGTTCGAAAAGACGGTGGATAATCAGGAGCCGATTTTCTATGCAGCTCCCCCGCCTGCTCCAGTCGAAAAACAAGCGGTGGAGCAAGATCCGATTCTTTTTCAAGCCGCGAAAGACGAAGAATGAGATAACCGGAAACACGTCACAGTAGACATAGAATTTAACGAATTTCGCATTGTTGCGATTCACCTTTGATTTGCCACTAACATTTCAATGGCTTAGCGCATCATTTTTCTGAACCCCTCTGTTTTTATGCCTTTTAGTAACTGAAGAAGTTACTTTGTATGCCGATTGTTGCATAGATGGAGTTCGCGCAGGGTTGCATCAAATCGTCAGTATCAGATGTGAAGTTGGTCAGTTACGCAGACTGACAGACCAGAACACTCTGACAAGAATCCTTTGGAGATTGCTAGTATGAGCAAGCTAAGTGTTGCAGCATTATTTATGACACTGACATTGTGCACCGCTGTGCACACCGCTGAGTTAAAAGAGTCATTTAGCTTTGGTCTTAACTATGCCTGGAGAAGCTACGCTGGTGACTTCGGTGGAATTGGTCCGTGGGCTAAGCAGGGTGTCGCCGCTGATCCTGCACCGTTTGAAGAAGAGCTCAACGACATGGCAGCCAATGGCGTAGAAGTAATCCGTTGGTGGATCTGGCCTGAATTCTGGACCGATGCGATCACCTTTGATGCTAACGGCTCACCGAATCCGATCGGTCAGCAGGCAATTGATGACGCTCTAAAAGCGCTTGAACTGGTGGACCAGTCTGGCATGCGGGTGATGTTCTGCGTTTTCTCTTTTGACGGTTTCCGTCCAACTCGCGAAAAATTCGGCATAACGATGACCGGCTTGCACGATTTAGTAGTCGACGACACAAAGCGTGCAGCACTTATGACTAATGTTGTGCGGCCATTGATCGCAGCGCTCGGTGACAGCCCGCACATCGATGCACTTCACTCCTGGGATGTTATCAACGAGCCCGAGTGGGCTATGAAAGGCGAAAACAAATACGGTAAGAATCCATGGAATGACTTTGACGCAAACCCTGAGCTAGAGGCTATTACTCACGATCAAATGGAAGTGTTTGTAGGTGACACAATTGCGATTATGCGTCAGGAAACCCCAGACATCCCGGTTACGATCGGAAGTGCTGCTGTAAAGTGGCTTGACGCATGGCGGGAAACTGATATCGATTTCTATCAGCCACACATCTATGACTGGGTAAACGACAGCTGGCCGTATACCATGTCACCTGAGGAACTCGGATTTGGTGATAAGCCGATGATTATGGGAGAGTACCCTGCAGAGGGGCTGGAAGCCGCTGATCACACCACGATGCTTGAAAGCTGGTATAGCAATGGCTATGCAGGGGCGCTGGCGTGGGATTACAGAATTACCCATGCACCGACTGAAACAGAAGATGAAAAAGCGGTTCATCGTAAACAATATCTTAAAGAGATGAGGGAATTCGCTGCATCGAAAAAGATCGGTGGCACAGATACAACGCCCAATTCTGCGACTGACCCGGGCGAGCCAGCGGCAGCAACACCCCTACCGCCACTATCCAAGCCAAGTGCACCGGTTATTGAACTGGGAAAATAAAGTATCGAGTTAAATAGAACACCGGGTAAATAGATCACCCTGGTAAACAGAACCAATATTTATCATGGTAGCGGTACCGTGGGTATCGCTACAATAAAATTATTGACGATATCAGTCCTATCACACCACCGAACACTGCACCCCACACCACTAACCAACCCAGGTGTTTTCGAATCATGCGTTGCATGATGTCTTTAACAAGCTCTGGCGTCATCTCATCAAGTCTGTCTTTGACGATTTTACCGATACGATCGCTGAAATCATCACTGCTGGTAACGCTCGCCAGTTGCTTCTGCATGTTAGTTTGAAAAGACGGTGACCGAACTGTTTTCAGCAGAAACTCACGCATACGGGTCTTGAACGGATCGCGCATTGTATCTAGTGTTTTTTCACCACCGACCATAGCCAACATCGGTCCCAGTGACGAATCCATCACTACCGATACCAATTGATCATAGGCATCGTCCATATCGAGATTGTTGACTACTGGCTCTACGTCTATAGCTTTTGTATTTTCCGGTTTGCTGAAGAATTTCTCGATATTCTCCTTATTGAACAGCTCCCTCGTTACGAGCGTATGAATGCCGGTCTTAAATTCCTCAAAGTGAGTAGGAATAACACCGGAACCGTACAAGCCGGGCACCTTTTCAAATAACATGTGTACAGCAAGCCAGTTGGTCACCGCGCCCGAAAGTGCAAACAAGCCCGTATAGAAAACAACAGTGCCTACACTGCCTGGCAATACCAGGCCCAGCACTATCAACACAATAGCGAGAAGGTTCGGGAGTATATTTTTATCAAGCAAAAACATTTTAAAACTTTTTCTCTTTACAGAATATTCGAACAGAATATAAGGACAGACTGTTTATATGGTGTAAATATCAGCCCAATTAAATTTCAGGAAAATAGATCTAGCCTGGATTATTCATCAGGCGACAATTAATTATTGGCGAAATGTTATATTTATAGTTCCAAACCATTTTATTTAGCACCTATTTTCAAATTAGCAGTGTGTCTATTCGACGCCAGAAGAAAATCTGGCGTCACATGTCGTTAGCAATTAGGCTCATGAATTATCCAGGCTAGGTACTGAAACTTCAAATACAAGATCTTTTGTAAGCAGTAGTTACCACATCAAATCATCGGGTACTTTAAACTCCGCATATTCATCTTCAACCTGCTCGTCTTCAGATTCAGCATTACATAACAGAACAATTTTCTCATCGCGCTCGGCAATTTTTTCCGCAGTTTTACGCGGCACAATTTTATAGCTATCAGCGAGTTTAACAATTGCCAGTGCTCCGGCCACCAACGCATCACGCTGCCTCTCATTCACACTGAGAGTTTTAATCAACTTATCTTCTGGAAAGCTGAATTCTATCTCGCCTCGATCAGTCACCTCGTTAAGCTCTATCAGCTGGACTATCTGAGCCTGAATGGCCGCTTCTCTGGCTTTGTGATTTTTTTGCTCATTTAATTCACGATCTTTGGCAAGCTTTTCCTGGCGGGACTTTTCTACCGCATCGGTTACCTCATCGCCTACGTCTTTGCCAGTGCGCTTTAGTTTCTCTTTGGTATTCTTTGCTTTCTTGGCTCGGACTGCTTGCTTCTTATTTGCAAGGCCGGCTTTTAGTAGTTGGTCCTGAAGGGATTTACTCAACGATATGCTCCTGTTCAAATAGCCCGTCAAATAGCTTGGTCAGTTGGTCCTGTCTATAGTCGCATTGGGCGCTACAGAGTGTTCAACAGATATCTCTCGACGCTTGCGCCTGCCGCCCATGAGCCCATGCGTCGGCGAAAATACAAACACCAGTACAAACATAATCATCAATGCCAGCACTATAGTCGGGGCTACTGCGCTATCAAGCGCGAAGCTGATAACAATACCAAGAATTGATGCAAGCACTGCAGAACACACAGCAATGAGCAACATCGTGTCAAACCGGTCAGTCGCCAGATAGCCAATTGCACCCGGGGCAATCAACAACGCAATCACCATGATAATCCCGACAACCTTAAGTGCCGTCACAATAACTACAGACAGCAACACTAACAAACCATAGTGCAGTAGCTTAACTGGCAATCCGATTGCACGTGCATGCTGCGGGTCAAAACAATGTAGCAGCAGATCCTTACGCTTTAACCAAACCAGGACTGTTGCAATGACTGCAACCAGCCCTGTTACCAACACATCTGTCCAATTCAACCCAAGGATATCGCCAAACAGTATTTCATGCAGATGTATATCAATTTGAAAGACAGAAAATAACACCACACCCAGGCCAAACATGCCGGAAAATATCACCCCCATAACAGTATCTTCCTTGAGCCTTGAGTTCTCTGACATATATCCGGTAGCCATTGCGCAAAACATACCAGCGGCAAACGCACCGATTACAATTGGAATACCGGCTGCGTACGCAATGACAATACCCGGCAGTACGGCATGGGAAATGGCATCTCCCATTAAGGCCCAACCACGCAACACCAGAAAGCACGACAAAAAAGCAGCCACCACGCTGAGAAACACTGCAGTGAGAAGCGCTTGCTGCATAAAATCGATAGTAAACGGTGCGATTAGCAATTCTAACATCAGCTAGCTCATCACCTGCTTCATACGTCTGCGTGAAGCAACAATGCCGTGTTTGGGTGCAAAAAAGAAAGCCAACAGCAAAACCGACGTTAGCAACAGAATTATCACTCCACCCGTCACTCCATCTGCAAAGTAGCTGATGTAACAACCCAGAGCACTGCACACAGCCCCTGCCGTGACGCTTATTGCAACTAAAGTAGAAAAGCGATCAGTAAGTAAATAGGCGATTGCACCGGGAGTCACCACCATAGCAATAACCAGAAAAGCACCTACTGCCATAAGAGCTGCAACCGTGCAGGCACTCAGCAGAGTAAAGAAAACAACCTTAAGTAGCGTGGCATTTAAACCGACCGACATTGCATGTGACTCATCGAAGAAAACCACCATCAAATCTTTCCAGATAAAAGCCAGCACTAGCAAAGACACGACAGAAATGATTACCAGTTGAATGCTGTCTTCAGGCGAAATTGATAGTATATTGCCGAATATAATCGTCTCGATTCTGACGGACGCCGGCCTGATGGAAATCATAAACAGCCCGAGTGCAAAAAATCCGCTGAAAATCAAGCCGATAACGACATCAGTTTTTAGCCGCGAATGAGAACTGATAAAAAGCATTGCAACAGCCGCCAAACCACCTGAGAAAAATGCTCCTACCGAGTAGGGCAACCCAAGCATATAGGCTCCCGCAACACCTGGCACTACAGAGTGAGACAATGCATCACCGATCAACGACCACCCTTTCAACATTATATAGGCTGAAAGAAAACCGCAAACAGCACCCACCAAAGTGCTGACCCATATCGCATTGACCATGTAGTTGTACGAGAACGGTTCGAGCAGGTCTGGCATTTATTTATTATTCGCGTCGCTATTTACAGATGTTTCTGAATTACGACCCACGGTTTTGCGACTCTCATCTTCAGCAGATTTATCTTCAGCCGGAAGATTGTCATTATGTGGGCCATCTCGATTTGGATCGTTTTCTTTATGGCCATACATTACAAACGGACGCTCGTCATCAGTAATTACCGTTACTTCACGAGAGTCATCATCGTCATGCAACTCCTGGCCACCGAGTATGTGGAATCGAAGCACTCCACCAAATGCCTGTTCAAGATTTTCACGGGTGAAAACCTCAGCTGCTGGTCCATCCGCCAAAACAGTTCTATTGATCAAAACAACGTGGTCACAGAACTGCGGCACGCTGCCGAGGTTATGGGTGGACACTAACATCACGCGCCCTTCATCGCGCATACTACGCATTAAGGCAATGATCGATTCTTCCGTCTTGACATCAACACCGGTAAAAGGCTCATCAAGCAAAATTACACGGCTTTCCTGAGCCAACGCTCGCGCTAGAAATACACGTTTCTTTTGTCCACCCGACAGTTGCCCGATTTGCCGGTCACGATACTCATGCATATTGACTCTTTGCAACGCAGATTCAACATGACGTCGATCCTCAGCGGACGGGCGACGCAGGAAACCCATATGGCCATAGCGCCCCATCATCACGACATCTTCAACCAGCACCGGAAAATCCCAATCAACATCTTCATTCTGTGGCACATAAGCGACAGTGTTACGCTTTAGGGCACGACCAGCAGGCTTGCCCAGAATATCTACTGATCCGGCGGCCAGTGGCACAAAGCCCATAATTGCCTTAAATAAAGTGGACTTGCCGGATCCGTTGATGCCAACCAAAGCACAAATGGTTGCATTCGGAATACTGAAGCTTGCGTTACGAACCGCGGTATGACCGTTTCTATAGGTAACGGTGATGTCTTTGGCTTCAATCCCCGGCTCGACATTAAGTGGAGTATTTGCGTTACGAGTGGCGGGCGTACCGCTACCTGAATCCAGGCCACCCGAGCCGGTATTAATAGCAGTGTTACTCACCTGCCAACCCCTTCACGACAGTTTCTGTGGTAACTCGCAGCAGATCAAGATAGGTTGGTACCGCGCCGTCTTCCTCACTTAAAGAATCTACATAAAGCACGCCACCGTAGACAGCTCCGGTATCACGTGCAACCTGTTTTGCAGGCTTATCAGAAACTGTGCTTTCACTGAATACTACAGGGATATCGTTTTCCCGCACGGCATCGACCATCGATTTAACCTGCTCCGGTGTGCCCTGCCCGTCTGCGTTCATTGGCCAAAGATAAATCTCTTTCAGACCGAACTGTCGCGCAAGGTAGCTGAATGCTCCTTCAGTCGTTGCGAGCCATCGCTTCTCTTCAGGTACAATGCTCAATCGATTTTCAATTCCGGTTGCAACGGCTTTAATTTGCCCGATGTATTCTTCTGCATTCCGGTTATAGAGCTCAGCATTATCCGGATCAGCTTTTGTCAATGCAGATTCAATGTTACGCACGTATATTGATACATCATCCGTTGACATCCATGCGTGCGGGTTAGGTTTGGTGGCATAGGGACCGTCACGAATTGGCAGAGGTTCCACACCGTCTGATACCACCACATCAGTCGCGTTCTTAACTCTTGCGATAAACTTTTCAAACCACAATTCCAGACCCAATCCATTCCATAACACGATATCTGCATCACGTACTTTAAGCAGATCACGCGGTGTTGGCTTGTAGTTATGAATCTCCGCACCCGGACGAGTAATAGACACGACATCAGCCGCGTCTCCGGCAACATTTCTTGCAAGGTCAGCAATAACAGTAAACGTGGTCGCCACCAGAAGCTTGTCACCATTTGCGGCATGAGCCTGACCTGGCAGAAGCGGAGATAGCATAAGCAGCGATACAAAAAACACAGCAACAATTTTTTTCAAATTTACCCTCGTCATTTCATTTTTGATGCTTACCATTACTTCTTAACTTGAATCCATAAACCTACTGGCTTATAATTTAGCCAAGGCTTAGTTTATACACATCTAGCAATATTTCAAGCCTCTGGTTATAATTTACTAAGTGCCGGCTCACTAAGTACTAGCTGATTAACTGCTGGTTCAGCGTCATTTGGCTGTTTTAAAGAAACAAGATTCAGTTCACCCGCGGGAGCAAGCAACATAAGCAAGAAGTCAGACAATCTAATGCGCGATGAAGGCAAATTGCCGGAAGCCCACGAGCAGGCAGCCAGATTCACCCAGGTACGTGAAGCGCACAAAACCGAGGCTACTGAAGACTACGTAGAGCTAATTGATGATCTTATTCGCGTACACGGTGAAGCCAGACTGGTCGATGTTGCGAGTCGTATGGGTGTTACCCAGCCCACTGCCAGCAAAACACTCGCACGTCTGCAACGCGATGGCTTTGTTAACTCCGAACCCTATCGGTCAATTTTTCTAACAGATCAAGGCAAAGCACTGGCAACCGAAAGCCGGCTTCGTCATGAGATTGTATTTGAGTTTCTGCTGTCCATAGGTGTCAGCCACGAGACAGCCACACGTGACTCAGAGGGCATGGAACATCATGTTTCAGAAGAAACTTTAAAAGTTTTCAAGAAAGTTATTCGCCAGAACAGTAAACCAAAGCCCTGAACCAGCACGGCCAACCTGTCTAAAAACAATAGCTCCGATAGTAAAGATTCCAATAGTAATAACCATAGATACACTATCAGCGTGGCACTATCCATCTCTGTGAATCTACACGACACAATTATACTACCGACTTAGCTCATGCCTGCCACAGCCACAAACAACAAACAATCAATGTCATTTGTGCTACGCCATAAATGGTGGATGGCAATACTCGCAGTTCTTGTACTTCTGGCAATAACAGCCATTTACTTCGCATCACGCTCTATGGCAACGCTCGATGCTCGAATTCAGGAGGTCTTTGACGGCCCCAAGTGGTCAATTCCTGCCCGAGTGTACGCTCGACCTCTTGAACTATACGAAGGCCTGACAATAGATCAGCGCACTGTCACAGAAGAGCTTATTAGCCTCGGTTACTCCAATACAAACAATCAGGTGACACGCCCGGGCCAGTTTTCAACACACCAAACCAATGCTGGCCAATCGCTTTTATTACATACACGTGGTTTCAAGTTTGCAGACGGATTTGAACCGGCCGTCCCACTTTCGATTAGCTTTAGTGCTGGAAAGTTAAGCAAGCTGACTGATCATGGTGGCAACGATGTCGCTATAACCCGACTGGAACCACAGATAATTGGCCGCATCTCCCCGACACAAACTGAAGACCGCTTGCTGGTCAAGCTGGAACAACTACCACAAGGCCTGACAGATGCACTGCTGGCAGTTGAAGATCCGAAGTTCTACGAACACAAAGGCCTGTCGATTCGAGGCATTTTCAGAGCAATCTGGGTCAATATAAAAGAACGTCGATTTGCGCAGGGCGGCAGCACACTTACTCAACAATTGATCAAGAATCTTTTCCTTACCCGCGAGCGGAGCATCAAACGCAAATTGACAGAATGGCCAATGGCTGTCGCACTGGAAAGACGATACAGCAAAGAGGAAATTCTCCAGGCCTTTATCAATGAGGTATTTTTTGCACAAGATAAATCGCGTGCGATACATGGTTTCGGGCTAGCCAGTCTGTACTTTTTTGACAAGCCGGTGCAGGAACTCGACATACATCAATCAGCCTTACTTGTCGGGCTGTTAAAAGGCCCATCTTACTATAGTCCTTTAAGGCACCCTGAGCGCGCACTTGAACGGCGTAACCTCGTGCTGACTATTATGCATCGGGAAAATTTGCTTTCTACTGAGGAAATGACAAGCGCCAAAGCGCAACCTTTGGTTATCTCAAACTCAAACATTGATCGTCAACAGCCAGCCTACCTTGATTTGGTCAAGCAACAGCTCACTCGAGACTACTCAACAGAAGACCTACACAAAAACGGTCTGAGTATTTTTACCAACTTCGATCCTACTGTTCAGCGCGCGCTGGAACTTTCAGTTCGACAGGGCTACGACCAAATCGCAAACGAACAGTCGCTCACTACCGAAGAGATTGACAAGCTCCAGGTGGCTTCAGTAGTTACACGCGCAGACAATGGCGAAGTACTCGCTGTGGTCGGTGGCAAAGAAGCACGCTTTGCAGGATTTAATCGTGCACTGGACGCCAACAGACAAATCGGCTCATTACTCAAACCGTTTATCTACGCCACAGCACTTGAACAACCAGCTCAGTTCAATCTTGCCTCAATGATTGACGATGCTCCTGTTTTCTACGAACAACAAAACGGAGATATCTGGAGCCCGGAAAACTACACCAGGGAAAGCCTTGGTCCAGTCATGCTATTAGATGCGCTGACTCATTCATTGAATCAGGCCAGTGTGAATCTTGGCTTGGAGATTGGTATAGAAAACTTTGTCGAGTCACTTAACCGCTATAATCTCGGTAAAGAGATCAGCCCATTACCTTCCCTGTTGCTTGGCGCTTTAGAGCTTTCAGTAATTGATGTTGCATCGCTTTACCAAAGCCTTGCATCACTGGGTTTTAACACACCACTACGCGCGATCCGCGAAGTACAAGCCAGCGACGGACAGCTACTTCAACGGTATCAACTACGGCTGGAACAACGGCTTGACGATGCAACGACGCACCAGATCACCTATGCACTGCAACACGTTATGCGTGCCGGCACAGGCAGGCGCGCGTACCGATACATTAGACCTGATGTCGCAGTGGCTGGTAAGACCGGCACTTCTAACGAACAGCGTGACAGCTGGTTCGCAGGCTACGATGGCAGGCATAGTGTTGTTGTTTGGATGGGGCACGACGACAATACACCAACACCGGTCACTGGCAGCAAAGGTGCACTTGAAATATGGGCCCGTGCCATTGCAAATCTTGGTGCGAGTAGCCTGAAATTCACCGCACCGCCATCTATCAACTACGCCAATGTAAATCCTGCCACCGGCAATAGAACGATTGCCGATTGCCCTGGCACAATCAGGCTACCTTTTCATCGTGATCACGAACCCGCCGGCAACGCCGCCAATCTATTATCAGAATCATGCGACTAATTCCGGCCAATAACGGAGCACTCAGTCTTTCTTATTTGGAATAACACCTGTATAAGACCATAGGTTAAGATCATTCTTATGATGTGGCTCGCAGCTATATTACACCGCCCATTGACAACCCGTTACACAATCCATTGCACAAATAAGGGCTCGTACGCAATCACTACTACCCAAAAATTACAATGAGACAGACCAATTGAATATAAGAAATCTTCTAACAGTTTCAAGCTTGTGTTTGTTCATTTCGGCATGTGGGACCAAATACATCACAGAACCACCAACGCCTGTATCAAGTCCCCCACCACTTAGTGGCGAACAATCTGCACCGGCCGAACCAAAACCCCTGCGACCGTCGATAGAGCCAACTGCAACTCAGCCACCTCCACTACCAACGCCAAGCCTGCCAGCAGCAGTCTCGTTGCGTGACCAGGCAAAAGTTGCTACCGCGGCAAATGATTATTCACGAGCCATTGGACTTTTAGAAAGAGCACTGCGTATCTCACCGGATGACCCACAAACCTTTTATGATTTGGCCAATAATCACCTTGCAATGGATCAACCACAAGAGGCATTACAACTAGCAAGACGCGGCCTGGCACTTAATCCGACATACGCGCAACGCCAAGCATTACAGAAGCTGGCAACTCGCAGTCAGGCATTGCTCTAAACAGTTAGGCTGCCTGTAGACTACCTGGGTTTTAAAAACTTTTAACTGAAGTCTTTAAACTACTAAATAGATGCGATCTCATTATAGTGATGCGATTTGGACCACAGCATCCATGTTAATCGGACCATAGATGTGAGGAAATAACTCCTCACCGCCGACTGTATTTTCAAATACCAACTCCGAGCGCAACAACCCGGAGTCAATGTGCATCAACAGCAGCCCCTTCACACCACTATAGTAGCGTTCTAACACTCCTTGCAGCTGATCCGGTTTACAACAGTGTATAAATCCGTCTGCGTCAATGGACTCACAACGGTAAGAGCCCGACTGCGATGCCTGGTCAATATCCGACGCCTGAGCTACGTGGAAAAGTAGAGCCAAAATATTATCCGTAGTTGTTGAGTTTACTGAAGTAATGGTGGAGCTCTATTGAAATATGAATACGATAACCAGAACCTACCAAACAGTTAACACTATACCAAAACCTCACCTATGTTGGTCCGGATGGTTCGAAACCACTAGTCTTAGATTGTCGCTTGCTGCATAACATTAAAGTTCCAGCGAATTAGGCCGCTATCGCGCCCATGAAAATCGGCATCACAAATCCGGACATTTCAACGGACAACGCACACAGTAAACGTGACCCGGTTCAGGGTACGTTGCTCATTGCGATGACAATTGTACTGCTTGGCGTATTCGCGGCCTTTGGCAGTATAGCTTTTACAGGTAAAAACTGGTTTAGCGCTCAATACACTGCACTGCTTGCCATCAGCTCCATCCTACTGCTTGGCACAATTGCAGCACAACGGCAAGATAATCACCCTCCCAAAACGCGGCTTGCCAGAACACATCACAAAGACGAAATCGCAAATCAAATAGCCTGGACGGCGCTAAGACCTTACGCCAGTGGTGAGTCTCGCAACTGTAAAATCAGCCAGCAGTCTACTTCAAGTCGGCTGGTATTTTCACCCATATTATCGTTCCAGTACACCGCATTAGTTGTTGCAGCAACAGTCCTAAGCTTTCTGCTTAAATCCACACTGACCGCGAGTCTGCCGCAAATATTTAGAAGCGGAGTAGCGGCAACCTCCGATCCGTTATTCACCACATTCATCTTTCTGTTCAGCTGTACAGTCGTATGCTGCGTTGCATGGCTGGTGCGCAAACCCGTCAGGTCTCTCGAATTTAATAAACATCTGGGGGTCTTCTGGATTGAAAAACATCGCGTGTTCGGCTGGAAAGTAGGCGAGTCAGCTCAGATGCCTATCTCACAAATACATGCACTACAGATCATAAGCTACTCAAAACGCGACACTAAACAACATAGTCGATCTCAGAGCCGTCAACCGGATGAAATTCACTTTGAATCCATCCCGAGTTGCCGGGAGCAGGATGCCAAAAAACATTTAGTCAGAGACTACGAAGTTAATGTCGTATTTCGTAACCGTGAAAGAGTAAATATCATTAGTCACTGCAACTGCAAAGCAATAAAACACGACACCGAAATACTGGCATCATTTCTTAGCGTTCCTATCTGGGACCTACCACTAGCTACTAAACAGGGTTTATAGCGATACAATTCACTCGAAGATTGACCTATCGCTCTCCGCTGCCATCCTCAACATAATTATTGGCACTGAACAACAATTGCCGTACTCTTTAAAGCCTACTATTAATCACAAGCTGATATGTCTCACTACTGGACCGATCTGGTCAGACGACTGACACCCTATGTGCCGGGAGAACAGCGCGCCGGCGCCGATGTTGTCAAACTGAACACAAACGAAAACCCTTACCCACCATCTGAGCAAGTCCTGACAGCGATTAGCAACGTTTCAGCGGATTCAGTGCGCCGCTACCCGGACTCGCAATCCATAAAACTTCGCGAATCGCTGGCGCGATATCATCAGGTAGATGTCGAACAGGTATTCGTCGGCAACGGTTCAGATGAGATCCTTGCACTAGCGTTCATGGCATTTTTCCAGGGAAAATCCACACTGCAGTTTCCGGAAATCAGCTACAGCTTTTACCCTGTCTACTGCGATCTTATGAACATAGAGGCTCAAGAGATTGCACTCAATTCTGACTACACGATTCCACTCGAAAAATTCGGTAGTGCTCAAACCTCTTCCGACAATTGCGGCGGAATAATATTTCCTAACCCGAACGCGCCAACTGGAATCGCAGTAACCCGTGAGCAAATTGAGAAACTATTAAAAGAAAATCCTGACGTTGTCATATTAATAGACGAGGCCTATGCGGACTTCGGCGCTGAGTCTGCCATAAGCCTCATACACCGTTACCCTAATCTGGTCGTTTCACAGACTTTTTCTAAAGGTCGATCACTTGCAGGTTTAAGACTTGGAGCAGCATTCGCAAGCCGGCCTCTTATTGACGGCCTAGTTCGCACCAAAGACTCGTTTAATTCTTATCCGGTAGATGCCATTGCACAAGCCGCAGGCATCGCCTCAATTCAGGATGAGCAGTAC
Source organism: uncultured Granulosicoccaceae bacterium (assembly GCA_938020525.1). Lineage (GTDB taxonomy): Bacteria > Pseudomonadota > Gammaproteobacteria > Granulosicoccales > Granulosicoccaceae. The sequence continues at coordinate 13,553 of CALIHW010000035.1, read as the reverse complement.
TATCGCGATACCATTGGAAAAATCTGCCAAACGCGTGAAGCCACAACAAAAAAACTAACCGATCTTGGATTCCGGGTACTACCAAGTCAGGCAAATTTTATTTTCGCAAGTCCAGGAGCGAATGGGAAAGGACCAAATGGCAGAACTGCTGAAGATATTTTTCAATCACTTGACGGAAAGAATATCCTTGTCCGTCACTGGAACAAACCGGGCCTTAAAGACTGGTTAAGAATTACTATTGGCACCGATAACGAAATGGGGCGATTCTTTAAAGCAATCCAGTCTCTCACATAGCTATCGCCAGACGCGGTAGCAGTGCGAGAGGCTTATATGGCATCCATATCAGGCTTTACGAACCAGCACATGGCGCTTTTTACCAAACGACAACTTCGCAGCACCATCGTTGATGAGATGACTACTATCAACTAGCATTTTTTCATCTTTCACCGGCTCATCATTAACTTTAACCGCACCACCTTTAATACCACGTCGTGCATCGCCGTTACTTTTTACCAGCTCAGCCCTTACGAGCAAGCCGAGCAATCCTGCACCTGCATCCAATTCTGCAGCAGGTACTACAATGCTAGGCAAATCTGTGGCAGTCTGACCTTCAGCAAAAGTCACTCGAGCTGTTTCTGCGGCTTTCTCTGCTTCCTGCCGGCCATGCAGAAGTGCTGTGACCTCTGTTGCCAACACTTGCTTGGCATCATTCAACTCAGCGCCTTGCAATTTACCAAGCCGTGCAATCTCATCCATTGACAACGTGGTATACAACTTCAGGAATCGCACTACATCTGCATCTTCAGTGTTGCGCCAGTACTGCCAGAAATCATAGACGCTTAGCATATCGGCATTCAGCCAGACTGCACCACTGGCAGACTTACCCATCTTGCCACCAGAGGCAGTAGTCAATAGCGGCGAGGTTAAAGCAAACAGTGACGCGCCATGTAGACGACGACCAAGATCAATCCCGTTTACGATGTTGCCCCACTGGTCTGAACCACCCATTTGTAAACGGCAGTCATACCTGCGATTCAGTTCGGTAAAGTCGTAAGCCTGTAAAATCATATAGTTGAACTCAAGGAACGACAGTGACTGCTCACGATCAAGCCGCAGCTTTACCGAATCAAAAGATAACATCCGGTTTACCGAGAAGTGCTGACCAACATCGCGAAGAAATTCAACATAATTGATATCCATCAACCAGTCGGCATTGTTAACCATTAATGCATTGCCACCCTGCTCTTCAAACTTGAGGTAGCTTGAGAACGCCTGCTTGATACCCGCAAGGTTCACATTGATATCATCAGGTGTTAGCAGCTTGCGTGCTTCATCGCGTAGAGATGGATCACCAATCATTGAAGTACCACCACCCATCAGGGTAATGGGCTTGTGTCCAGTCTGCTGCATCCAGTGCAACATCATTATCTGAATAAGTGACCCCGCGTGCAGGCTCGTTGCGGTAGCGTCAAACCCTATATAGCCGGTGACAGATTCGGTAGCAAAAAGCTTATCAAGAGCGTCATCATCTGAGGTCTGGTAAATAAAGCCACGCTCAGAAAGAATATTCAGAAAATCAGATTTGTAGGCAGTCATAGGATACGGGTTAGAAAGCAAGTAGTGATGCGTTGATGCGAGCGAAAAGTATAGCGCAATGCTATCTGCCGCGCCCGCTCACTTGCCTATACCCGACCATGTCCCTACCCACCGGAATGATCGGTGACCAAGCAGGGGCATAACAAATCACTTAATCCGATAGTCTTGTGCTCAATAACCAGGCTGAACCAATTGCAATCCCTCACTTCAGCCACATTCGGGAACTCAGGCAATTTACACAACCAGCCAGCAGATAACTCACAGACGTAACCAGCTGTAGTCGAAAACCGACCCTCGGCTTATACTGACGGTTCGGGTTCTTATTCTACTGAACTCTCCAGAAAAAATAGCCGAGTCAACTAACATGAAACAAGATCTCTTTGAAACCGGACTGAGAAAGCGGAAAGCTACTCTGGGCGCTGAGTACGTTGAAAAAAACCTGGCTGCCGCAGACGATTTTACCCTACCCTTCCAGGAAGCCATGACCGCATGGTGCTGGGGGTTTGGCTGGGGTGATGAAACAATTGATGAGAAAACCCGCTCTATGATGAACCTTTCCATGATTGGTGCACTGGGAAAGATGCACGAGTGGGAAATTCACTGCCGTGGCGCAGTAAACAATGGCGTTAGCAAAGAAGAAATACGAGCCATTATTCATGTGATTGGTATCTACTGTGGTGTTCCGCAATCACTTGAGTGTTTTCGGGTAGCACGCAAAGTACTTGAAGAGCACGACATGCTTTAGTACTGGTCCTCACGCACTCTGAAAAATTCCGAAGAAGTCTCAACAACGTAGATCTTTGTATAAAAAGATCGGCAACTGATAAGAGCCACAATATGTCGCAGGTCACTGTCTCACTGAAAGAAATTAGATCAACCACAGCTAAAGCGCTGGTTGCCCATGGCGCAAGTGCATGGATAGCCGATGAAGTCGCCAGCGCTGTCGAGAAAGCAGAGGCTAATGGAAATCTGATCTGCGGCTTGTATTACCTTGAAAGTTATTGTCAACAGCTTCTGACCGGGCGTGTAAACGGCACTGTAGAGCCAACAGTAACCACACCAAAATCCGCCAGCGTAAAAGTAGACGCAGGCTTTGGCTTTGCACAATCTGCATTTGCCAGAGGGCTTCCTGAGGCACTAAAAGTAACAAAAGACGCCGGTACATGTTCGCTAGCCATCTGCCATTCTCACACGTGCACGTCACTGGGTTACTTCACCGAGCAGATAGCAGAAGCCGGTCTCATCGGCATAGGACTGACCAACGCCTCAGCTGTGGTGTCACCACCCGGTGGTACCAAACCGGTACTGGGTACCAACCCGATAGCAATGGCAATCCCTGATAAAAATGGCGGAGTTAAATTCCAGTTTGATCAAAGCACCAGCGCGATTGCACTGGGTAAAATCACTATGGCTGCCGCTGCAGGTGAGGAAATTCCGTTAGGCTGGGCAATCGACAGTGATGGCAACCCTACCACTGATCCAAAAGCAGCCCTCAAAGGATCACTGGTGTCCACCGGAGGTTACAAAGGTTACGGTTTTGGCTTAATGGCAGAGGTTCTCGCTGCAGCAGTTACCGGCGGCGTTAACTCAATTCACTCCAGTGCGCTAAAAGCACCTGAAGGCAAACCCCATAACCTTGGACAATTTTACTTCCTGCTTGACCCGGAAGTTTATTCAGGCGGTGAGTTCTGGAATCGGCTGGATACCTTATCTGAAGCAGTTGACTCTCAACCAAGGGCAAGATTGCCTGGCTCAAAACGACATTCGGTCACAGAAGTATCAATAGAATTAGATGTCTGGGAAAAAGTAGTTGCACTTGCCAATTACACTGGCAGTTGAACGTGCTTTGCCAAATCATCTGTAAATCTGCTCGTGTCGCTGTCGTTACCTTTGCCGTAAGTTACTGCGCCACAGCGACAGCAGACGCCACTGCCATCTGGCAATCCACCGAAGAGGCTCTTGCAAAAACGGTTCTTGAACAAAGTAATGTAGTCTCTGACTTTATAAAATTGATTGATGATAATTTCATCAGCACTACAGATCTTCGCCTCGAGGAACTAAAAGTCACTATTGGCAATGATCGAGTTCCACATGCCAATGTCGATGCAACTGAATTGAGGTTGCCCTATAGATATTTTACCAACGCTATACAGAGTCATGCAGAACTTGAAGAAAGCAGAGAAGCCGCATTGGAGCGCGCCATCGATACCGTGGAATTTACGCTTTACCATTTATTCGGCCACCTGATTGCATCTGACAACAGCGCAGACTCCGATGACATAGCGGAATCCGTATCAAGCTGGCTCATGATCAAGGGCTTTAGCAATGGTGGTGAACAGTGGTTCTCAAATGCACTAGCATTCGGCAGAGCGTCGCAGCTACTGGATGGGCCACTGGAGGACTATTGGCACGAGCACTCGTTATATAAATCACGGCAGAATACTATTAACTGCTGGATTCTGGGTAGTGCACCCAAGCGCTACTCAAATTTGCTCAAACCAGTACTCGAACCAGAAAAAAGAACCCGGCATTGTATTGCAGAATGGAACAAGCTGGATTCAGATATGCAAACACTGCTGCGAGACAACGTAAGATCTGACTCCAGTCTTATCACTCGATAAAGAGTTGCTAAAGAGCTGGCAGGCAATTAGGGCGCAGTATGCGAAATACCATTGTCAGCAGCATCCAGCGCGAGCAAAAATGGTGCTGCTGTTTTAGCCCATTGTGCAGCATTTTGAAAATCACTCGCACTGTCACCAAAACAACTCAACAGCATTTCTGTATTAATCACACCCGGGTTTAAGGGCACCGCAGCAATACCCGGTGGCAGATCCTGCGCCAGTGCCAAAGTCATACCTTCAATGGCCCACTTGCTGGCACAATATGAAGCAACATCAGGTGCAACAGATCTGCCCCAGCCACTACTCAGGTTAACCACCACTCCTGACCCTCGCTTTATTAGCGATGGCAGAAATGCTTTACAAACATAGAACACACCTTTCACATTGATATCAATCAGGCTGGAAAACTCATTATCCGGAACCTCCCACAACGGAGCATTTTCATTGATAATCGCCGCGTTATTTATAATCAGATCCGGCACACCGACTTCAGCAACTACTGACTTACCCCAGTGTTTAACCTGACTGGCATCTGCCTGATCAACAACATCAAATCTGTGTGAATCACCATGCTCTTTGCGCAGTTCATCAATTGCCATTTGACTGCGTGCGATACCAACGACTCGATGGCCATCACTGGTAAACGATTTAACAAGTGCCCTTCCCAAGCCACGGCTCACGCCGGTTACCACAATTAATTTTTTCTCTGTTGTCATACCTGGCATTGTCTTTGGCATCGTCTTTGGCATCGTCTTTGGCGTCACCTTGGCATTCTCTCTGACATCGTCATTGCTATAACAATCAGGCGCTCGCTTTGAGCGCTACATCTAACGATTGCTGAATTGCTAATGCGAGCTTATCCACCAACTCTTCAATTTGAGAGTCATCAATGATGAACGGCGGTGCAAGCAAAACATGATCGCCAGACCTGCCATCAATAGTGCCACCCATCGGATAACAAATTAATCCCGCTTCAAAGGCCGATGATTTGATTTTTTTGGCTAGACCCAGTGTCGCATCAAAAGGTGATTTACTCTGTCTGTCACTAACCAGCTCCACACCTAAAAACAAGCCACGACCACGTATATCACCAACAAATTCATGTTCACCAAACCTATCTATCAGCGCCTGCTTAAGTTTATGCCCTTGCACCCTGCAGCGCTCTACGAGTTCTCTGTCCAGCAATGCATTCACTACAGCAAGGCCAGCTGCGCAGGCGGTCGGATGGGCCAAATAAGTGTGGCCATGTTGAAAGAAACCACTGCCCTCACTGATGGTTGAGTAAATTTCATCGGTACACATCATCGCACCCAAAGGTTGATAACCCGCACCAAGTCCCTTGGCAATAGTCACTATATCTGGTGCAATACCGTCGTGTTCGCAGGCAAACAGGTTTCCGGTTCGCCCCATACCGCACATGACTTCATCAAGAATCAATAGCACGCCGTACCGGGAACATATCTCTCGAATTTTTTTGAAATAACCCTCTACAGCTGTGACTGCGCCTAGTGTGGCTCCGACAACCGGCTCTGCAACAAACGCCATTACTGTCTCAGGGCCCAGTGTTTGAATTTCCTCCTCCAGCTCGTTAGAGACTCTATAGCTGTAGCTCTCATCTGACTCATCATCTCGCTTGTTCCTGTAGGCATAGCAAGGGGCAATGTGAGAGGTCTCAGGCAACATCGGACCAAAGGTCGCACGCCGCCACTCATTACCTCCGGTTGCAAGTGCACCGATGGTGTTGCCGTGGTAACTCTGTTGTCGCGCTATCACTCGGAATCTTTGTGTTTCACCGCGCTCTACGAAATATTGTCGAGCGAGCTTCAGGCTCGCCTCAACTGCCTCCGAGCCGCCCGACACAAAATACACACGACTCAATGCATCGGGCGCGTTATCAACCAGAAGTTCAGCTAACGATTCGGCAGGAGAACTGGTGAAAAAGCTGTTGTGCGCGAATGCTGCTTCATCGAGCTGCGCTTTGACCGCAGATATAATTTCGCTGTCGCCATGACCCAGACAAGACACTGCAGCCCCGCCAGAGCCATCCAGATACTGCTTTCCGGTAGTGTCGTAGAGATAACAGCCCTGCCCGGATGCGAGTTGCGGAAGATCACTATGACAATGTCGCGGGAAAACACTGGAAGCGCGAGTTCTGTTGGAGGTTTGGCCCATGGTCCGCTCTGTATAATCACATTAAATTCACTTTACACGGTTTACTCTCTCAGACTGCTCTTTGCAACCGTCGAAGTTGAGCAGCCCTTCTCCAGATACACACACACGATTTATGAAGATAGAAATCTTATGTACTGGTGATGAAATACTTACCGGCAAAACAACCAATACCAACTACAGTTTTATTGCGCAAAAATTGACAGAAAACTGCCTTGATGTGGTTCACGGTACAAGCGTTGGCGACGACAGGAACTCACTCAAACAAGCGTTCCTTCAGGCAGCCAAACGTGCAGATGCCGTTATCGTTAATGGTGGCCTTGGCCCGACTGTTGACGACCTGTCTCAGAAAATAGCTGCCGATACAGCGGGAGTTGAGCTGGAATGCTACGAAGAGTGGCTCGACAGCTTAAAAAGCTACTACCAGAGTCGTGGCAGAAAGATGCCGGAAAACAACACCAAGCAAGCCATGTTGCCAGCTGGATCCGAGCTGCTGGACAATCCGATTGGAACTGCTTGCGGATTTGCCCTGGATATCGCCGGAGCTCGGTTCTTCTTCACTCCGGGCGTACCACGTGAAATGATGCGAATGGTCACTGAGCAGGTACTGCCCAGGTTGTTGTCGATGAGCGGCACTAGAAACGTATCGAGGCTGAAAAGGTTCCATACTTTTGGTATCGGGGAATCAAGAGCTGATCAACTGCTGGCTGACCTGATCCCAACCGAAAATGAAGAGTCAATCAAACTTGGCTTTCAAACTCACTACCCGCAACTGGAAACAAAGCTCGCAGTACAGGCGGAGAACGATGCACAAATTAACGACTTGCTGGAACCTATAGTTGCACAACTCCGATCAAAACTGGGCAATGCTATTCTTTGCGAGGATGACCAAACACTGGAGTCGGTCATACTGGACCGGCTGGCACTAAACGGGGATTCTTTATCTTGTATGGAAATGGCAACCGCAGGTGCTGTCGCCAACCGGCTAATGAAAGCCATTAAAGATGATGCTTTACTTCACCAATGCATTGTCTCTCCGACAATAGATCGATTGTGCACCGCCGTGAACTTAACTACTGACGCCACTCCGCGTAGCGCTGAGCTTGCTGCGGTACTGGCAGAAACACAATCAAAGTCTACCGGTTCGACACATTCGCTTGTGGTACTGACAGATGAAGTAAAAGGCAAAACCAGTTCCGAGCTGGTCGTCAGCATCGGCATCTACGGTCCACAGGGATCAAGTCAGCGCACTGCTATATTACCCGGCAACACCGGATGGACCCGGCTCGGTGCTACAGAACTGGCGCTGGATTGTCTCCGCAGGTACGTTTCCGGATTGCCCGTAGATGAGAAAATCGACTTTGAAAAGGCGCAAACCACATAAATCTCTCGTTATGCGGTAGCTGCAAAACAGCTGTGTTGACTACCAACCACGGCATAAAGCCACCAGCCGATGCCACAGGCTTTGTGACAGGCTCAGGAAATCAAGCACGAGTGTTGAGACTGCTATGCAAACTATTGCGTCATGACACATTTGATGACAAATGTTCGCATTCCATCGTTGTAAGCTGCCTCCACAGACCAGGAGCCAACAATGAAGTCAATCTTAAACAAGCAAAAAAACCGCCGCTCTGCTCCCCGTGCCTGGGCAAAAGTAAACGCACGACTAATTAGTGTTTTTCGTAAAACTGGTACGGACAACCTCGAAACAACAGCTTTAACAGGGAATAGTGAGCAACCAAACAAGAAAAATGAAAGGCTTGACTGGTATCAGGCAACACACGGAACAGACTGATTTTATAAAAATCGAACTTGAAGCACACCTGTAATTAGGGGCGATTAATTAGTACATAGCCGACATCATTGTATACTGCACTCTGCGCTACACAGACTAACGAGTCATCGCTACGTGCCAGTCAAACTTGCAAATGCTGATCTGCTACCGGAAGATCCATCCACCAAAAATATTTCGCGCACCCCTCAAAAAAATAATATTGCAAAAAATGCCAGCGGCAACCTGAAAGAAACATACTATCTCGATAACTTCGACTTCTTAATCAATTTCGTTTCCAGCCATTATCAGTCGCTACTTCTAGGCGAAGAACTGCAATTAATAAAGCTATACAAAAAGCTGCCAACTAATGCCCAGCAACTTTTTGTGCGTCTAGTTTTACGCACACCTGACTATCTCAGACTCAGTAAAATCAACTATCCTGAAATCGATCTGGCTCCAGCTCTCGATATACTTAGCAAAGCAGGCTTTGTTGATTCGAATGTAGACTCGGTGGAATATTACCTGCCATTATTTACTCAACAGGAACTGCGTGCTGCACTCGGAGTCACTTCGGCTGAGCTCCCTTCATTTGACTCGGACTGCTGGACAACACCAGATCTATTTTACGACTCGCCAGCTTCTAAACTGATTGGTGCAGACACTGTTATCAAGGTTAATTTTAAACAGATAATTCAAATCTTCAGACTGCTCTTCTTTGGCAATCTGCATCAGGACTTCAGTAGTTTTGTGTTGCGAGATTTAGGATATCAGCAATTTGAATCCTACCAAATAGATCACGACGCAATGCTGTTCAGCACTCGCGAACAGATTCAGGCACATCTCACTTACTACAATTGCATGGAGAATTTCGATACTGCTTGTGAACAAGGTGTAGGTGCACTAGTCGAATTACACCATGCACTACCACAACAACGGATTGAGAACGACAAAATTCTGTGGCGTCGTCTTGATACGCTTAACAATAAAATAGCCAGACAACTCGAGCGTGAGTCAGCGCTCGAGTTCGCAGCCAATATTTATAGCAAATCGATTCACCCACCTGCACGAGAGCGCCTTGCACGAATTCATGCAAACTTAGGTGATACCGCCGAGGCTTTAAACCTGTGCCGGCAAATTCGGCAATCACCATGGGACAGCGATGAACTCGACTTTGCGTCTAGCTTCGGTCTACGGCTTGCCAGAAAAACCAGCCAGTGCTTTCCTGCTGAGCCCAAATACAAGCCGCCGGAGACTGCCCTGACTTTATCTAAAAGCGATTTGTCAGTAGAGTTTTCTGTTGCCACACACATGGCAAAAACCGGTAAATGTTATTACCTTGAAAATAACCTGATTTCAGGTGTTTTCGGTCTGGCATTCTGGGACATTATCTTCGCACAGGTAAACGGGGTATTCTTTCATCCGTTTCAGAGCAAACCTGCAGATTTCTATGAAAAGGAGTTCATCATCTCGCGTGAAGCTTTGATTAATGAACGCTTATCAGAGGTTTCCAATGGCGCACTTAACAGAATTGTAAACAAGCACCTTTATCACAAACGCGGTATACAAAATCCGATGGTTAACTGGGGCATGTGTAGAAAGCACATTATCGATCTGGCACTTCGGAGAATCCCTGCAATGACATGGGAACACTTATTCAAACAGTTACTGATAGATATTCGCAACTACCGAAGCGGACAACCTGACCTTATCTACTTTCCAGATGCAAGTGGCCCAGATGCAGGTAACCCAGATGCAGGTAGCCCAAACGCATGCGGTTACCAGTTCATTGAAGTAAAAGCACCCGGTGATAATCTGCAGAAGAATCAATTACGCTGGATGAAATTCTTTAAGCAACAGAATATCCCTCATATTGTTGTGAATGTTGACTGGGCTGGCAGCTCTGCATGACCACAGATGATCCACGCCCTGTTGTTCTAAAAGACTCTGCACTCAAACGCGAACAGAAAAAACAAGGCTCAACCAGACAACCAGACAACCAGCTCATAAAATGCTCGGTAAAAAAATTCGTTGATTTCACCTGCCGCAGCGGAGACCTGGAAGGTTTTGGTGCCGCCGGACCAACAGCTGCAGAAGGGCAAAAAGCCCATAAAATATTGCAGTCGCGCAAATCAGACGGTGAAAAATCTGAAGTCAAAGTCGAGTGTACAATTCATGCGTTAGCACGAAAATTAAAACTATCGGGCCGTATAGATCTGCTTAAAGCTGATTCGACAGCTGTGCGTGTGTCAGAAATAAAGAGCTGTTATGCACCACCGCACAAGTTGCCACAGGGGAAAGTGGCAGTACATTGGGCCCAACTTAAAGTCTATGGTTATTGCGTTTTAAAAGAATTGCAGGATAAACCAGACAATACCTTTTCCAGCGTGACACTTCAATTGGTCTGGTACAACCTGATTGCAGATGAGGTCACTATAGATGAACAGGTATTCAAATTCGACGAGCTTCAAAGCTTTATCAAAAATGCAGCAATAAAGTACATTGAATGGATAGACCTTATTGACAAGCAATTTTCTCACACGGTTGACACCGCGAAGCAGCTGGAATTTCCATTTGGTGAGTTTCGCAAAGGCCAGCGAGATATGGCAGCAGCCGTATATCTTGGTGCACGTGATGGATTCCATGTTATGTGTGAAGCGCCAACCGGTATCGGCAAAACCATCAGTGCGCTCTTCCCGGCTATCAAGGCTATTGGCAGTGGTGATATTGAGCGGGTTATTTATCTTACAGCCAAGAACTCCGGCAGAAAATCAGCCAGTGATTGCATCGAAAAAATAACAGGCAGCGGATTAAAACTATCCGCCATCACCATTACTTCAAAAAAATCAAGTTGCCACTGCAGTAATGGCACTTGCGAACGTAATGCAACAGACGGTACCTGCCCTTTAACGATAGGATTTTTTGATCGATTACCACAGGCGCGACTGGAACTGATTAGATCGGGCGTTATAACGCCGGATGCAATAGATAACGCAGCACACGAATTCGCACTTTGCCCATTTGAACTGACACAGCAGCTACTTCCGTGGGTACAGGTGGTTATTTGCGACTATAACTACGTTTTTGACCCGCTGGTAAGATTCAGTGAACTCACAGAGAACACACAAAAACAGTTATTACTGGTTGATGAAGCGCATAATCTACCAGACCGCGCACGCAGTATGTATTCTGCAAGTCTTGACAGGCGCGAGATTAAAAAGGCTATTTCTGATTTAGATAAAAAATCTTTATACACTAGGCAATTGCAGTCTCTTGTACGTGCCATTGATCGATGGAGTAAAGAAAATACCCAGATCGAAACCGAATCTGCACATCAGAGACCACCTAAAACGATCTCCAGAGCAATTAAAAAATGCATGCAAATTATAAACAACGGGACAATAAACAACGACACTGAGGCACCACTTCAAATGACAGAGTCGATTTCTGAAGTGGGCAAAGCAATCTTAAGATATGCTATTATTGAAGAACTATATGGTGATCATCACAGGTGCATAACTGCTACACAAGCGCATAAAAAATACAAAAACACGACGGTGAGTTTACAGTGCCTGAATGCCACGAACCATCTTGAAAAAACATACAGACAATATCGCGCGAGTGTCAATTTCTCTGCTACATTACGACCACAATCCTTTTACCTTACCTCACTTGGCTTACCAGAAGACACGCGACTTCTTACAATTAAGTCTCCTTTTGATCCGGGCCAGCAATGCACATTGATTTGCGACTGGGTAGATACCAGATACAAGTCCAGAGCTCACTCGGTCAACTCCATAGTAGAGATCATTGCATCGGTATACTTTGCCAAATCAGGTAACTACCAGGTGTACTTTCCGTCTTATGCTTATATGGAAACAGTGCTCTCGGCATTTAAAAACGCCCACCCCTCTGTGATCGCTATAAGTCAGGAACGCGGAAGTACAGAAGAACAGCGGCAGGAGTTTCTGCTGAACTTTCAACAGGCTAACGGCGTGCTCGCGTTTTCAATCATGGGAGGAGTATTTGGTGAAGGCGTGGACTACACCGGAAATCAATTGATTGGTTCGATTATCGTTGGGACCGGCCTGGCTTCAATTAACCTGACACAACAACTTATCGAATCTGACTTTAAAGACAACGGCAGAAACGGGTTTGACTATGCAAGCCGTTATCCTGGTTTTACACGTGTACAACAGACAGCGGGCAGAGTAATCCGATCAGAAACCGACCGCGGGGTGGTCATCTTGGTTGATCAGCGCTTCGGCCAGCGCTTCTACCAAGAGCTGTTTCCACCTCACTGGCAAACGTCTCTTTGCTCAAATCTCGAAGCGATGGAAGCAAATTTGGTTAATTTCTGGACGCGATGACAAGCAAGCCTAAACAGGGCCGCTCCGCAACAATTATGTCTTTCCCCGGGACGGCTACCCTGCCAGGCTCGATTTCATAACCTGCCCTACCATTCCACAAAAACACAGACTCCTTCCCTTGAGTTTTCATATAACTTGTGCCCATCAGGAATAAATAAAGGGTTGATACTTGCCGTATTGAGCTTAATATAAACTCATAATTCACAAATAATGGGAATCGACCTATGTTCAACGCAATACGTAATCACTTAAACAAATATGCCCTGAGAAAGACACGAGCTGAGCTGCTGACTTTGTCCGATGCGCAACTCGAAGATGTTGGCATCTCACGCTTCCTGCTTGAAGCCGGTATTGACACCTGGCCTTGGCGAGATTCTGATGTTCAGCATTTAGCTGCCCAGCCAGCCAAAATGAATGCCAGAGAAGTAGACAGTGCGATTCGCGAGTTGTCGAGAATGTCAGATAAAGACCTTCGTGACATCGGCATTGACCGCGGCACAATCCGTCAATCCGTGATGCAAGGTGTTGAAAGACGCGGGATACGCGAAGCTGCATGATCGCTATATGCCTTTGACGGCTACCATCGGTAGCCGGAAAGCTCTAAATTTTAATCACCTAGTACTATTACGTTTGAGACAACAACTATGGCACCAGTAATTGCCTGCATTGCAATATCGATGATCACTCTGGCTGTTATCGGCCGCAGAGACGCCTAGGTGGCTGTCCGAGAACTAGGGTCGTAGCGAGGGTGTGAGATTTTGAGTCAGATAATTCGATCGATAGAGGCGAATAGTTGTTCTTCTTAAACGAAATCGATCGTAATAGCTGGCCAAAAGACCGCGCCCGGAGTAGATCATAGTTCTCGGACAGCCACCTAGCCCGAAGTATTCGACGCCGCCAGTTCAAAGCCATATTGTCGGTTTTCAGATTCCTGTGATGTCTGTAGTTTGGCTCATGAACTTAGCGACTACATCAGCATTTCAAAGTAAAGCAGGGTAAAAGTTTTAGGCAGGGCTTGTACAAGCT
>CALIHW010000034.1 GCA_938020525.1 uncultured Granulosicoccaceae bacterium | reverse complement strand
AGTAAATCAACAAGTATTTCACCCGGCATCCGATGAAAAAATTCCACTGCTGCTTGGCCTCATAAAGAAGCTGCAGCCTCAACGAAGCATTGTCTTTGTTAACACCAAAAGAGCTGCAGAGAAGGTGCAATCTTATTTGGTCGGCAACGATACCGCGGCTGAAGTATTGTCTGGCGATGTCAGACAAAACAAACGTCAGAGACTGATCAAAGATCTTGCATCCGGTGATCTCAATACTCTGATCGCAACCGATGTGGCCGCGCGTGGTCTGCACATTAACGGTGTCACCCACGTATTTAACTATGATCTGCCACAAAACCCGGAAGACTATGTTCATCGCATCGGCAGAACAGCCCGCGCTGGCGCATCCGGCGAAGCGATTTCGTTCGCTTGTGAAGAGTACGTTTTTTCACTGCCGGAAATAGAGGAACTGCTCGGCCACGAAATCGAATCTGGCCAACTCACCGATGACCTGCTGATCAGCCCGGAGCCTCCGGCAAAAATTCAAAGACAAAAAGCACCGGATCACAGCAAAAAGGGCAAGAGTTCGGGCGGCAAGAAGCCAAACAATCGTAATCGTCGTCGCAAGCCTGGCCCGAAGGGTAGCGCACGGCCCGCAAATGCCGGCCCCCAAGAGCAATAGCAAATGCCATAGCAAGGCCAATAGCAAAGGCCAATAAGCAAAAGGTAAGAAACAAAGCAGTCTTAAGCCGACAGTTAATAAAAAAGAGTCTCAGACCGCACTGCAAACACTGACTCAAAACTCAGATCAACAAGCAGAGTGAAAAAAGCAGCAAACGCGCAGTTCATTGCTTAATAAAGTTCTAAAATCCTCTGAAACTATCTATCATACCCGCGATACATAATCGCGAATCTACGCGCGCAACAACTTACGGAGCACGAAGTGATGGACTTCGAACACGCCAGAGCTAACATGATTGAGCAGCAGGTACGCCCATGGGACGTGCTCGACCAGAGAGTGCTCAACGCGCTGGCAGAGATCCCCAGAGAGACTTTCCTGCCGGAAGTACACCAGGGCCTGGCCTACTCGGACACCCGTATACCGCTCGGTAACGGCCGTTACTCACTGAACCCGAATATCGAAGCGCGACTACTGCAAGCAGCAGTTCTGGAAACAGATGACCGAGCATTGATAATCGGCTGTGGAACTGGCTACCTTGCCGCTTGTGCCGCAAAGATGTGCAAACATGTTGAATCGATTGATACGCAGGAAACAGTAAACAATCAGGCACAGCAGAATGCCGCTGAGTGTGGAATTGATAACATCAAATTTTTCACCGGCGACCTGATCGCGGATCTGCCGGACAAAACCACTTACGATGCGATAATCGTCAATGGTTCACTGGCCAAAGTGCCGGAAAGACTCAAAACCCGACTGACATTAAACGGCCGGCTGATCATTACCGTTGGCAACGAAAGCGAGCCGACCATGGAAACCTTCGTGATACGACGTATCGGAGATGCAGACTGGCTGGAACAGAGCGTTTTGGATACCCACATTCCTGCATTGATGCCTGCTGAGCCAGTCGCTAAAACAACAGGCTTCGTATTCTAACCAGCCTTTTCTAGAGCCACCCCAACCGCAATGCTCCGGGCACGATATGTCCGGATTCCGCATTTGGCTTAAAAATAAGCCACTAGCAAGCGTTACCAAGCAGCTATTTATTTGTAAAATTAGCCCAAAAACTCGAAATACCATCTACATTCATACGTTAGAAAACCATCGGCCGTCGTCAATCTGGCGCACGTCGTAAGTTGTTGTTGGTATTTAGAGAATAATAAGATGAATTCGCGCTTGACGCTCACATACTGCTTTCCACTTGCTGTGGCAGCCCTTCTGTCTTCACAGACTGCAAGAGCCGCTGATCTTTCTGAAATCTATCAAATGGCAGTCTCCAAAGACTCCGTTATTCAGGCAAGTCGCGCCCAATTCGACGCAGCTGTAGAAGCACTGCCACTGGCACGATCTGCAATGTTACCTCAGATTGCATTAACTGCTGACATCGCTGCGAACGAAAGCAACGATGACTTCGATGGTCGATTTGGATCGGATTCATACGGCGCATCAATAACACAAAACGTCTTCAACAGCGCCGCTTTGCGCTCTATAAAGAAAGCAAAAGTCACAGTAAGCCAAGCTGAGTCATCACTGAAGGAAGCGGAACAGGATCTGATGTTCCGGGTGTCAGAAGCCTACTTCAACGTCTTAACTGCGAGAGAGGCTTATAGTGCAGCCAGCTCTTCACGCGAAGCTATTGCAAGCCAGACCGAGCAAGCTGAAAGTCGCTTTGATGTTGGACTATCCGCAATCACCGATGTCAAGGAAGCGCAGGCACAACTTGATTTAGCAGTAGCAAGAGAGGTGGTTGCCGAGAACCAGCTGGCATTGGCAAGAGAAGCTCTGCGAGTAATTATCAATCAGGACGTCCCGCCACTGGATGGCCTAAAAGACGATGCAAAACTGACTGCACCCGAACCGACTTCGGTTGAAGAATGGATTACCGTTGCAAAAGCTAATAATCCACGTCTTGAAGCAGCCAGAAAAGACCACGAACTTGCCGAAGCAGATATCTCTATCGAGCGTGCGGGTAGACTGCCGACTGTGGCGCTGGTCGGCGGCTATCAAAACCAGTCATCCGATCAAAGTTCCCTCACCGGATTTCAGACTGACAACGAGTCCGGTCAGATAAAACTACAACTAGACTATCCGTTGATCACCGGCGGAAGTACCAGCGCGCTGATCAGACAGGCAAGGTCGCGAGCGACACAAGCATCGTTTAACCTTGAAACTGTTCAAAGAGCAGTGGTACAAGAGACACGCGATGCCTACCTGACTGTACTGGCAGATATCAGCCAGACCAACGCACTCGAAAAAGCACTTAACTCTACAGAGGTTGCGAAGGATGCAACACAGGCTGGCTTCGATGCGGGAACTCGAACCGCAGTAGAAGTACTGGTTTCTTTGCAGGAAACCTTCAATGCCTATGCAGACTATGCTGCAGCACGCCATCAATATGTAGTAAGTAGTCTTGAGCTACGACTAGCAGCTGGAATACTTGCAGAAAAACACATCGATTCAATCAGCAGGTCATTGACTCCTGACAACTGATTAGCATCTAAAAGAATATTTTTACCAAGACAAACTGATAAAGGACCGGCATAGCCGGTCCTTTTTTTTGTACTACTAGAATTACCACTTCAATTAACCACTTATCAATTAACCCTGGTGGTCAATTTACTCCAGTGGTCAATTAACCTTCAGCCAACGTACCCTTGGCGAGTAGTGATCGATAAGGCTACAAGGTTAATCGTCTTCCACTAGTGTAAAGAGAGTGCCGCAATAAGGGCAGTTGGCTTCCTTCTTTTCATTCAATGGTATGTACACTCGCGGATGCGAGTTCCATAGCCCCATTTCTTCGGTCGGGCAATATGCCGGCAGCTCTGACGATTTTAGCCTGACCGACTCAACTGATTTCGTTTGTTTATTTTGATCTGTCATTTGAGGTTACCTTAATTACCCTGATTTTTTGCATTGATGCAGCCTTGTAGACTATACATGTGTCGGCCATGAACTGTGCCCGGCTGAATAGTAACCTGATAAATTTGATGTGAGCAACGTACCACTCAGCTGTTTACCTACACAGATCACCAGCCTGATATTGAACCACAAACTAAAAATCTACGATACCTGAGAGGGCGACAAAACTAGTACTCACGTCGCATTAAGGGCGGCATTAGAAATTGATTTGCTATTCAGCCAGCTTACGCTTCGCTCGCTTGAGAAAGACCTGCATTTCCTTCACTGCTTGCTTATCACCATTTGCATCTGCCACTTCAACACCAGCCTGGTAAGTATTAACTGCATTTTGATAATCTCCGATTTCAAAGTAGCAGCGCCCAAGAAGCTTCCAGGCGGCGCTGTATTGCTCGTCTAGCTCTAACGCTTTGGTGAGATGTTCAATAGCATCGCTTTCACGAGAATCAGAAACATAGGCGTTAGCCAGAGAGTAACGCAGCAGTGCACTGTCAGGCCCTTTTTCAAGCATCTTTTCGAAAGTTTCAGCAGCCGCCATATCTATTCCTTTTGTGCCACCAGCCAGGATTGGTTTCTAAAACCTTTGGCGTGTGTGCCTACTCTACCCTGATCAGTGAAAGCCAGAACCTTAAGCCCGAGAAACAAAAACAGGAGCTCATTGGAAGCCAGCAGATACTCGGAATTACCTGGCCCGACTTCAGGATTGACCTTCTCTTGTGTGAAGGTTTGATAGAACAATAATCCTCCATTGTGCAATGCATTAATCAACGAGCTGCAGATAGTCCGGTCAAGAAAACGCGACACCACAATAACGTCGAAATGCTTTTCCTTCAAAACACTCTCATCAATCGATGCGCAAAGTGTTGATATATTCGACTGCTGATAGGCTTCTATGTGATCAATAGCAACAGCAGAAATGTCGATCGCTGTGACTTCCAAACCGAGCTCTGCCAAAAACAAAGAATTTCCACCCAGCCCACAAGCAACATCGAGAACACTACCGGTAGATGGCAGCAGATGTTGATACTCGATCAACACCTCACAGGCAAGAGGTTTTGTAGCATCATCTTTGCTCCGGTAAATGTTATCCCATTTACCTCTGGCTTTTTGCTCTGCAGTATCTGACATTTTTCTCATATCACGAGGAACCGGGCTCTACTTACGCCAGAAGTGTGGTGTAAACAAAACCAGCAAAGTAAAAATCTCAAGACGCCCGAGCAACATAGCGAAGCACAATATACCAAGCTGCAAACCATTTAATGAACTGTAGTTCGATGCCACATCACCCAGACCAGGGCCAAGATTGTTCAGACAGGCAACCACTGCAGAAAAAGCTGTTTCCTGATCAAGACCGGTAGCCATTAACACCAAAAGCATTAGGCCCAGCAAAATGACATACGCCGCGAAAAAACCCCACACCGCATCGATAACTCTGGGTGGTATCGATTTACGACCTACCTTTACCGGCAGCACCGCATGCGGATGAACCATACGAACAAGCTCTCGAGCACCTTGCTTAAGCAATAGCAATACTCGGATAACCTTCATACCCCCACCAGTGGAACCTTCACAACCACCAACAAAACTTGCAAATAACAACAACACGGGTAGAAAACCCGGCCAGAAATGATACTCCGCTGTGGTGAAGCCGGTTGTTGTTGCAATTGAAACAACCTGAAAAACGCCGTGAAAAAATGAAGTTTCAAAACCCGCTGTTTGCGTCAGATAAAGATAGCTGACTGTTATTAAAGTCAGAAAAAACATCACGCCGACATATGTTTTAAACTCAGCATTATCAATATAAGATCGCAGAGACATAGATCGAAGAGCAAGGTAGTGCAGTGCGAAGTTGACTCCGGATATAAACATAAATACCACAGCAATCATTTCTATTACGTTGCTCTGAAAATAGCCAATACTCGCATCATGGGTAGAGAAACCACCGATCGCAACGGTTGAAAAGCTGTGTCCAATTGCATCAAACAAGGTCATACCGGCAGCCCAGTAAGCAAGCATACATGCGACAGTGAGTCCAAGATAGATATACCAGAGCAACTTGGCAGTCTCCGCAACACGAGGCGCAATCTTCTCTTTCTGCGGGCCCGGTGTCTCGGCTTTAAATAACTGCATACCCCCTACACCCAATAAAGGCAGGATAGCCACAGCCAACACAATAATACCCATGCCACCAAGCCATTGAACCAGTTGTCGGTATAACAAAATAGCCTGTGGCAATGTATCAAGACCCACAATCACGGTAGCCCCGGTCGTGGTAAAGCCGGACATAGACTCAAACACACTTTGCGCGATACTGAGGTTTAACTGTTCGTCCAGATACAACGGTATAGCACCAAACACACCGAGAACAGTCCAGAACATCACAACAATCACATAGCCATCGGTGAGCTTTATTGGAGATTGTTGTTTACGCAGAGGCAGGAAGGTTGCCAGACCAATAGCAAGTGTAACCACAAAGGCTACAAAAAATGATTGTGCAGATCCATCATCGTGATAAAGAGACACAAACCCTGGAACAAGCATGGTTAAGCTGAAAACAGACAGCAGCAATCCCAGAACTTTTAAAACTATCAGGACCTGCATCAGTCAGAATTCACCATAGTTTGCTGGCCAGTGGTTGGCTGGCCAGTAGTTAGCTGGCTGGTAGTTAGCCGGCTAATGGGCAATGGACTAATGACTGGGTGGCTATTGGCAACACACATAACTAGTAAGTAATGCCGACCTGAAAAAGATCTTCCACAGCAGCAATCAGCTTCTTGTCAGTGACAAATACAATCACATGATCTTCAGCCTCAATTTCAAGTTCGTCGTGGCCGATGATCACTTGATTGCCACGAACGACTGCTCCAATTGTGGTGCCTTCTCCGAGTTTTAACTCAGATATTTTTCTACCGACAACCTCGGACGAATCTTTGTCGCCATGTGCGATAGCTTCGAGCGCCTCAGCGGTTCCTCTTCTTAAGGAGTGTACCGCGACTACATCACCGCGGCGAACATGACGCAGCAGTGCGCCAATGGTGACATTGTGCGGTGATATCGCAACATCAATGA
>CALIHW010000033.1 GCA_938020525.1 uncultured Granulosicoccaceae bacterium | reverse complement strand
TGGACGGATAGATGGTCCTATGTTCTGGATCACCGGGATCATAGTCTATGCTTGCTTCTTTCTTGTCGTAGGTACTCTGGGACCGCTTGAAAAGCGAGGAGGAGATCGGTATTACGATGATTGGAATTAACCCAAGAAGATTACCGATACACCGCATTGTGATTGGTTCAATAAATGACTAGCAACACCTGATGTCTGGCTATATTGTTATTGTACTTTGGCTAACGCTAGTGAATATAGTGTTTCCGCATCTGCACTTCACGTCGCTGTCGAGTTATATGAATTTCATTACGTATTCATATTTGGTCGTCTTTTGTAGTTACTACCTGTCCTTTCTTCTGCTATTCAAAGATAAAGCGTCTCGAAAAAAGCCGAAATACTTTTACGAGTATTTGCTAGAAAGTGAGCGTCACCGACTGAGCATCCTGCCATCGACATCAAAATAAAAATAGCTTTGGGTGTTGTCGTTCTCGTTGCCATACTGCTATACGGGCATTACGTATTCTTCAAAGCAAACCAGGATGACTCGGAGATCGAGTAATCTAGAAAGCAGTTCTGTATCCCGAAGAGTACCCGGATATCTATTGTTGTTCTAATTGGTAGTATTTCCACCCGCGCGCCCTTGAACTAGAGTGCGGATATTCCGTCCCTGAACCTGAGAAACTTGCACTGACACAGGTTTTCTCAGCTTGAACTGTGCACGCCCGCTTTACACCTCATCATCGCGAGCGGTGAATACATCCAGCCCAGGTGTTCTGTGTAATAGCCCATCTCATCGTGTTAATTCCAAAACATCAACATTCACTGAGTCAAGACGGACGTTGTTGCGACTATTGACTCCGCTCATTAGCTGATGTTGTGGGAACACTGCGATAAGCAATCTCACAGATCACTAAAAAACTGGAGTAACACACCACATGATAAGCGACTCTGTCAAACCAGATACAACTCCCGTCATTGCTCAGCAAAACGATCTCTTTAGAAAAGGGTTTTTGTGCCACAACATTCCGGGTCGAATAGTAACGACACGCCTGCTTGCTAACTCCCCACGCTACAGAAAAATAATTGACGCGGTAAGAGCCTTCGATTCATTCGACGAATCAAACGATCCGTGGAAGGAGCACGACGAAGCGATAGTGGGTGATGCCTACTTCAAGATCGATTACTACGAGGACGAGGAACTGGAGTATGGAAGCGCCGACTCATCCGATCTCAGTATTACCTACCGCGTTATGACCATTGCATTCACATCGGAATATTAAGGAGATAACCATGCAACTCGATATGCTGCAGACAGTCAATGAATACAAAGATCCAGGCGATATTCGTGTTCTTCTTGGATGTGAAAAAAGTGGAGTAGGGCGTCAAGCATTCTTAAAGCGTGGTTTTGATGCGTACTCTTGCGACTTACAGCCTGCAGACGATAGATCTATTCGACACTTTACTTGTGATATTCGAGAAGTATTAGATGATGATTGGGATGTCTTGATTGTTTGTCATCCGCCGTGCACGAGGTTGGCAAATTCAGGTGTCAGATGGATTAAGAAACCGCCTCCCGGTAAAACACATGCGCAGATTCAAAGAGAACTTGAAGAGGGAGCCGCGTTGTTCTCAGATTGTTGGAATGCTTCCGTGCCTCACGTGGCGGTGGAAAACCCCATCATGCATAGATATGCAAAATCTTTAATCAAGAACTACGTAAAGCAGAGTCAGATAGTTCAACCATGGCATCATGGAGAGAAAGCGTTCAAGGCAACTGCCTGGTGGTTACGAAATCTACCTAACCTTGTACCAACGAACAAGTTAACTCCTCCATCCCCCGGTACAGAGGAGCATAAGAAATGGTCGTTTATACACAGAGCGGCCCCCGGTCCCGAACGAAGTAATTTTCGCAGTAGAACATTTCAAGGTCATGCAGATGCGTTCGCTGAACAATGGGGTGATTACGTTTGCAACCAATCAATCGCTGCGATGTAAGCTCGGTTGCAAACTAGGAACATACACATGAAATATGGCCTCTACAAAAGACAAATCGAAAGCCGGTATGGTTGTGCGGTAGAAATCGTTTGTGATAAATCCAAACTGAACACCACGGCCAAAGTATCGGCATGGTCAGGTGATAAACAGTTGCACTCATTTCTCGCCATCTCAGATCAGCGTTCATTCGCCATATTCTCCGCACTCGAGGGGCTCGCCCTTGAACTCGAAAAAAGCTGGTTAGCTACACAGCACGACCAGTCCGGACAATATGATCTCTTTGGTCATGATCGATATAAACGCTGCTAATTTTGCCCTGGTCTTTTTTGTGATCGTGGTCTCAGATTCGATAGCGCTGCTAATATCCGGAACAAATGCGAAAATCGCCGTTTAATATAGATGTGGAGCGCTGAAAATGAGCCAACGCCCACCCAAATTAACTAAGGAGGCATGAAATGGCTAATAACGCACCGGTCGAGAATCTGAGAGATGGACGATTACAGGCCGCAATATGGGCAAATACAGGAGCTGAGTCTAAGACCTTTCACAGTGTCACTCTCACTCGATCCTACAAGGAGGAGGGGGGTGATTGGAAGGAGACAAGTCAGCTAAACGAAGCGGACTTGCTGAGAGCGGCTAACCTGCTCACCCAGGC
>CALIHW010000032.1 GCA_938020525.1 uncultured Granulosicoccaceae bacterium | reverse complement strand
TTCTTCCATGCTTTAAGGCTTGTGTCCCTCTTTCAAACTTACTCCAGACTTCGTGAATGTTCTGCTTGAACCGCCGTGTACGGAACCGTACGCACGGTGGTGTGGGAGGAGGTGGTGGTAACATCACCTCCTACCCGATTCTGTCATTTTTATGCTTCTGCGGTGTGACTCTGTGTTTAGATAACTGGCAGAAAGGTTATACAATAGGCAGATGAATATTCTCGATAGGCTAGTAATCGGTGTGCAAAAATTTCCCGGCGGATACTGATCCCGATGACCAGGTATGCACTGGGTATTGAGTACGATGGTAGCGCTTATTGTGGCTGGCAGAGACAAGCGCACAGTGCGTCAGTGCAGCAAGTACTCGAAGAAGCGCTTTGCAAAGTCGCAGACGAAGAGATTGTGGTTAGTTCAGCCGGACGTACCGATACCGGTGTTCATGCCTGGCAGCAGTGTGTGCACTTTGATTCAGATCAGACGCGTGATCTAAAAGCCTGGGTGATGGGGGTCAATGCACATCTGCCGCATGATGTGTCTGTGCGCAATGTCACTGAGGTCAGTAATGACTTTCATGCACGCTACTCAACACTCGGCAGGACATATCGATACTGGATACTGAATCACTCAGCGCGCTCCGCACTTCAGCATCAGCGTGTCGGGGTGGTGTATCGTGAGCTCAATGAAACGGCAATGCACGATGCGGCACAGGTGCTTGTAGGTGAGCACGACTTCACAAGCTTCAGATCATCTGGTTGTCAGGCAAGGCATGCGATACGTGAAATAACTTCTGTCAACGTTTTGCGTTGTAACCGACACGTGATGGTGCAGATAGAGGGTAACGCTTTTTTGCACAACATGGTGCGTATCATTGTTGGCAGTCTGATCAGCGTCGGGACCGGTGAGCGGACTGGCAAATGGATTGAATCGGTGCTTACGGCGCGCGATCGCACCCAGGCCGGCACAACAGCAGTGCCGCATGGTTTGTATTTTATGGGGCCGCACTATGCTCCATTGTTTGGTATCCCTCACTGGAGTGAAACGTTGCCCACCGGCGGCATTGTTCCCTGATATTCGTTTGGGCCTGGTTTGGGATCGACCAGAGTACTGCTGGCGTGACGCATTTCTAAATCAGCGGATGTATTTGGTACAAATTCAACAAGATTAAACGCGAAATTGAACTCATCCGGGCACACTGAGATGAACCCGTTGTGGTATCTTCTATAGCGATGAATTCAGATGCCCGAATATAGCCGCGATGCCTGCTATATCAAGCCACAAAGACTGCCACACGCAAGTGAAAATATGCGGCCTCACCAGCGTGGAGGACGCCGTTGCTGCCTGCGATTTCGGGGTAGATGCATTGGGATTGGTTTTCTATCCGCCAAGCAGCCGGAATGTCTCTATTGAACAAGCCGCTGAAATTGTTCAGGCCTTACCATCTTTTGTCACGGTGACCGGGTTGTTTCTCAACGAAGAAGCCGCAGTAATTAATAAAGTAATGGAGCAGGTGCCACTGTCATTGCTGCAATTCCACGGTACCGAATCGGCAGAATT
The DNA here is from genome assembly GCA_938020525.1 of uncultured Granulosicoccaceae bacterium. Taxonomy (GTDB): domain Bacteria; phylum Pseudomonadota; class Gammaproteobacteria; order Granulosicoccales; family Granulosicoccaceae. The sequence goes on along the minus strand of CALIHW010000032.1, from coordinate 10,694 downwards.
TTGCCAGTCGTTTAATCGCCCCTACATAAAGTCTGTGGCAATGAAATCCGTTACTGATGTGCATAGTTATGCAGCGCAGTTTGATAAAGCTCGCGGCTTTTTGCTCGATAGCAACATCGCAGGCGGCGCAGGTGGCAGTGGTGAACTATTCGACTGGCAAAAGATTCCGACCGGGTTCGCGGCCCCGCTGGTGCTTGCTGGAGGGCTTGATTGTGACAATGTTTCTGATGCTGTTACGAATGTCAGGCCGACTGCAGTTGATGTCAGCAGTGGTGTCGAATCTGACAAAGGTGTGAAGGACCACGTACTGATGAAAAATTTCCTACAATGCGTGCGCGCTGCTGACAGCGCAATTGCCAAGTCTGCTTCAGGTGATCAATGAGTTGGTTTGACAAACTAATGCCCTCAAGGGTGCGTACTGACAGCCGCAATCGTGGCTCGGTACCTGAAGGTCTATGGGTCAAGTGCGAAAGCTGCGCCAATGTTTTGTACTCCGGTGACCTTGAACGAAACCAAAGCGTCTGTCCACGCTGCGGGCATCATCGACGTATACCTGCGAGAGCAAGACTGGAAGCTTTGCTTGATGTTGAACCGCGCAGCGAGATAGCAGCCAACCTTGAGCCGGTTGATCATTTAAAGTTTAAAGACAGCCGCAAGTATAGCGAACGGTTAAGTCAGGCTGCCAAAGCCAGTAATGAAAAAGATGCGCTGGTTGCAATGTATGGCGCTATCTACGGTGTACCCGTTGTAGCTGCGGCCTTTGAGTTTCAATTTATGGCGGGCTCAATGGGGTCGGTCGTAGGTGAAAAATTTGTTCGTGCTGCAGACACTGCGTTGCAACATAACGCGCCGTTCATTTGCTTTAGTGCCTCTGGTGGTGCGCGAATGCAGGAAGCGCTTGTGTCTTTGTTTCAAATGGGTAAAACGAGTTCAGCACTGGCTCAGTTGTCACAACGTGGCGTACCTTATATCTCGGTGCTCACAGATCCAACCATGGGCGGTGTCTCTGCAAGCTTTGCAATGCTGGGTGATCTTATTGTTGCCGAGCCGCGTGCCTTGATTGGTTTTGCCGGACCGCGGGTGATCGAACAGACTGTGCGAGAAACTCTGCCCAGTGGGTTTCAACGCTCCGAGTTTCTACTTGAGCACGGTGCAATAGATATGATTGTTGACCGACGAGAAATGCGAGAGAAGTTTGCCACCATACTGTCGCAACTGACTGGCAGACAGTCACCAGTAATTGTTGTTGAAGAGCCTGAGGCAGAAGAGCTGGCAGAAGAGCCAGCTTCTGAAGAGTAGAGTGTACTGTCTCTTTGCCGGGTAAGTATCACATGGAGAAAATGGCTGCCTGGGGCATAGCCATACTGCCTGGGGCATTGCCACATAGCTGTTACCGGGGCCATTTTTAATGCACAGCAATCTGCAAGACTGGCTGCAGCATCTTGAGCAATTGCAGCCGGACAAGATAGAGCTTGGGCTCAGTCGGATAAAGCAGGTTGCAGTAAACCTTGGAATTGATCAGCCTGATTTTCGCATCATTACCGTTGCAGGTACCAATGGTAAAGGTTCTACAGTCGCATACATCAATGCCATGCTTCGTGAGCTCAACTACCGCACTGGTGTTTATACGTCCCCACATTTTATTCATTTTAGTGAGCGTATCGAAATCAATGGGTTGCGAGCTGACGACGATGCCCTGTGTCGTGCGTTCAATGCAATTGAAGGTGCGCGTGCTGATGTACCATTAACATATTTTGAATTCACGACACTTGCTGCCATCTGCTGCTTTACAGATGCGAACATTGACGTTGCCATTCTTGAGGTTGGACTTGGTGGTAGGTTGGATGCAACTAATGCGTGGGATTGTGAGGTTGCGTGTATCAGCTCAATTGGTATAGATCACATTGACTGGCTTGGTGATGATCGTGAGTCAATCGGTACAGAAAAAGCCGGCATTGCCCGCCAGGGATGTCCTCTGGTGTGTGGTGATACTGATCCGCCAGCGAGCATAGCCAAAGTAGCGCTGGATACCGGTGCAGTATTGTTGCAACGCGGGCGTGACTTTCATGTTGAGTCTGATGCCGAAAATGGTTGGCGGTATCGCCATGCAGACGTCACTCTGGAATTACCGGCTCCGGCTATTGCTGGTCAGTGGGCATGCGACAATGCGGCGGTCTCTATCTGTGCAGTCAGCCAGTTTATCGGCAGCTCACCTCCTCGGCCTGTGGTTGTAGACGCACTGCAGCGCGTGGTCATGACAGGACGCATGCATTTGCTGCAATCGGGTAAGACACAGGTACTTCTGGATGTTGCGCACAATGAGGCGGCGGCGCAGATGCTTGATCAATATCTAAGGTCTGCCCCGGTCAGTGGTAAAACCCGGGCAGTTTTTGGTTGTATGCAGGATAAAGATGCCGGAGCGGTCATCTCTTCTCTGGCGGCATCAGTTGATGAATGGTTAGTGGCTGAGATTGACTATCCCAGATCGATGGCGGGCAGTGAAATTGAGAGTGAGCTACGTCGCCAGGAAGTCAAAAAAAGTGAGATTTTCACTTCGGTAATTCATGCACTTAACTCAGCTGTTGCACAATCGGGTTCTGAAGACAGGGTAGTGGTGTTCGGGTCATTCCACGTTGTGGGGCCGGCACTTGAACTGCTTGCTTAAGCTGTAGAAAGTCGTGCCGCCTGGTTTGGCTGAAACGCTGTCTTCTGAATGATCTCGAATTGTCTGTGCAGGGTGAGCATTATGTGGGTCTTTGGATTCGCCCGGCCAGACATTAAATTACACTAGTTTGCGACAAGAGCACTGTGTCTTGAAAGATACTCTTATACTCGAACCATCACAGGCCGGACACTTGGGACAGGGTCGTAAAGAGTTAAAAGATGAGCAGCTGTTCGCCCGACTGATCGGTGCGGCAGTACTGCTGGCGCTGGCGGTAATTATTCTGCCGTTTGTGCTGGACGGTTCGGGTTCTCAAAGAGAATACGAATACGCAGAGACTCTACCTGCAGAGCCTGAGCGACCTTTGCTCGAAAGGTCTTTTTCATCCAGGCAGCCAGTTCAAACCATCACCACAGTTCAGGAAAAGCAGGCGGTACCTACGCGTGCCGAAATTGCTGTGAATTTGCCAGCGAGCACTCCCACCACGAATCTCCAGCCGACTCAGCGAGCTGCAAATCCCGCGCAAACTACAGAGCAACTCGCCAGTAGCGTCGCGACAGCTGCTGAAAGCGGTCAGGGTGCGGCAATACAAGGGCAAGCGAGTGGGTCTTCGCTGGATAACATGCCACTGCAGCCTGGCTGGAATATTCAAGTGGCAAGCTTTGTCCGGGATGCTAACGCCGTCAAGCTGATCCGGAAACTAGAGGCACAAAATCTACCCGCCTATGCCAACCGGGTGCAGGGTAGGTCGCGCACGCTCATCCGTGTGCTGGTTGGCCCGTACGGTAATCAAATAGATGCATTGGCGCTACAAAACAGCATTAACAAGGACTATCGGGTCGAAAGCCTGATAGTTCGGGGCCGGTAAAAGTGCACCAAAACGAAATTGCACAGCTACTGCTACAATAGTGTTAACAAGCAGAGACAGTATCAATGACTTTTAACACCCTTGACCTGGTTATTTTGGGCGTGATCGGGATCTCAGGTCTTTTCGGCCTGTTTCGTGGATTTACGTCGTCAGTGCTTTCGCTCTTTACCTGGGTAGTGGCATTGTGGCTGCCGTTTAAATTTACCCCGGCGTTTAGTGAATTACTGCCTGCGACCGTTGTCAGCCCGACTGCGCGCTCGGTTGTCGCTGCAGCCTGTCTGTTTTTCGGTGCGTTTGTCTTGCTTAGCCTGATCAGCTGGATGTTGCGCAAGCTGCTTGGCGTCACTGGACTCGGCGTTATAGACCGCTTGTTTGGCGTGGGTTTAGGCGTTGTTCGGGGTGTTTTGATCGTCGCGCTGGCGGCGATGCTTGCGTCGAGTAGTTCCGATCTGCCGCAAGAAACATGGTGGGCGGAGTCAAAGCTCCTGCGTCCGGTATTAAAAGTCTCTAAAGTAATCCGGGCGCAAATGCCGGATAACCTGTCTGGTTTGTTTGCGCTAAACAGCCTCTGATCAGTTTAGTCTGGTAGCAAGCCAGGCGTAAAATCCTGAATGGAGAGCGACACTCTCTCAAACAAACTACTTTGCTGCGCGTTATCCGTTTACAATCTGCGCTCTTGAAACGCGGGCAGCATTCATGTGCGGCATCATTGGTATTGTCGGTCACGGAGCAGTTAATCAACAGATTTATGACGGGCTGACACTCCTGCAACACAGGGGGCAGGATGCTGCCGGCATGGCTACTTGCGAGGAGCGCAAGTTATTTGTCCGCAAGGCCCCCGGTCTTGTCAGAGAAGTATTCCGCACCTCTCACATGATGCGACTGCAAGGGTCGATGGGTATCGGCCATTTGCGCTATCCGACTGCCGGTGGTTCGCGTATCTCTGCTGAAGCTCAGCCGTTTTATGTCAATTCACCGTTCGGTATAGTGCTCGCGCATAACGGCAATTTAACCAACGCTGAAGTATTGCAAAGCGAGCTCTACAGAACAGATCGACGCCATATCAATACAAGCTCTGATAGCGAAGTGCTGTTGAATGTCTTCGCTCATGAACTACAACGTGCAGCTGGTTCTGACAAACTACAACCGGATCATCTTTTTCAGGCGGTTAGTGCAGTACATAAGCGCTGCGCGGGTGGCTATGCTGTCATAGCCATGCTGGTGGGGCGGGGTGTACTCGGATTCAGAGATCCTTATGGTATCCGGCCGGTTATTCTGGGCAAGCGTGAATCGGACAAAGGCACAGAATATATTCTCGCCTCGGAAAGCGTTGCACTTACCGGTTTGGGGTTTGAAGTAGTACGTGATCTTGAGCCGGGCGAGGCTGTATACATTACTCAGCAGGGAGAGCTTTTCTCGCAGCAGTGTGCAAAGAAAACCCAGCTCACCCCGTGTATCTTTGAGTACGTCTACTTTGCCAGACCGGATTCCATCATCGACAAGGTCTCGGTCTATAGTTCACGATTAGCCATGGGTCGCAAGCTTGCGGAAAAGATTCAGCGCGAGTGGCCAAATAACGATATCGATGTGGTGATGCCGATACCGGATACCAGTAATACTTCAGCGCTTGAACTCGCCATGCGTCTCAGTGTTAAGTATCGCGAAGGTTTTGTAAAAAATAGATATATCGGTCGCACATTCATCATGCCTGGCCAAACCATGCGTCGTAACGCCGTACGGCAGAAGCTCAACCCGATCGGTTCCGAGTTTGAAGGTCTGAATGTGTTGCTGGTTGATGACTCGATAGTGCGTGGTACGACTTCAGAGCAGATCGTGGAAATGGCACGTGAAGCAGGTGCGAAGAAAGTCTATATGGCATCAGCTGCACCACCGGTCAGCTATCCCAATGTCTACGGTATTGATATGCCGGCTGCCAATGAATTAATCGCGCATGAGAAGACGGTCGAGGAGATTCGTCTTGCGATCGGTGCTGATGGATTAATCTATCAGGATCTGCATGATCTTATCGAGTGTGTACGCGAGGCCCGGCCTTCGATGGATAAATTTGAAACCAGTTGCTTTAATGGCATTTACATTACCGGTGATGTCGACGCGACGTATCTCGATAAATTACAAACGGCCAGAGCTGATGCCAACAAAGACAACAGCACAGATGAAGAACTGGTAGACGTCGGCGTGCAGTAACTGAGTGCTATTGCCAGTCAGTTCTTGACTCTGGAACTGCCTGGTGCATAATTGGGTTGCGCCGATTTGATTCAGCTTGCGGGCGCTTGAAAAATACAGCTAAATCGAACGCCTGCGACTTCCCAATCGCACCGCTCTTGTTTTAGATTCTGTATTTCTAATTATTCAATATCCCCGCTAAGCTCATATCGCCGCGTTTTTTAATAAGCGTCTTTATAAAGAGCAATGCGGACTAGCAATGAGCAACCCAGACTGGAATGAATTTGACTTTGCCACCACAGCGGTAAGGGCAGGGCATGTGCGTACACACGAAGGTGAGCATTCCGAAGCTATTTTCAGCACATCGAGTTTTGTTTTTCAAAATGCGGCAGAAGCAGCGGCGCGTTTTCAAAACAAGCTACCCGGTAATGTCTATTCTCGCTTTACCAACCCGACGGTGCGCACCTTTGAACAGAGGCTCGCAGCCCTTGAAGGAGGTGAGTGTTGCGTTGCGACATCATCCGGAATGGCTGCCATCATGGCTACTTGTGTCGCCTTACTAGAAGCGGGTGATCATATCGTTGCTGCTTCCGGTATGTTTGGTTCAACCACGCAGTTATTTAAGAAGTACCTGACACGCATGGGCAATCCGGTCGACTTTGCCCAGATTGACTGTATTGATGATTGGCGTAATAAAATAACGCCGCAGACTAAAATGCTATTTCTTGAAACCCCAACAAATCCGTTAACCCAGTTGGCAGATATTGCAGCGCTTGCAGAGATCGCAGAAAAGAATAACGCGCTACTGGTTGTTGATAATTGTTTCTGCACGCCAGTCTTACAAAAGCCGCTGGATTTGGGGGCACATATAGTCATTCATTCTGCGACCAAGTTTATTGACGGCCAGGGGCGTTGTGTCGGTGGTGCGGTCGTTGGTGACAAACAACGGGTGGGTGAAGATATTTTCGCCTACTTGCGTACTGCTGGCCCTACCATGAGTCCATTCAATGCGTGGGTATTTCTCAAAGGATTGGAAACTTTAGAGATCAGAATGCAGCGTCACTGTGAAAGTGCGGCAAAGCTCGCACAGTGGCTACAGGATGAGCCAAGTGTGGAGCGCGTACACTACCCGGGTCTTTCACAACACCCACAACATGAGTTATGTAAGCAACAACAGACGGGTTTCGGCGGTATCGTTTCGATTGAAGTTTCAGGCGGAAAAGAGGCTGCCTGGAAGGTAATAAATTCTACCGAGTTGTTATCAATCACTGCTAATTTGGGTGATGCCAAAACTACAATCACACATCCAGCCACCACGACGCATGGCAGAATAACCGATGAAGAAAGAGCAGCAGCTGGTATAAGTGACGGGTTATTGCGAATTGCAGTCGGGTTGGAATCGCCAGAAGATATTTTTACCGATCTCAAACGGGGTCTTTGATTGTATTTTTATGGCTGAATGTAGTGCTCCCTTGATTTTGGGTTTCATCATCCTCTGTTATCAGGCCCGAATTGATTTTTACAGGTGTTAAGCATGATGCGGTAATTTTACCCACTCGCGCTGTTTGTTATTGCCTTTTTATGCCCTGTCGATCTGGCTACTATCGATAGTGGAATATGGAAACGTTAAAGGGACTTTGTTAATGGCTACCGATGTTTATTTCTCACATGAATCCAGGCTTGGACTGTCAGCTTCTTCCAGTAAAGGGTGGTTGAACTTTGTATGTAAGGCTGCGAATCGGATATCACCTGTATTATCAGTAAATACCGAATGTGAACACGGGAGACGGTAGTGACAAGAATCTTATCGATGCAATCAGGTTTTATGAGATATTAGGTTTCAGTGCAACTCATGAGGATTTCAAGTTGCCTCCTTAGAATCTGAATAGGTTGTTTTTGTCAGGCTGGAGAGGTTTTTATCAAATCACAAGGCCATATTTAAAGGCTGTATTTGGACAGTTACTCTATAATGCCCGTGAGATCGCCCCACGCCTAGTCCGGAAAAAAGTTGCAACTACTTCTAACCATAGCCATTGCCGCAATCGGTGGTGCGATTGCAGCGTTGCTGCATGCTCCTATACCCTGGTTGCTGGGGAGCTTGTTGTTTACCGCGGTGATATCTGGTGCAGGCTTCAAACTACAAAAGCTGTCTTCAGATATAGAGCGATGGATGAGGGTGTTGATTGGCACGGCGTTGGGCTCGTCGGTTGCCAATAGTCTGGGTGGGTTTGGTGTATCGACAATACTATCCATTTCAGCATCGCTTGTTTCGGTTGTTATCGTTGTTATCACTGGCGCCTGGTTTTTCAGGCGCTGGTTAAAGATGACTCGGGGTGAGGCTTTTCTTTGTGCACTGCCGGGTGGGTTGTCCTTTATGTTAGCGCTGGCTGATGATACCCGTGTGGCAACATCGGGTAGCAGACCACGCATAGCTCTTGTGCATACCGTTAGAGTTGTATCGCTGGTGTTATTTGTATCGTTGATTGCTTTTTATCTGGGTACGGACAAACCACAAGAGTCTTTTGCCACTTGGTTTACGGGCGGTTTTGCTCTTGACCCACAACTGTTGATTGTGTTTGCACTAGCGTTGTTCAGCGGTTTAGTTTCCCGGTATCTCTCTATTGCCGGTGGCGATGTGACTATACCGTTGGTTATTTCGGGTCTGGCATATGCTGCAGGTATTGTTGATGTTGAACTGCCACAAATTGTCATCACGCTGGCTATGTTGATTTTTGGCAGCATATTGGGGTGTGAAATAGGTAGCGGACCACGCAGTGAGTATCCGCGTCTGGCTGGTGGGTCTTTGGCATTTACAGCAATGGCTTTTGTGCTGGGTGGCCTGTTTGCGGTGATGTTTGGTAAGTTGTCTGGCTTAGGATTTCTAACATTGTTTCTGGCACTGGCTCCGGGAGGGATTGCCGAGGTTTCGCTGATTGCGATATCACTCGGGCTCGATGTCGGATTGATAGCGCTTGTGCATCTCTGCAGATTCTTTTTTATTATGCTGGCAGGTCCGGTTGGGCTGCGTGTGATTGGTGGGGCACGCGATTAAGACCAGTCTACATAAGTAAAAAGTCGGCACGATCTAAGTTTGTGTATTTGAGGCCTTTAAGAAAATCCACTGCTATTTCCAGAGTATTTTTTAATCCTCTTTGAAAAACACTCGATCATACTTGAGTGGATTATCAAGGTCGATAACTTCCTCCAGTTCACGTGCGTAACGGTGACCTGCAAATACTGCAGTTGCGATAATAGAAGGAGCATCGCAGTCACCTATGCGTGAGACAGTTGCGCGCGTGTCGGAGTTTTTTAGTTTGTGGTAGAGCGTATCGTTAGGAGTGCGTGATGTGATTGTCAACAGTGCTTCTGTTTTAATGGGTTTTTCTCTACCACTGTAAACACATTTGGCAATGGCTGTCTCGCTATCAAATGATTCGATACCGTGGCTGCAGATTATCTCTACACCAAGGGAAAGGAGTCGCGACTGTATACGGTGCTGATCGGCTGTATACGAAGTCCAGCTTGAAACTTCAGCTGCCGGTGTCACCAGTGTTATTTCGTTGCCAGCTTTAACCAGATGTTCAGCCAATACACCACCCAGGTAGTAGTGATCATCATCGAACAAGGTGATGTGGCCTTCCGGGGTGCGACCGTTGAAAATATCATTCGGTGTGTAAATTGATTCAGCTGCGCCAAATGAATTTGGTGGTGTATCGTGATATCGACCTAATCCGTCTGTTCGCCAGGTAGCGCCAGTGGCAACTACAATGTGATCCGCGCCTGTATCGATAGCGTCAACTGTGTTCATATCACTGTCGAGGTAAATATCAACGTTAGCCATGCGTTTGATCTGTTGAACACGGTAGTCGCGTACCCTGATCCATTCTTTTAAACCGGGTAACTTTGCTTCATCACTGACCCTGCCGCCGAGCTCTGTGGATTTTTCTGCAAGCAGCACTTTGTAACCACGTTGTCCAAGTGCGCGGCTGGCCTCAAGACCAGCCGGACCTGCGCCTACCACCAGAATAGTCGCATCAGTAGCCTTTGGTTTGATTTGCTCCGGGTGCCAGCCTCGTCGCCATCCTTCACTAAAAGTCGGATTTTGAGTGCAATGTATCGGCGTGCCCAATCCATCACCGGTATAGCAAATATTGCAGCCAATACATTCTCGGATGTCTTCTATTGCACCGGTTTTGATTTTCTCAGGTAAAAACGGATCTGCTATAGACGGGCGCGCTGCTCCAATAAAATCCGTAATTCCGCGTTTAACCTGTGAGACCATCGTATCGGGTGAGGTGAATCTACCGACTGTTACCACTGGTTTGCTAGTGACCTGCTTAACGTAGGACATGTATTGTTCAAGGCTTGCTTCTTTTACAAATCGAGAGGAACCCATCTCGAATGAATAATCATTGATGTTGATATCCCACAGGTCAGGCAATTCTGCAAGCATAGCGATCATGTCTCTCTGCTCACTAATTTCAGGAGTCCCATCTTTGCCGCTTTGTTGATCGGCCGAGAATCGGACTGCAACCGCACAGCGGTCTCCGACAGCATCTTTGGTTTCTTCTATTAATTCACGTATGAGTCTTACCCGGTTTTCAAGGCTGCCGCCGTACTCGTCAGTGCGCTGGTTGTATTTAGGTGATAGAAAGTGAGATAAAAGATAACCGTGCGTTGCATACACGTAGACGATGTCAAAGTCGGCTTCTTTAGCGCGCAGTGCGGCTTTACGATGCCATTGTTTGACTTGTTTGATATCAGACTTATCCATGGCGCGTGTCTGACCGGGATAACCGGCTGCATTTGGCAAACTGGCTACGTCCAGTCCTACCTCACGGGTAAACAGGTTTTGTGATCGTGAGCCTCCGAGCCAAAGTTCCACACCAGCAAGTGCACCATGTTCATGTACCTGTTCTGTCATCAAGGCGTGGGCGCGAACATCACCATCGTCCCAAAGCGATGCATTGGGGTAGGGCA
>CALIHW010000031.1 GCA_938020525.1 uncultured Granulosicoccaceae bacterium | reverse complement strand
TACTGCGAAAGCGATCTTTTGGCCAGCTATTGCGATCGATATCGTTAAATATGAATGACTATTCGCCTCAATCGATCGAAATATCTGACTCAAAATCTCACTTTCTCGCTACGACCGTCATTCTCGGACAAGCTCCTAGTGTACTGTGATTCAGTACGCAGGCGGGCTGGCTATAGCCCACCTGGTTGCTGGTTTCTATATCATGCAGCTTTGTCTGTTCTCATTGTTGCGTGTTTGCTGGAAAGTGTACTTTTTTCCACATCAGAATATCCATAGTAGTCGTAATATCCCTGGTAGTTCTGCTCGCCGTGGTAGGACTCTTTCTTTAGGTTAACCTGCGACACAACTACCCCGGTAACGTTGATGTCTGCATCTTGCAGTCGGCTGACGCCACGCGCTGCGACATTAATATCCGTGGAGTTCGCCTTTACTGTATACAGCACGGAATCGGCTATTTTTCCTAGAACAAGCGCATCACTTACCGCCTGTACTGGTGCGCTATCAATTATTATCCGATCATAGCGTTGGCGCATTAATTCTATAAGGCGTGTAAATCGCCTTGAGGTAAGAAGATCCAAAGGCAGGTTTGGAATGCTGCCGGCCGGAATGACGTCCAGATTGCCAATTGCGCCAGGTTTTATACACATCGAAAACTGTGCTTCACCAGTTAGCAATTGCGTGAGGCCGCAGTTATTGGGAAATTGAAAAGCACGATGCAAGCTCGGGCGCCTGAGATCACACTCTATGAGCAACACATTTTCAATTCCTGATAATGAATAAGCAAGGTGGCTTGCGAGGGTGGATTTTCCCTCGGAAGGCAGAGCCGAGGTAACCATGATTACCTGGTTTGATTGCTCCAGATCATCGAGGCAGATACTAGTGCGGATCGTGCGAACACTTTCCTCAAATGCATGTGCCTCTGAGCCAAGTGCCCCGGGAATCAGTGCATTTGTCCTTGCTTTTTTACGTGTCTTAGCTGTCGCAAGCGGCAATATCCCCAGCATACGTGTACCGAGATTGAGTTCTACGTCCTCGGTGCTGTTGATCACATTATTAATAGACTCACGCAGTATCGCGATTAACATACACGCAGCCGCTGACAACAGCATAGCCAGTAAAGTGATCAGCTTCACTTTAGGACTAATAGCGCGCAGTGGTGCCTCTGCATACTCAGCAATCTGTGCGTTTGAGGCGTTAATATTCTCCGCTTCATCTACCTCTCGGCTACGAGTATAGAGAGTATCGAAGAGCTCCTGGTTGAGTTGTACCTCGCGCTCCAGATGCAATAGGTCCAGATTTGAGCGATCACTTTGTTGCAGCTGTCTTTTACCGTCATCGAGTTTTTCGCGTAGTGACTCGGCAGTTTGTCTGGAAAGTAAGTAGTCTTTCTCGATGCTATCAACGATATTGTTGATCTGGCTGTATAGATTATCCAGAGCAGTTCGTTGTCGTGAGTTTGCATCTATGACTTTTGGGTGCTTGTCGCCGTATCTGTTTTTTAATTCATCCAAGACTAGCTGGGTCTCCTGCAATGCAAGCTTGTGCAGACGTACCATTTCATTTGAATCGATTGACGGTAGCCCAAGTAGTGCGTCAATACCCTGGTTTTTTGTTTTAGATACTTCTTCAAAGAGAATTTTCGCATAAGCGGCTTCACTTTCAACATCAAGCAGCTTACTGGTGATTATGCCGATCTCCTGTTCGCTCAGCCTGTTGCTGTCTCCCTGGATGTCGATAAGCCCATTAGCTTCCCTGTAGTCCAATAGATTTTTTTGGGATTGTTCAAGTTCTACTTGTAATTCTCGCAATCGATTGTTGAGCAGGATGTTTGCTTTTTCACCCATTTCCGCTCTGGAATCCGCGTAACTAACGATGTAGGTGTCAGCGATCTTATTCGCGACAGTTGCGGCGAAAATCGGGTCTGTTGAATTAAAACTAATGCGCACCATTTTTGTATTTTTAACCGGAGAAATGCTGGTGCGTTCAATAAACTGTTCAATAACCTTGCGTTTCTCTATTTCAGCCGGATCTATCTGAAGAGGAGATGAGTTTTTCGAATCAGAAATTGTGAATAGGGAGTTAGACTCGATTTCTGATTCAGGAGTTCGTAATTCGGGATGTTCGTAAAGACCCATTTCACTGACCACTCTCTGTGCCAGATTCTTAGATCTCAGTGCTTCGAATTGAGTTTGAAAGTACTGGGTGTTGTTCGTATCGATACCAATGATATTGTCGAGATTCATCGGCAGAGCTTGTTGGGTTTCGATCGATAGTGTGGCGGTGGCCCGGTAAATAGGCGTTATGTTCATTGCGAATAAACCGGCAAAACAAGTGAACACAGCCGTAGTGAAACCAATGGCCCAGCGGTGCTTGCGCAGTACTTTCAAATACTCTCGCAAATCAATTGCTCCGTCGGTGTACGTCTCTACGTCCGCTTGTGGTTCAACTGAACCCTGGTTTATGGCCTTTGTGGTCATGTCATTCCTATGTACTAGACTAGTTTTCTTGTTGTTAAGTTGGATTGCAGCAGGCTGCAACACTCCCTTAGTGTCTGCTAGAAATATAGTAGATTTCGACATAAATGCTGAAAGATTGACGGACGTTATTCCGCGTGTGTATTTAGTTGCTGGACAGTGCAGTGAAATAAAGTGCTGCTACTATTATTTGTGAGTTTAAGGATTCGAAGACGCAATTATGTTCTGCTTGCAGAATCAGATTTATATGCTATCGGCCCTGTTCGCAGCTGCGGGTATTGCCAACGCGCAGTCGGGAATGGCTCAGCCAGATGAGATGACTGACAGCAGTACCGATACTCATGTGCTGGTGGAAAGCCTGATATCGGGGCATGCGGAGACGATATGGGGCTACCACAACAATCATCAATTAAGTGCATTGGTTGTCTCAAAAACGATAGAAGGGGATTACCAAAATCACGATGCAGATGTTGTGGAGATGTCGCTTCATGATGCTATGGCGGCCTGTGAGCGTGGTGACATAAATCTTCTACCTCTTGATGAAATATTTTCTGCGGAAAGCGATCTTGGTGACTATGTTTGGAACGGCTTGCAGCCTTGTGCCGTGGGTCACTCAGTCTGGGCTGACATCATCACATTCGATAATACAATGTACCTTGATAAGACTGCACCGGAGTCAATACAGGATTTCTTTGATATCAACGCCTTCCCTGGTAAACGAGTACTTAAAAGAACGCCTCGTGGTTTGGCAGAATGGTCGCAAATGATTGCAGGTGTAGCACAACAGGATGTTTATCCATTACTTTCCAGTAAAAGCGCCTGGTCCACGCTGGAGTCTGCACTGCAACTGTTAATGCCTGAGGTGATATGGGTTGATAGTGATAGACAGGCTCTCGAACTCTTGGATAACGGGACAGCCACATTTGCGTTGGTGTCGAGTTATAAACTGGTTCGGCAAATTACAGAGAGGGAGGAATCGGGACTTCCCCACGATCATTACAGTGTAATCTGGAGTGGGGCAATTGCCCATATGAGTATGCTAACTATTCCAAAGCAACTGTCGCAGTCTAATACGCAAGCGATAATAGCATCAGAAAAAACCCTGGATTTTTTGCGCTATGTCGTTGAACCGTTTCGAAACTTACGTTTGTCTTCAGCATTTGGGTATGCGCCTGCCAATAAGTCGCACGTGGACTTTATAGAAGCGCAATATCGGCACGCTTTGCCAATTAATCTGCAACTGGATTCGCTTATCTGGAGTAACGATAAGTGGTGGCGTGAGTCAGGGGCTGAAATTGAGGAAAGCTTTCAGGCGTATATTCGAAACACTGGAGCTATTGCAACAGGGAAAAATTAGTCCACTACTTTTACTGGTGATATAACTTGTGGTAGGTGGTCGCTATTTACACGGAAATATATTCTGCTTATCTATGTATTTTCGGATCTCTGCATCAACAATGGCAAGACTTGTCTCCTCTGCCTTGTCACCAAACGATACCTGGGAGTCGTGCTCCGTAAGAGGCATGGAAAATAGCTTTTCCTCCGGGTACATACGCACCATTTTTCGGAAGAATGGTTTTGGAAGGCGAAACATGCCATAGCTCACTGAATGGATATGCTCAGCCTGTACAGATTGAAAAATTTCATCCAGCAAGTCTGCATAGTCTCTTTGAACGCTCTGCGAGTGAATAATTGGATCAAGCCGCAGGCCAGTTTTCCAACCATGATGTTGTAATTTCCGCATGGCATTAATACGTTTTGCAATACTTGGTACTCCATGCTCCAATGCTTGTGACGGACGTTCAGGTGAAAAACTGAAAGCTACAACGCAATTTGGAATAGCCTCTCTATTTAGCAGTGACCGAATTTGAGTGCTCTTTGTGCGGATTTCCAGATGAGCATTTTCAATTGACTCGAAATGGTTCAGTGCCTCGCCCATAAAGCCGGTCACCGGCTCCATGGCCAGACTATCGCAATCGTAGCCAGAGAAAAACCAAGTGTCCTCTGTGGATTCTGCTGTGGTTGCTGTTATCTGATCAAAAAAATCCTCGTAGTTGACAAAAACAAGATAGTTGGCTGAGCGATACATGCCTTGTAAAAAGCAGTAACGGCAGTCGTAGAGGCAATTCAGCATGTGTGAGAAATAATAATTGCGATCACTGCCAATGCCATAACCTGGAGGTGTTGGCAGGACATGCTTATGGTGTTTTCTGGCTAGGATTAGTGCCGGGTTTTTTTTCTGCAGTCTAAAATTCTGTGAATTGCTATTGAATACACTGGTGTATCGATCGCAGAATATCGTTGTGGCCTTGGGGAATCGTTCACATATCTGCAGCGTTCTCGGATGGTTCCGAATTTCATTCTCTATGTAGATTGTATCAATCATAAGTTGCAGTCTGCGCTATCTACAGTTTTCTGTAGCCAGGCAAGAACTTCTTTCGATGATTTAACATCGTTAAGTGCGTCTGGAATATCGCCTAATGGTCCTAGTAACACGTTATGGCGCTGTAGCAGACGTTCGAGTAGTACTTTCTGTGAAACACTAAAGTGCCAATGTTCTTTTATAGTTTTAGCGATTGTATTTTCTGGTGCTACCACAGTACCGCTAAGTGATTTTAGAGCCCATAGAAAACTGATAATCGTCTCTAGGTTATCTGCAATCAGTCTGGTGGTGAGTTTCGCGTTCACCACTTCCAGGGGGTGGTCACTATTGTCTGAGACAACCTTCAAGCTTTGAACCAGTTCTGCATTCGAAAATTTTCGAGCGGCTTCTACAAATGCACTGGCTTCCATATCATGTAACTGATCTGTCCTGTATTGGAGCAGTGGTTGATCAACTGTGATTAGGTCTAATGAAGGGAAATTATTAATCAGTGGATGTGGAAACCAGACTTTTTTAGTAGCTAGGTCAGTTATTTTATGTGCTCTGAAGCAAGAGCCAATATCTGCGTCCAAATGGCCTGCTATGCCGAAATTCATCCATACAACATGTGTATGGTTTGTGGCGTCTGTTTGTATTGTTTTATTGGCCAGCCAGCCGCAAGCCGTCGCTGTATTGCATTTCCCTATTCCGGTTATGACGAGGTGCACGTCATCATTCTGGTAGCAAATGAGTGAGCTGGATATTTTCCTAAGCTTTAATTCAGAAATGACTGGATCTGCTTCAGCCTGTGTAGCCACAATCAGGTTTAGCATCGAAGCGCTTCCGGAATTGAGAGTTGGTGTTGGTTGAATATTGAATAGCACTCATCAGTTAACTCTTGATTGCGATGTTTAAGTGCGCCTTTTAGCAGAATGCCTGTTTTTCTCTCGAGCATATTGAGAGTTGCCACTCTTTGCGCTGGATTAAGAATCGATTGAGCAAGTAATTTTTGCAATGCTCTTATTCTAAACCTGTCCATTCCCCAGTGTTTCTTTGAAAGCTGATCCTCGTGTCCGCCGTATTTAATGATCAGTCGGTCTTGTAGATAGTCTGTTTTGTATGTGGCGCATATTCTTAGCCACAAATCGTAGTCCTCACATGCTGGCAGATCTGTATCGAACAGACCAGTGCTGTTAAAAATCTCGCGCTTAATCATTGAGGAGGACGGCGATATCACACACAGAGGCAGGCATTTCTCAAAAATGTCACCACCTGATTTTTCATGTTTATTCATCTGGTTGACTCGTACTCCATTTCGGATCCAGATTTCATCAGTATGACAAAGTACGCAGTCGTCGTTGTATTCAATGGCCTTAAGTTGTAATTCGATCTTCTCTGCAAGCCATTCATCATCGGAGTCGAGCAGGGCAATCCAGTTGCCGGTGGAAGCCTCAATGCCTTGGTTGCGTGCAGCACTGACTCCGTGATTTTTCTGTTCAATTATGATTATTTGTTCGCCGTAACGGTGATGCAGGTGGTTTGCGGTATTGTCGGTTGATCCGTCGTCTACGACAATAATTTCATCCACCTGAACGGTCTGCGCGAGAATTGAATCTATTGCCCTTGTGACGACAGGCCAGCGATTGTAAGTGGGTATGATTGCGGAAATGCTGGTGTTCATCTTCCTGGCCTCAATCCCAGTGCCTGCCTTGTTACGGCAGTTACTTGATTGCAGTACTGGTGACGAATCGGTGTGAAAGCTTGTAACAAGGACTTGAGTTGGTGTCGGTTGATCACCATATTTTGCCAGTGTACGCCACATTATACGACAGAGACAAAGCCGCGGGAGTTTGTAGAAGTCCGGGGGTGTGAGCAGTTTCGTGCCAATTCGGTTTTATCGCAATGAAATTTAAAGACTACTATCAGATTCTGGGAGTGGGTGACTCCGCCACTCAGGATGAAATAAAGCGGGCCTATCGCAAGAAGGCACGGCAGTACCATCCGGATGTAAGCAAAGAGTCTGACGCCGAAGAAAAATTTAAGTCTGTAAGCGAAGCGTATGAAGTACTTAAAGACGAAAAGCGCCGTGCGGAATACGATCAGTTAAAACAGCATGGCTTCAGAGGTGGAGACGATTTTAGAAAGCCCCCGGGCTGGCAGGGTGACTGGAATTTTGGGAGTGGTGGCCAACGTAGCGGCCAGGGGAGCTACAACCGGACCGGGCAGGGAGACTTTGGTGGTAACAGTGACTTTAGCGATTTCTTTGAATCAATCTTTGGTCAGGCTGGTTTTAACAGGGGATTTAATTCCACAGCCCAACATCGACGAGGTCGCCATTCAAAAGGAGATGATATCCAACTGGGTGTTCGTGTCTCGCTTGAGAATGCGTTCAAAGGCGGTAAGACTCGAATAAAGGTCCCTGCAGTGCCCGGGTATCCTGAGAAAACGCTTAGTGTGAATATACCTGCAGGAGTGACAAGTGGTCAGCAGTTGCGTCTGCGAGGGCAGGGAAGACTGGGGGCGATCAACGGTGATCTGATTCTGACAATCGAACATAAGCCTCACGACTTGTTTGATGTCAACGGGTCGAACGTAATTTTAACTGTGCCTGTGACACCGCTTGAGTTACTAGAAGGGGTAACGTTAGAGGTGCCAACTCTATCGGGCAGGGTCAGTTTGAAAATACCGCCTGGCACCAGAAGCGGCAAGCGCTTGAGAGTGAAGGGCAGAGGGCTATCTGAATCAAAGGCCAAAGCTGGCGATCAGTTGGTTATCGTGCAGGTGGCAGTGCCAGACAATCTCGATCTGGAGTCCATAGATAAGCTAAAGAAACTTGAAGCAACATGGAAGTTCGACCCGCGTGCACACTTTGAGCGGGTCTCGGAATCTAAATAAGTAATCTTCCAGAAAAACTCTTTCAAAGAAACGTTGTTAAAGAAACTTCTCGAAGTAGCTAATCGTTTTCTTTAAGCCCTCTTCAAGCTGGACTTGCGGTTCCCAGTCGATGAGTTTTTTGGTGTAGGAAATTTCCGGTTGTCTTTGTTGAGGGTCATCTTTCGGTAGAGGATTATTGATCAACTCGGATTTTGAATTCGTCAGTCGAATGACCGTTTCCGCGAGTTCCTTAATTGTGAATTCGTTTGGATTACCCAGATTGATCGGGCCAGTTGCCCCTGGTTCCAGGTTCATAAACTTGACGAAGCCATTAATTAGATCGTCCACATAACAGAATGAACGTGACTGCGTTCCGTCTCCATAGATGGTAATCGGATCACCTTGTAACGCCTGCATGATGAAGTTTGAAACGACGCGGCCATCTTGCGGATGCATACGCGGACCGTAGGTGTTAAATATTCGAACGATGCGAATATCTATCTTTTCCTGCCGATGAAAATCGAAAAACAGCGTTTCAGCACAGCGCTTACCTTCGTCATAGCAGGATCGAACACCAATTGGATTTACATTGCCCCAATAGTCTTCTGTTTGTGGGTGTACGGTTGGATCACCATAAACTTCACTGGTAGATGCGTGCAGGATTTTACATTTCAAATGCTTGGCAAGTTCGAGCATATTGATCGCACCCATGACTGAAGTTTTTACCGTATGAATTGGATTGTGTTGGTAATGAATGGGGGATGCCGGGCATGCCAGGTTGTAGATTTCATCTACCTCTACCTGCAACGGGTCAGTAATATCGTGGCGGATAAATTCGTAATAGGGGTTGTTTGAAAATGCAGAGATATTGTCTTTTGTGCCGGTAAACAGGCTGTCGGCACAAATAACCTCATGTCCTTCGTTCAGGAGCTTCTCGGTTAAGTGTGATCCAAGAAAGCCTGCGCCACCGGTGATCAGAATGCGTTTTCTCGGGCTGTAGTTGCTTAGTGACATAGTTGCTATTCGATAGTGGAATTAAGAAGATGCTTTTCTAAACGCTTCGACCATTTCGGTGAAGCCGGTATGAAGCGGTGTTTCATGCGTCCAGCCGAGTACTGATTTGGCTCGTGCTGGATCGCCTATAAAGCATCCAACGCTGGCTTCACGTTTCTCGACCTCATTTAATTCGCAAGTGTTGTTACTTGCGGCGACTGCCAGTCTTGCAAGTTCTCCGAGAGTGGTGCCTGTGCCGGTAGCAAAGTGAATCGGTGGCAGGTTCTTTTCGCCACTGATTAGTTGATCAACTACTTTCACAACACCCTTAGAGACGTCGACAACATGTGTGAAGTCCATGCACACTGAAGCGTCGTCTACCCGTAGTGTTGACCCGTTTACTGCTGCTCTGGAAAAGGCTGGAATTACCCGGTCCGAATAATCATGTATGTCGCCATAGACATTGGCAAAACGAAGAATCGCAACATTAGCTCCCGCATCCTGTGCGCCGTAGACCATGCTTTCACCTGCGGCTTTTGAGCGGCCATAAATATTTAATGGCGTCATTGGTGTGTCTTCGGTGATCGCCTTTCTGGGTTGGTTGCCATACACCTCGCGACTACTGGCATGTATTACCCAGGGTTTTAAGCTGCTGGTTAATGCAGAGTTAAGTACGTTATGCGTTCCTGAGACATTGCTCGACCAGGCGCGCAATGGATACTCCTGCGCCTCTGCAACACGTGAGACTGCCGCCAGGTTGATTATACCTTCGCAGCTTTCGGTGAGCTTATTCACGGAATCTGCGTTGCCGATATCATGACCCACTGCATCTACAGCAATATCTATCTTTATCAACTCGTGTTGCGTTGTGAGTTGATTTACCAGTTCTCGTCCGATCAGACCTGAAGAGCCGGTAATAGCAATCTTTGCCATGAAAATGAAAACCCCTGAATTTAAATCAATACTGAAGAATATTTCATTTATATTGATCGATATTGTTTAGATCGATCGTTTTGCCTGCATGTGCGATGTGTGCCGGTGCGTTGAGATCAGAGCGTAGTTTTTTACGCAAAACCTCCATGGTGTCTGCCTCGCCATGTACTAGAAAAACCGGTGGGCGATTTTTAAAGTTGCCGTACCAGTCCATCAGGCCTTTCTGATCAGTGTGAGCAGACAAACCTCCTATAGTATGGATTTTAGCTTTTACGGCAATGCTCTGACCCCATAAATTTATCTTTTTTGCACCTTCGACCAGTTTACGTCCCATGGTGCCGTGTGCCTGGTAACCGGTCACAATTAAGTGACTGTTGCGGCGCCAGATGTTGTGCTTTATGTGGTGCTTAATGCGTCCGCCAGTCATCATACCGCTGCCGGCTATGATGATCGCACCACTGTCCATCTGGTTGATTTTCATCGAATCCTGTGAGGTCTTGGAGTACTGCAGGTTTGGAAGCCCTAACTGTTTGCCTTTTTCTTTCCAGAATTTGGCGGCTTCGGGATCATAGAGTTCGTGGTGTCGCAGGTAGATATCGGTAGCTTCAATAGCCATGGGGCTATCCAGGAAAATCTGCCACTTCTGCAAATTCCACTTTTTGTAGTTTCGAGCAAACATGTACAAAATGTTTTGTGTGCGCCCAACCGAAAATGCTGGCAGCAACACATTGCCGGGTTTCTTCTGGATTTTCTCTGCGATGTCGTCGATCTCGGACCAAGTCTCATCCCATGGGCGGTGGCATCGACTGCCGTAGGTGCTTTCCATTAGCACTAAGTCCGCTTCATCGATCATCGTAAAGTCGCGTAATATGGCAGTGCCCCGATGCCCCAGGTCGCCACTGAAAACGACCTTTCTTTCAAGCTTATTTTCTTTTAGCCAAAGCTCGACTATGGATGAGCCTACGATATGCCCGGCGTCTGAAAGTTTGATTGTTACACCCGGTAGAATTTCTTTTGTCTGACCGTAATCCAGGGTGCTGAAAAGCTTCAGAGCTTTTTCTGCGTCTTCTCTTTCGTAAAGTGGCTTGAGTGGTTTTTTTCCCTGCCGTTCACGGCGTTTGTTTTCCCACTGGGTATTCTTGTAATTCAGATAAGCTGAGTCTTTCAGCAGCGTATCGCACAAATCAGCGCTGGCTTTGTGTGTGTAAATTGGCCCGTTGAATCCACTTTTGATCAGTAGAGGCAGTCTGCCACTATGGTCAATGTGTGCGTGGCTCAGTACCACTGCATCGAGCTTTGCAGGGTCAAATGGAAACGGATCTCTGTTGCGATTCTCGTCTTTGCGACGACCTTGTATTAAGCCGCAATCGAGAAGTACGGTTTGTTTGCCAACTTTGATCAGGTGGCAGGATCCGGTGACTTCTTGTGCCGCGCCGCAGGACTGGATTTCCAAGGTGTGCTCCGATCGTATCTATTGAAAAACAAGGGGGATACAAAGGGATATGATAGCCTTTCCTGTCAGGGCATCATAGCCAATTGGCAAATTGCTGTGAGCGCTTGCGGCTCAATATTGTCAGTAAAGTCAATATTGCTGAAATTACCAGCTCAAATGGAGTTCTGGAATTATAAAAGGCCAGCAAAATGCCGGCCCCAGAGAAACGTGCGTGAGTACCGACGTCTAGCGTCGCTTGAAAATTGCCACAATCAGTATGAGCAGTACACTGCCACCAGCGGCGGCAATAGCGTTCCACATGACGTTGTTGTCGACTACGTGTGAGGTAAATGTCAGCACCAGGCCGCCGAGAAAAGCACCCAGTAATCCCAGGCAAAGATTGCCGAACCAGCCAAACCCGCGTCCTTTGAGAAGCACGCCGAGAATCAGGCCGAGTACAATGCCAATGACCGCGTAGATCAGCAGTGTCAGTAGAGTGACGTTTTCAATCATCGATTATTCTCAGATGTTTATAATTTTACGAATTGTCAGCCGGTGCGGTGCCGCCTGATCTGGGAAAGTGTAGCAGGCAATAAAAAATCTGCATTTGCGGGCATTGTGACGAGAGGCTGGTCGGATCCATACAGGAATGCCTCAAGGCTTAAAAGACTAGTGTGTTAGGTGACGGCCCTGTCGTGCAGGTGTGGATTTTTTCATTTTAGTATTGGTGTGATGTTGGGGTGGCATGTGAGCCTTTAACCATCGAGGTGGGTGTGCGTCACCATTATTTTTACAATCTAGTGCAAGCTTTGTGGTTAATGCAATTTCGTCGGCAAGGTTGTTCTCAATTGCGGCATCATAAACCAGCACAAGTAATCGATTGTAAGAAATCTTGTGCGTTTGGCCGGTTTTGTCGAACAAGCAATCAGAAATTTTCATAAACCGTTCAAAGGGTGTTTTGCCCAAAAGCATTGGTAGTGTGTTTTTAAATCGTCCTGAATTGGCTATCAAGTCCCAGTAGCGTGAGAATCGCTGCACTCTCTGCATTGTTTGAAAATCAACGTCTCTATTTTGTAGTAGCTGATAGGGTGCTTCATCCGAATAACACATTCTGAATTCTTCTGTGTGTTTAATTATCGGGCTGCCGCGAAGGCGCTTCAGAATGCCGAGCTGTATTTCATCTGGTTTAAGGTCGACTAGCTGATTAAAACCGTCGGCAAAACTCTCGATGGTTTCTCCGGGTAAACCGAATATTAAATCGGCATGTATATGTGCGTGTGAGTGTTGATGTAGCCACTGAAGATTTTCTCTGGTGGCTGCTATGTTTTGTTTGCGGTTAATAATTTCCTGAACCGAGCTGTTAAAGCTTTGAATGCCCACTTCAAACTGCAAACTCGCAGGTGGGAATTTTTTGATTTGATCTTTTAACGCGTCAGGTAATTTATCCGGTATTACTTCAAAATGCAGGAACAGGTTGATGTCGGTAGACAGCTTGTCCAGAAAAAACTGAAGAATAGTTGTGCAATTCGAAATTTTAAGGTTGAAGGTACGGTCGACAAACTTAAACTGTCTGGCTCCCCGAATATACAGCGCTTCGAGTTCCTGCAATAGTTTATCCAGCTCAAAGGGCCAGGCTGTTTTATCCAGTGCAGATAAGCAAAACTCGCACTTAAAAGGGCAGCCACGCGAAGCTTCCACGTATACCACACGGTTTTTGATGTCGTCGTCGTTGTACAGGTGGTACGGCAGTGTTAGTTCCCTAACCGATGGTGTTTCTGCCCTGTGTATTTTTTCCAGATGCGTTGTGGAGATGGTGGCAGCTTGACTGAGAATGTCTACGCATACTTCTTTAAACTTAAAGTCAGCCTGGCCTGTAATCAGGAAATCACATAAGGAAAAAATTCGGGTGTCTTGATATTCGTAGCTGACTTCAGGACCGCCAATAATAATTTTTATAGCGGGATTTATATTTTTAATTAAGGATACCAGTTCAGTGGTTTCCTTAATGTTCCAGATGTAGACGCCAAAGCCGATGATTTTAGGGTTGGCGGACAGCAACTGTTCTGCAATATCCACCACCCGTTGATTGATGGTGAATTCCAGAATTTGTGTATTCACTTGTAGCTCTCCCATGTTGGCATGCAGATAACGCAGGCCAAGGGATGCATGTATGTATCGTGCGTTTAAAGTGCACAGTACAACGGAATCATCATGTGCTAGCTGAAACGACGAGGTTTTTTTCTTTTTGAAATTGACGGGTTGCGATTGCATAGTGTTGGTTGGGAAGGCTCAGCTAGTCTTTCTCGCTCAGCGCCCAATCCCAGTAGAGCTCCCGACACATACGGGCTATCGGTCCGGGTTGCAGTTTTCTTTCTTCGAGCTGTGTTACCGGGGTGACTTTAGAAATATTGCCAGTAGCAAAAATTTCGTCTGCAGTGGCAAAGTCTGCAACAGACAGGGTTGTCTCATTTACTGTTTTTCCTTCACTTGCCAGCAAAGTGGAGATACGTTGCCTTGTAATGCCATTTAAGAAAGTGCCATTTGGGGCTGGGGTAAAAATTTCCCCATCTTTGACCATCATAATGTTCGAGGTGGCTGTCTCCGCAACATTACCTATCGAGTCACAGACGATAGCATTTTTAAATCCTTTCGTATTGGCTTCACGCAGCATTCGTGCGTTATGAGGATACAAGCATGCTGCTTTGGCGTTTACTAATGCCATTTGCAGTGTCGGGCGGCAAAACTGTGTGGTGGTCAATGTCATACCGGTTTCAGCATCTGGCATAGGCACGGCCTCCAGGCACATGCAAAACTCGGTTGAATCCGGGTCGCCGCCAACTACGCTTGGTCCGGATTCTTTTGACCAGTACATAGGGCGGATATAAACCGCGGCATCGGCTGGAAAGTTTGTCAGTCCCTCATGGGCGATATTGATCATGTCTTCGGTGCTAACGCCCGGTGTTAATCCCATGGCGATTGCAGACTGATTTGCGCGTTCGCAGTGGGTATCCAGATCCGGGGAGACACCGTCGAATTTTCGTGCACCGTCAAAGACCAGCGTGCCGAGCCAGGTAGCATGGTCCGCTGCTCCCAGTATTGGGGTATTACCCTCCTGCCAGGTGTTTTTGAAATATGTCCACAGTGTGGTGCCTACTGCCATAGTGGTATCCCGAATGTGCTGAAGACCCGGCTTTTTTTCGAATCTGCGTAAAAAATTTATTAGTAGCTCAAGTGTATCAGTCTCTGTGTGAACTGCAGACCGATTCTGTGTGCATTTGAAGACGTCAGCTTGCTGTTCGCTGTTGCGAGCCGCGTTATTGCAAAAATCGACTTTTCTTTGGCTGATTGATTGCCAGCTGACTGGTGCTTGAGTTGGTGACGAGGTATGCACATACTCAGCATTTGCATGTTGTGATCAAACTCCCATGTGGGACACCTGAAACCGCGCAGCAAATGGTAAACAGATGTAGAATTGCTGCTGTGGGACTCCACCTGAAACACAATGCCCTGAAATTGTTCGGGGCATTTTTACGTGACGACTCTGGTCTATGAAAACAGAAGACACCAGCATGAACGCCCCTGTGCCTGACACTGAAGTTTCGGTGCAGGATACTTTCGGCATTGATATCAATATGAAAGTGCCGGCATTCACGACTACCACGGATTTAGTTCCTGAGCTTGATAGCGACTACCTGTTTAATCCTTCAACGACCTTGGCGATTCTGGCGGGCTTTGCAACAGATCGTCGTGTACTGGTAAGTGGCTTTCACGGCACGGGTAAGTCGACCCATATTGAACAGGTAGCTGCCAGACTTAACTGGCCATGCCTGCGTATTAATCTCGACAGCCATGTCAGCCGTATAGATTTGATTGGTAAAGATGCAATCGTGCTTGAAGACGGCAAGCAGGTAACAGAATTTCAGGACGGCATCCTGCCGTGGGCGTATCAAAGAAACGTGGCGCTTGTATTCGATGAATATGATGCTGGCAGACCCGATGTGATGTTTGTCATTCAACGTGTGCTTGAATCAGCTGGACGCCTGACCCTGTTGGATCAAAGTCGCGTGATTACCCCGCATCCAAGCTTCAGGTTATTTGCCACTGCCAACACAGTTGGTTTAGGTGATACAACAGGCTTGTACCATGGCACACAACAGATTAATCAGGCGCAGATGGATCGCTGGTCTATCACTACGGTTCTGAATTATCTTGAGCATGAAAAAGAAACCGAAATTGTGCTTGCGAAAAACCCTCACTTTAATACCGAAGAAGGCAAAGAGACGGTAGCTCGCATGGTGACATTGGCGGACCTTACGCGCTCCGCATTTAGAAATGGAGATCTGTCAACGGTGATGAGTCCACGTACGGTTATTACCTGGGCACAAAACACACAGTTCTTTAATAACCAGGCGTTAGCGTTTGAATTAACTTTTCTGAACAAGTGCGATCCGGCAGAGCGTGACTTGCTTGAAGAACTGTATCAGCGTGTGTTTGATCGGGATTTATCGGCAGATGCTGCTGATATCAGCTCCCTGCAAGTAAATCAAGCATAAACCATAACCCGGTTTTGTTTTTTACCTGCAAACCGGCAGGCTTAAAAATTGTCAGATAAATCACCCAATGAAATCGCTGCTGAACTGGATGATCTGAAGAGATCCATCAGTGCCTGCGCGCGTGCGGTATCACATGATGAATCGTTAGCAGTAACTTTTGAACGTGGTCAGGGGGTAGTCAATGTTGGTGGTACTAATCTGGCAGAGCCGCAGGAAAGTTTAAGTAGTGAGTCGGTTGCGGTTACTCGTGGTCAGGCAGATTCTGCAGCTCTCTGGCATGCGCATCACGATGGCGATATTCACCAGCGCAATGCACCGGCTGATTCGGTCGCCAGAAGATTATTCGATGCGGTTGAGCAAACACGCGTTGAGTCTGTCGGTACAAAGTACCTCGATGGCGTTGCGAGTAATCTGGAGATAAGTTTAGGTAATCGGCTGGATGCGTTAAACAGCGATAGCGACTATACAGATGTTTTGGCAGAAGGGCTGGCATTGCTGCTAAGACAAAAGATGACCAACAGACCTTTGTCTGATCGGGCCCGGGAGGTCTTGTCGCATTGCAGTGATACTTTGCAGAAAATATCGCCCGACTGGCTGGATAAATTAAGTGACAAGCAAAACAATCAAAAAGAATTTGCACAGGAGGTCAATGATTTGCTGGTCGCAATGAATTTCGTCGACAGCGCTGATGCGGGTGAATACGCCGCAGATGCGGAAGACGACTTTGACGATCAGGATCTGCCGGAAGATGATTCGGAAAGTGATCTGCCGCCGGGCGAGTCTGACTCCAGCGAAGAGTTACCGGAAAGTGAAGGTGAAGAGGGTGATCCGGTAGATGATCCCGAAGACGATACCGGAACCGAAGGAGCCGATGTTTCAGAAACCCCCGGCGCCTCCAGACAAGATACCAGTGGCGCGGCTGCAGAGAAGTATCACATCTACACCACTGAGTTTGATGAAGTTGTAGCGCCTCTTGATATGTGCAGTATCACCGAGCTGCGTCGTTTGCGCGAGAGGCTGGATGAGCATGTCGGTGATTTGCAGTCGTCGATTGGTCGTTTTGCCAATCGCCTGCAGAGACATCTGCTGGCACATCAGAACCGCTCCTGGAACTTTGATCAGGAAGAAGGTGTACTCGATACAGCCAGACTGACACGAGTCGTGACAGATCCGATGCAGCCCTTATCATTTAAGCAGGAAAAAGAATCAAAATTTCGCGACACAGTGGTGACTTTGCTGATAGATAACTCTGGCTCGATGCATGGCAGGTCAATTGTTGTGGCTTCGAGTTGCGCTGATGTGCTTGCGCATACGCTTGAGCGCTGTGGAGTCAGTGTTGAGGTGCTTGGTTTTACCACGCGAGCATGGAAAGGCGGCCAGGCGAGAAACAAATGGGTCATAGCGGGTCAGCCACATAATCCGGGAAGGCTAAATGATCTCCGTCATATTATTTATAAAAGTGCTGACACACCCTGGCGACGAGGCAGAAATAATCTTGGATTAATGCTACGTAAAGGTTTGCTGAAGGAAAATATAGATGGCGAAGCGTTGAGCTGGGCTTATCAAAGAATAATGGGGCGGCCGGAAAGACGTAAGATTCTTATGGTGATATCTGACGGTGCACCGATCGATGATTCCACCTTGTCTGCCAATCCGGGTAAATTTCTGGAGCGCCACCTACAGGAAGCTATCAAACAAGTCGAGAGTGATCCAGATGTTGAGTTGACTGCTATCGGTATTGGCCATGACGTTACCCAATACTATAAGCGAGCAGCGACTATTGGAAATGTCAGCGAGCTTGCGAGTGTAATGACCACACAATTGGTGGAGCTGTTTGATAAAGCAGCACCTCTAAAGAAGGGCAGGCAAAGGCGCGGTGCCCGGTTGTCTTGAGCCATGGGTCTGCGCGGCAGAACCTCTGCTACTGCGAACGCGCCCTGACGGTGAGCCATGGCAATGTTAATGATCGATCGTATTCGTAACGTTATGAATAACTATGCGCCTCAAATGATCGTAGCCTAATTGAGGACTGAACCGGGTCCTCGCATGGCACGTTCTCGCTACGCAGACTGCTACCGCGCAGACTCCTGGTGTTATTAGCGGGATGCTCCGGTATTTAGTGAACCTTTAATTTTCGAATTGATCTTACAGATCGGCAGCATTGCACATTCACCTTTGCATTGCGTAGACAATAGGCTGCATAGAACTTGTGCTTAAAAATTTACGGGAGTTGTTAATGAATAAGCTAAAACTTTTGATTGGCGCGCTGGTGGTGACAACCCTGCCGTTAGTTCCGGTGCACGCACAGAAAATTAGTGACCTCGCAGCTGAAACTGAAGAGCCGGCAGCACCAGCAGAGCAGCCTGAAGTCACCCAGATTGGTGATTGGGGTGTGATATGTGATCCCGCAGGGAATGGATCGTGTGCGATGACGCAGCTAGGCAAAGATCCGCAGGGTTCACCAGCGATAGAATTTGTTGTTAGGAAAGTTGATGAAGAAAGTGCCGAAATAGAGGGCGTTAAAATCGCTGCAGTGGCTGACATTATAACTCCGCTGGGTGTCTTGCTTGAGTTCGGACTGCGGCTGAAAATAGACGAAGGAGAGGAGCGCGGTGCACCTTTTCGAATCTGCCAGCAACACGGCTGTTTGGTCAGAGAACCACTTAGCACAGATGTTATATCAAGCTTAAAGCGTGGAAATACGGCAAAAGTCACAGTTGCGGCAGAGGGAGCGGGGCCGATAGATATCGATATTTCATTGCGAGGATTTACCAAAGCATTTGATTCTTTGTAAGTCCATATGGCCCGGAACATGGCCGGGAACTCTGCATATCAGTGATTTGATTTCACTGATATTTTGTTGGTGAGCTAGGCGGCAATATCCTCATACATACGAATGTAGTGAGAAGCGCTTTCC
Source organism: uncultured Granulosicoccaceae bacterium (assembly GCA_938020525.1). Lineage (GTDB taxonomy): Bacteria > Pseudomonadota > Gammaproteobacteria > Granulosicoccales > Granulosicoccaceae. Next base: position 23,623 of record CALIHW010000031.1, on the reverse strand, counting down.
GCCCAGCTGTAGTCCGCCATCATTGCGTTTTGTTGTAGTTGCAGCCAGGTGCTTTTATCGTCGAAGCATGCAATTGCTTTAAGCATACCGCGACTTAGCAACTCGGCATCTGCAGAGTCGATAACAAAACCGTTAGCGTCTTTTGTATTGCTCGTGGCGTCGCCGGTGTAATCAACAACTGTGTCAGCTAATCCACCTACTCGGTTGACCAGTGGCAGCGTTCCATATCTGTGGCTGTACATCTGATTCAGTCCGCACGGCTCGTAGCGCGATGGCATCAGGAAAACATCAGCGCCGGCCTCGATTTTGTGGGACAGCTTTTCGTCAAATCCGAATATCGTGGCAATACGTTCCGGAAAAGCATCGCTCAGTACCTTTAGTTGTTCTTGTAGAGCAGAGTCTCCCGAGCCAAGCAATGCCAGTTGGAAATTTTGGTCGTGTAACTGTTCGATGGCATTGATGATCAAATCAATTCCTTTCTGTACTGCAAGTCGGCTGATCACACCAAAAAGTACAGTATCGGGGTCAGCAGTAAGGTTCAATTGCTTTTGCAGGTCCAGCTTGTTTTCATTTTTTAATTCGAGTCTATTCGCAGAGTAGTTGGTTGCTATATGAGGGTCGGTCTGAGGGTCCCAGGTTTGTAAATCAATTCCGTTGAGGATGCCAGACAAGATTCTGCGTCTGTGCAGTAGCAATCCTTCCATGCCGCAACCGAATTCCTTACTGGTAATTTCTTCTGCATACGTTGGACTGACAGTATTAATACGGTCGGCATAGGCAATGCCGCCTTTGATGAAGCTTGCCTGCCCCCAGAATTCCAGTCCATCCTGTATTAGCAACTCTTCTGGTAGATGGAGCCGATTGTATTCGGCTATCGTGATGTTGCCTTGATAGGCCAGATTGTGGATGGTAAATACTGTCGCTGGAGCGTTTGCATGCTGTGACAGCAGTGCGGGTACTAGACCTGTTTGCCAGTCGTTGCAGTGAACAATATCGGCCTGCCAGTCTGAGTTACCTGAAGGCTTGGCTATCTCACAAACAGCCTGAGAGAATAGTGCAAAACGGAATGCGTTATCCGGCCATGGGCGATCAGTATCAGACATGTATGGGTTACCGGCACGATTGGTAAACGCATCATGATTGACTAGCAATACATCTATATCGTCGATTTTTGATCGACATATCGTTACAGTACCTAACGGTAATTTGAGCAGGGACACAAACTCAGGTGGCGGTACTTTATCTAGTACGCTCTTGTAGCCAGGTAAGATGATTCTTACATCGATACCGGCTTGTTTAAGCGCTTGCGGCAAGCTGCCGCAGACATCGGCCAACCCGCCAGTTTTAACCCAGGGTGTAAGCTCACTGCATGCGAACAGGATATGTAAATTTGTTTTATTCACAAGATTACTGAATGTGTGGTTGTTATAGAGTGGTACGACGTGTCTTGGGCTATAGAACGAGCCGAAGGGTTAGGTTAGCTAGTGTACTGAGACGCATTTTAGAACAACCGCAGCCAAAGGTGGTAGCTTTAGCGCTACTGAGTGGTCTCGGTTCATCAGTGCATGTTGACGACTAACTATTGCCTCGTGATTGCCATAGTTGCTACCGCCATATCTCTCACTATCAGAGTTAAATACTTCGATATAAGTGCCGTCATTGTTGACGCCAATTTCGTAAAGGTCTCGTGGTACCGGTGTGCAGTTAAGCAGCACGACTAAAGATTCTGAGCGATCAATTGAATACCGGTAGAAGCTTAAAACCGAATTTTCTGCGTCACTTGCGTTTATCCATTCAAACCCTGCTGAGTCAAAATCCAGTTCATGTAGTGCTGGATGCTCCTGGTATAAGCGGTTCAGATCTGCTACCAACGACATGACGCCTCGATGAGAGGGTGCGTCTGCAAGGTGCCAGTCCAGCGCGGTTTTAAAGTTCCACTCCTGCCGTTGAGCAAACTCGAGTCCCTGAAACAACAGCTTTTTTCCAGGCATAGCAAACTGTGTGCTGTATAGCAAACGCAGGTTGGCAAACTGCTGCCAGTCATCTCCCGGCATTTTTGCAAGCATTGAACCTTTTCCGTGTACCACTTCATCATGGCTGTACGGCAGGACAAAGTTCTCAGTGAATGCGTAGAGTAAGCCAAATGTCATATTGTGGTGATGATGTTTTCGGTGTACGGAATCTTGCTGCATATATTCAAGGGAATCATGCATCCAGCCCATGTTCCATTTCATTGTAAAACCGAGCCCGCCGAGTTCAGGTGGTCTTGATACCTGAGGCCATGAGGTGCTCTCTTCAGCGATAATTAAAGTACCGGGCAACTCTGTTTGCGTGACAGTGTTGAGTTCCTTTAAGAACTCAATTGCTTCAAGGTTTTCTCTGCCACCCAGATTATTCGGTAGCCAGTCACCGTCTTCGCGAGAATAGTCAAGGTATAACATGCTAGCTACTGCATCGACACGCAATCCATCAATATGGAATTCTTTTAGCCAGTAAAGTGCTGAGGCTATAAGAAAATTTCTTACCTCATTGCGGCCATAGTTAAAAATTAACGTGCCCCAGTCACGATGTTCACCGCGTCTTGGATCTTCATGTTCAAACAACGCAGTACCATCAAATCTTGCGAGACCATGTGCGTCGCGTGGAAAGTGTGCCGGTACCCAATCGAGAATAACCCCGATACCAGCGTTATGACAGTGATTGATAAAATATCGCAGTTCATCCGGTGTGCCGAAGCGACTGGTCGCGGCAAAGTAGCCTGTAACCTGATAACCCCATGAGTCATCCAGCGGGTGTTCAGTGATCGGCAGTAATTCTATGTGGGTAAACCCCATATATTGCACGTATTCTACGAGTTTATGGGCTAGTGTTTTGTAGTTTAAAAATTGATTGTCATCGGTTCTTTGCCACGAGCCCAAGTGCACTTCGTAGATAGAACAAGGCGTATGTTGCCAATTTGACGACGTTCTTTGATCCAGCCAGCGATTGTCAGTCCATTGAAATGTAGTTGTGGTGATTATTGATGCGGTGTCTGGTCTCAGCTCGAATTCGTTAGCGAATGGATCCTGCTTCAAATAAATATTTCCATGTGGGTCGCGTATTTCAAATTTATAGCGTGTGCCCGTGGTTATGGCGGGTAGAAATAATTCCCAAACCCCGCTTTTTCCGCGACTTCGCATCGGATGAATTCTGCCATCCCAGTGATTGAAGTCACCAACCACACTGATTCGTTCAGCACCCGGGGCCCAGACGGCAAACAGCACTCCGTTGACGTCGTCAACAGTGCACTGATGTGCACCGAATATATTGTACAGTTGCCAGTGTTTGCCCTCGTTAAACAGGTGAAGATCAACATCCCCGATCTGAGGCCCGAATCGATAAGGATCATCAATGGTGTAAATACTTTCGCTCGAGTCTTGAATGCTTAGTTGGTAGTGCCCGGGGAGATTTTTACCTGTTAGCGTGAAGAAGTCTGTACCGTCCAGGCGTTTAAAAACACGACTAACTTTCTCTGACGGTGCACGCTCTGGCTGTACCAGAATCACTTCCTGAGCATTCGGCATAAATACGTTTATGGAGTCTGCATGTTTCCCTAATATGGAAAACGGATCATGGTGCCTGGCCTCTATAATTCGCTGTACATGATCTGCTAATAAACCTTGCCGCAAATCTCGCGCAGTATTTTTCCGCTCCAGCGCCTCTGAATCGTGCTGACTGTATTGCTCATTGTCCGAATTCTTTGGCATGTTATATTGAGATCTGTATCTCGTATGAGGTGCGAAGGAGTACTGCAGTTTAGAGTTAAGTAAAACCTGGAACTGTAATTGCGACCATCGACAGGTTGCGTCTTTTATAGGTGATTTGCAACTTCTATACTTGAAATGGCTGAGCTGGAAATTGGCCGTATTTGAGCTTGGCTGTACTTCATCCGGGCATACGGTGATGTGGCGTACAATGATTCGGCTGTATGTGATCTGCGCTGATTAATTGTAGTCAGGCTGTAGTTCGACTTTTGGGGGTGTTGACAAGAATGACAATAAACGTACAAAACCAGAATCCGACTCCAACAGGACGCTTTGTCAGTCGCCTAACCCGCGATACCATGGCGCTTGTGCTGGCAGGGGGTCGTGGCTCCCGGCTGGAGAATCTTACCGACTGGCGGGCAAAGCCGGCTGTGCCGTTTGGTGGTAAGTTTCGTATTATTGATTTTCCGCTTTCAAACTGCCTGAACTCGGGTATTCGACGAGTCGGTGTGCTGACTCAGTACAAAGCGCATTCCCTTATCCGCCATATCCAACGTGGTTGGGGCATGATCGGTGGTGACTTTGGTCCGTTTATCGAGTTACTTCCCGCGCAACAGAGAACAGACGAGAATTCCTGGTACGAAGGTACGGCCGATGCAGTATTTCAAAACATCGATATCATCCGCAGCCTGGGACCCAAACACGTTGTGGTGCTGGCAGGTGATCATGTTTACAAGATGGACTATGGTCCGATGCTCGCCTATCACGTTGCACAGCAGTCGGACCTGACCGTTGGTTGCATAGAAGTGCCAGTTGCCGATGCCGGTGCATTTGGCGTGATGGATATGGCCGAGGATGGCTCCATCAAAGCGTTTCAGGAAAAACCCGAGCATCCTGCAGAGCTTGAAAACAAGCCAGGAATTTCCCTCGCTTCAATGGGCATATACATATTTGATGTAGAGTTTCTCATTCGTGAGTTAATCAATGATCATAACGACAAAAATTCATCGCACGATTTTGGTAAGGACATTATCCCTAAAGTGATTGAGACCAGTAAGGTATTTGGTTACTCGTTTCTTGACAAACAAAGCGGAGAGCAGAGCTACTGGAAAGATGTCGGTACAGTGGATTCTTTCTGGCAGGCTAATCTTGAACTGACTAACGTGATACCCGATTTGAATTTGTATGATAAAGACTGGCCAATATGGACTCATCAGGAACAAGTGCCGCCAGCCAAGTTTGTATTTAATACGCAGGAGAAGAAAGGTGTCGCGATGGATTCGATGGTGTCCGGGGGCTGCATTATTTCCGGCGCAGAAGTGCTTCAGTCTTTGTTGTTTTCTAACGTCACGGTTGATGAATTTTCCACTGTGGAGCGCTCGGTTCTGTTGCCCGACGTCGTAGTTAGCAGCAATTGTGAAATTCGAAACGCGGTAGTGGATAAAGGTTGCGTCATACCTGAAGGCACTAAAATCGGTGTAGATGTGGAGTCTGACAGACAGAAGTATCACGTATCTCCAAATGGAATAGCGTTGATTACACCGGACATGTTGGGTCAATCGTTGCATCGTGTAGTTTAAAACAACGAGTGTCACCCGTGTGAAACTACACAGTCCCTTTGAAGATCGTCGCAGCGGCGTTCTGCTTCACCCAACATCGCTGCCCGGGCCTTGGTGTGCGGGTGATTTTTCTCATGAAGCTTATCGTTTTGTAGAGTTTTTGGCAGCGGCCGGGCAGACCATCTGGCAGATGATGCCATTGGGTTTAACTCACGACGATGGCAGTCCGTATCAATGCCTATCTACGCATGCCGGTAATACATTGCTTATCAGTCTTGATTGGTTGCTAGATAAGGGTTGGCTTGAAGCAGATATCTGGCAAACAGCTGAACCTACAAAGCAGTGGCGCATGCAAACACTGGAAAGAGCCTGTCGTCATGCGCTTGAAGCCATAGATGAAACAACCAGAAGCGACTTTGAACGGTTTGTGAGTGGGCAAAGCTACTGGATTGAAGACTATGCCAATTTTATCGTATTAAAAGAGCTCGAGAATGGTGCAGGCTGGAAGGACTGGCCCGAAGATCTTCGGCGCTGTGATCCAATAGCTGTTGCTGCGGCACTTAAGGGGTCTGAAGAAAAACTGGAACTGCGTAAGTTTGAACAGTATGTGTTCTTCCGGCAATGGCGTGAGCTGCGTCGGTTTGCGCATAGTCATGGTGTATATATATTCGGAGATTTACCGATATTTGTTTCTGAAGACAGCGCGGATGTCTGGGCGCACAGAGATGTTTTTACCGTAGATGAAGATGGCGTGGGCAGTGTGGTTGCAGGTGTACCACCCGATGCGTTCACTGATGAGGGCCAGCTGTGGGGCAACCCACTGTATGACTGGGATGCGTTGAAAAAAACCAACTTTTTATGGTGGACTGATCGGCTCAGAACTCATTTCAGTCTATTTGATATGGTCCGCATAGATCACTTTCGTGGTTTGGAGTCATGTTGGGAAGTTCCAGCGTCTTCCTCTACTGCCAAGGACGGGCAGTGGATTAAAACACCGGGGCTTGAGTTACTGTCAAAGATACAGCAGCAATTTACAGATATGCCGCTTGTAGCTGAAGATCTGGGTATCATAACTTCAGAAGTTGATCAGCTTCGAAAACAATTTTCATTGCCTGGTATGAAGGTATTGCAGTTTGCCTTTGATGGTGATGATCACAACCATCACCTGCCTCATAATCATAGTGAAGATATGGTTGTGTACACTGGCACCCACGATAACGACACCACAGTCTCTTGGTATCAGTCAGAAAGCGACAGCGCCAGACAACAGGTGCGTGGTTATCTTGAGTGTAGCGATCATGATATGCCGTGGTCGCTAATACGAAGTGCGATGATGTCAGTGGCTAAAACCGCTGTTTTTCCAATGCAGGATATTATGGGTCTGGGTGACGGTAATCGAATGAATTTGCCTGGCACGATTGACGGCAACTGGCAATGGCGATTTGACTGGTCCCAGGTTGATACCGGTCTTGCTGATCGGTTGCGGGAAATAACTGCAAGATACAGCAGAGTGGGACCCGGTGGCCCGATCACAGAGCTCGGCAATGTGTGGCCCGAAGTCGACAGACGAGTAAACTGACCAGGATAGGTATTGGGTATCTAGTGTGGGGTATCTAGTAGGGGTCGGAACTGCGAATGTTTTCGGCATAAGGGACTGGTCTATACGCCGTCCGCAATACCGTTCCATGGAGTCGGACAGTGCCGCAATGGCACTTTACCTGACATGCGCTGCAAGGTAGTGTGTTGCCTCCCTTCTATTGACACGTAACCATTGGCCTCCACCGCATTTAAAAAGTGTTTTATCGCCTGTCCCGCGGGTATGGAGCCGCTGCTTTTACACGAACTTAAGGGACTGGGCCTCACAGGTGCCGCAACGCTTAAAGTACGGCGAGCGGGCGTGGATTGTGATTTATCGATTGCCGATATTTATCACGTCTGCCTTTGGTCGCGTGTCGCCAATCGAGTGCTGTATCCGCTTGCTGCTTTCAAAATTCAGGATGAAAAAAGTTACTACGAAGCCATAAAGCAAGTTCGATGGGACGAGCATTTAGAGGTAGACGGTACACTGGCTGTTGATTTTTTCTGTCAGAGCTCTTGCATTACTCATAGCCAGTACGGTGCGCAGCTGACTAAAGATGCGGTGGTAGATCAATTCAGAGAAGAGCAAGGGCAGCGACCCGGAGTTGATCGCGACGCTCCTGATATCCGTATTAATATCTATCTTTTTAAGAACAGGGCGCGCATCAGTCTCGATATGGCAGGCAGCAGTCTGCATCGTCGAAACTACCGTAAGCTTGGTGCTCAAGCCCCTTTAAAAGAGAACCTTGCAGCCTGTATATTGCTCAAGACCGGTTGGCAGTCGTTGGCCAGTCGAGGTGCACCACTGATTGATCCGATGTGTGGATCGGGCACTCTGCTTATTGAAGCGGCAATGATGGCGGGTAACTACGCGCCTGGTTTAAACCGGGACTACTTCGGGTTTCTGGCCTGGCGTCACCATGACAATGAACTCTGGCAGGCAGTGCTAGCGCAGGCACAAGAAAATAAGAAAAATGGGCTGAACAACATCCCTGAAATTACCGGTTTTGATATTGATTCAAAAGCAGTTGATGCGACAAAAGCCAATATTGCGGCGGCAGGCCTTGAGAGTGTGATTACTGTCAAACAGGCTGACTTTTTTGCGGATGAAGAACCAATTGAAAATGGTCCGGGGCTGCTTGCAGTCAACCCGCCTTATGGTGAGCGACTCGAGGATGAAAGTACGATTGGGGTTTTCTACAGCAAGCTTGGCAGGACCCTGCGGCGCAAATTACCTAATTGGGATCTTGCTCTGTTTACTGGTAATCCCGCGCTATTTCATCGGACCGGTCTGTCGAGGCAAGTGATTCTTGAGTGCCGCAATGGTGATATTGACTGCAAGCTATTCAAATCAACTCTGCCCCCGCTTACAAATGCAGATAAATTAAAAGTGGATAACTCGAATCGTGCTAACAGCCAAAGGAATGCAGTAGATACCGATTCACCTGACGCAAATAGCGTTTGGCAGCAGGTAGGGCGCGGTAAAAATGCGGTTGATGTCGAACCGTTTCGCGGTCGCTTGAAAAAAAATATTCGAGCCCTTAAGGGATGGTTGAGATCTGCCTCCGTTAGCAACTATCGAGTATATGATGCCGATCTGCCTGACTTTGCCTTTGCATTGGACGTCTATACAACCAAAAACGGGTTCGCGGTTAGCTTGCAGGAGTATCGAGCCCCTTCTCATATTGACCCTGTGTTGGCGCAGCATCGGATAGACGCCGCAGCCCCGATTGTCTGTGAACTGTTGGTGTGTACGCCAGATAATCTTGCTATTAAACGCCGGCAGCGCCAGCGCGGTGAGTCGCAGTATCAGCGTGTTGAGAAAACCAATCGCTACCATGAAGTTGCTGAAGGTGATTGCCGTCTATTGGTTAACCTGCACGACTACCTCGATACCGGGCTATTTCTGGATCATCGTAAAGTCAGGCAGTGGATTGCCAGTAATGCAAAGGGCAAACGATTTCTGAATCTCTATTGCTACACATCGACCGCAACTGTGCATGCGGCAATGGGTGGTGCCGTATCGAGTGTCAGTGTGGATTTATCACCGCGTTACATCGATTGGGCCCGGAACAACTATCAGCTCAACAAACTTGATTTCGACAAACATGAACTGATCAAGGCAGACTGTAGCGAGTGGGTCCGATTACAGGCAAAATCCAGCGAAAAGTTTGATTTGATTTTTCTCGATCCACCGACATTTTCAAACTCTACGTCTATGGAGCAGGATTGGGATGTTCAAAAAAACCATGAGTCGATGATTGACGATTGTATGGCTATACTCAGCGACACTGGTACGCTGATATTTTCAAATAATTACCGGCGCTTCAAGTTGGCACCAACTGTGTCAGAGAAATACCGCATTGAGGATCGCTCGAAATGGAGTATCCAGCGAGATTTCGCGAGAAATGCCAAAATACATCAATGTTGGTTTATTACCAGGGCTGGTTCATAAGCAGGCTGGTTCATAAGCGGGTTGGCCTATCAGCAGATCGGTCCAATCGTAAGTGATTGGCTTGGTTCGATATAAAACAGGTTACGGGATAAAAAAGTGGGCGAGTTTTTTTTGAGTTACGGTCTTTTTCTGGCCAAGATACTGACATTCTTTTTTTTGCTTTTGGTAGTGATATTTATCATGTCCATGTTTGGCGGCAAAGGCAGAAGAGAGAAGGGCAGTATCACAGTAACTCATATTAATGAAGTGTTGGAAAACAATAAAGACGCCATGTATGCGGTCGTGCTTGATGGTGATGACCTGAAAAACACTTTCAAGAATAAGAAAAAACAAAAAAAGCTGGAATCCAAAGAACAAAAGAAAGCATCTAAAATTGCTGCAAAGAATCGTGGTGATGGAGAGACCATTGTCGATGAAAAGAAACGCAAGCGAATGTTTGTGCTTGATTTTAAGGGTGATATTAAGGCTAGCCAGGTCAGCAGTTTGCGGCGTGAAGTGACCACGGTTTTATCGATAGCTGATGTTTACGATGAAGTATTGGTCAATATAGAAAGTGGTGGTGGCACGGTACACGGCTACGGCTTGGCTGCAGCACAGCTGGAGCGGGTCAGAAATAAAAATGTCGCGCTGACAGTCTGTGTTGACAAGGTCGCTGCCAGCGGTGGTTATTTAATGGCGTGTGTAGCGAATAAAATTATTGCCGCACCCTTTGCAATCATTGGTTCTATCGGTGTGATGGCGCAGATACCGAATATTCATCGTTTATTGAAAAAATATGACGTAGACGTGGAGCTGTTAACGGCGGGAGAATATAAAAGAACTCTAACGGTGATGGGAGAGAATACCGATAAAGGTCGAGAGAAGTTTCTCGCAGATATCCAGATCATTCACGATCAGTTTAAGAACTTTATTTCGAGGTTCCGACCGCAAACCGATATCGCCTCAGTGGCGACCGGTGAGACCTGGAGTGGCCAGGCTGCGATCAATAAGCAATTGGTAGATGAAGTGATGACCAGTGACGAGTACATCGTTAATAGTTGTGACACGGCAGATGTTTACCGGGTGAAATTTGAAAGCAAAAAATCTCTGCCCCAGAAGTTTGGTCTGGCAGCGGAGGCAGGCGTTGAAAGGTTTATAGAAAAATGGCTGCAGCGCGCTAATGTCGCGCGATATCTGGATTAGCCAATCCCCCGCCCTTCTTGGTTATAAATAGGCAAAAAAAACCGGATCAAAGATCCGGTTTTTAGAGTGTACTATGTTGTTCGCTGACGACTACTTGCTGGTTGCAGCATTTCTGCGGCCGCTGCCTGCAATGTTAACACCGTACTTTTTCATCAGACGATAGAGTGTCACACGCGATACACCTAGCTGACCTGCAGTTTCAGTGACATTGTTGTAGTTGCGCTCAAGTGCCTTGCGGATAAAGTCACCTTCGGCTTTTGCACGTACTTCATCAAGATTGGTTGGTGCATCGTTCTCGCCTTCACCGCCGCCTTGCGAACCGAGCCCAAGATCCATTGCCTGAATCAAACTACTCTCGCACATAACCATCGATTGACGAACCCGGTTTAGCAACTCGCGTACATTGCCAGGCCAATGATGCTGATGCATGGCGATCTTTGCTTGTTGTGAAAATCCTTTGATACGTCCGGGAGACTCTGATGAAAACTTTTCAAAGAAAAACTGCGCGAGGCTGTCGACATCTCCAATGCGATCGCGCAGTGCCGGAATCTCGATGTGCAGGATGTTTAATCGGTAGTAGAGGTCCTCACGGAAAACGCCGTTTTTGACAGCCTCATCGATACTGTTGTGACTTGAGGTGATGATTCGTACATCAATACTGCGCTGACCACCTCTGTGATCTTCTATCTGACCTGACTGCATAAAGCGTAGCAGCAGCATTTGTTGCGTTGCTGGCAAGTCAGTGATCGAATCAAGAAACAATGATCCGCCATTAGCGTCTTCAAGCTTGCCTGATTCTGAATCTGTGCCAAACAACACATCGCCAATTTGATTGTCCGGAATCGTTGCACAACTTACTGTGACAAACGGGCCTTCAGCACGAGGTGACTGAGTGTGCAGTGCCCGGCCCACCAGTTCTTTACCGGTGCCGGTCTCACCTGTAATCATTACCGGGGCATCTACTCTTGCGGACTTCTTTATCGTGGCGTAGAGGCTAAGCATTGAATCGCTCTTGCCCACCATTTTGGTGTCTTCATCAGCCATGATGTCCTGCGTCGCAGGCTTGGGTCGCAAGACAGACATGCCGTAGGCATGGCCCAGAGTTGCAAGCAGTTTTGGTTCATCGCACGGTAGTGTGTGATAGTCATAGCAGTGATCTGATATCAATGCAGCAACAGGTATCTCGCCAATCAGCTTAGCTTCAACGACGGCAACCCAGTGCAATTGATGTTTGGTCAGTAAGTCATCCAGCGCCTCCACTTGATCATTAGTCTTAATGATCACCAAACCTACGTGGTATTCGTTGTGGTAAAGAAACTTTTCTGCAGCAACCGTGGTCTCAGCGCTGTCGACTTTCCAGCCAGCGGATTCGACAACATTAGATAGTTCAGCGTGGGCATTACTCAAGTCGCAAACCAGCACTCGGCGTTCTGCAGACGAGCGTTTACTCGTCACACGGCGTGTTCCGGCGCGTTTGTTGTCGTTACTTTGAGTTGTGTTCATGCAGCGATAACTTCCAATTACGACGCACATCAACCTCCGGGTCAATGTTAGCGCTCGATTAGCCTGTCCTAACGTTTGCCCGCGTGAAGGGCAGTACAGAAGCGGTCAAGGTTAATCGACAACGCTGGTAGATTCTTCGCGGGTCGTCATAAAATTGACAATCTGTTTCAGAATGTATCCGTTTAGTCACTCTGATGGCGAAATAGTAACAGTTTTCATGGGTTATTCAATGAGATTCATCCCTTGAAATGAACCTTTCCTGTATTGACAAACCATTGCGTTTTCAGCGTTACAGCAGTTTGGATTTTCTTAAAATCTGTACAATTAGGATATTAAATGTAACAAATACAGTCATTTACTAGACAGATTGCATGAATAAGATGCATGGACCACATTGCAAATACCGGATCTTGACGATTGGAGGCATGAGTAAATCTGTGAACCCCATCTGTTCTAATTGTCTGGAATGAACAAGATTGAACCGCTCCACCAGTGTGGAGAGTTGCACAATACGTATGTCTGCATACACGGATATTAGTTGTGATTCCCACCATTACGTAAAAAATGCCGACCGGGATGCTCGGCGTGGGCAGAATTTGCGGCACTGAATATTCCTCGCTGCCGACTGTATAGTGGTAGTGGCTTTGCTGTTAACAGTGGTCAAGAGTGCAATCGATATGTCAGATTCGCGGAGAACTTACTTTGCAAAATGATCAACGCCCGCTTGCCGGAATCAAAGTGCTTGAACTTGGTCAGTTGATAGCCGGGCCGCAAGCCAGCTGTGTATTGGCTTACTTTGGAGCAGAGGTGATTAAGGTCGAACCTCCTGAAACTGGAGATGCAATACGCGGCTGGCGCAAGCTTGATGCAAACGGAACTTCGTACTGGTGGCAAAGTATTGCGCGCAATAAAAAATCCGTCACCGTAAACCTGCGAACAGACAAGGGCAGAGCACTTGTTAAGCGGCTAATGGGTGAAGTCGATGTTGTGGTTGAAAACTTCCGTCCTGGTACGCTTGAAAAGTGGGGTATGTGCCCTGAAGTCTTGCACGGTTCGCATCCACAATTGATCTTTGCCCGAGTTAGTGGCTACGGGCAGGATGGTCCGCGTGCATCGCAACCGGGGTATGCTTCTGCCTGCGAAGCGTATGGTGGATTTCGTTATATCAATGGTTTTAAAGACCGTCCACCAGTAAGACCCAATTTAAGTCTGGGTGATACGCTTGCTTCGATGCACGCTGTTATCGGCGTGTTGCTGGCATTGTTTGGTCGTGTAAAGTCCGGTCGTGGTCAGGTGGTTGATGTGTCTATATTTGAGTCTGTGTACAACATGATGGAGTCGGTTGTACCGGAGTATTCAGCGGAAAAGGTCATAAGAGAACCATCAGGGTCAACACTAACCGGTATTGTTCCGACCAATACTTATCTATGTGCTGATAATAAATACGTTGTGATAGGAGGCAACGGTGACTCTATATTTAAACGTCTGATGATCTGTGCGGGGAGAGAAGATCTCGCCAATGACGAACGTCTGGCTGACAATGCCGGTCGGGTTTTACACGAAGCGGAAATAGACCAGGCAATAAGTGATTGGGTGGCTCTGTATCCTTCAGCTGAGGTGCTCGAGATTCTGGCAGATGCGTCTGTGCCCGGGGGGCCTATATATAGTGTCGAAGATATGTTCAATGATCCTCACTATCGGGCACGTGGTCTATTTGAACCGGTAAATTACGCAGGTGGGGAACTGGAGGTAGCTGCAATTCATCCACGCCTGTCCGAAACTCCTGGCAGGACCGATCGCGGCGGACCGGAACTGGGTGAACACACGAAAGAAGTGCTGACGGGGTTTCTTGGTATTAGTGATAAGGAACTGTCTGTACTGCAAGACGAAAATGTCGTCTGATAGCCATCGCTTTGGGCATGGCCTTTGTGTATGGCCTTTGAGCAGTCGCGCAGCTCAGATGGCGCGCAAATTGTGTGGCGAGTGTTGTGTTTGGGTAAACATCAAACGATGGGCGGGCGGTGTTTTTTTTCGCTTCGTCACGAAATCGAAGAGAACTTTAAATCGTCCTTGCCATCATATGCTTGATTCTTAAGAGAAACCGATTATGTCAATGATCAGCAAAACCAAGATCAGGTTAGTCTTGTTACAGGTTTTTATGGGCCTGTTTTTAGTTGCAGGCAGCGCTGCCAACGCGATGGAGATGCAATCGGTAGAGACAGGTGAAAGCCTCAATCTCGAAGACCTGACTGGCAATGGCAAATGGACACTCGTTATGATCTGGGCCACCACTTGCCATATCTGCAAGATTCAGAAGCCTGATATGTCTGCTTTCCATGATAAGCATAAAGATACGACTGCAGAGGTTATCGGCGTCGCATTGGATGGTATGGGACGTCGTGAGGCTGTTCAGCGATATATCGACGAAACTAATCCGACCTTTCCAAGCTATGTGGCAGATAGTCTGATAATTTCCTCTTATTATTTTGGTATGACAGAAGAGTCGCTTCGCGGCACGCCTACCTACTTGCTATTCGATCCGGAAGGCGAATTGCTGGGTAGTAATCCGGGATTGTTGAGTGTTGAAGCGATTGAAAGTTTTATCGAGCGAAAGTCGTAAGCATCTAGTTAATTATCAACGATAAGAACGCAGCCTTATTAGGTTGTCAGTTTTCACCAGGTGTTCTGGCACTTGACAAGATAACTTTCACAGCAACGGCTTTAGCTGCCCCACTAGCGGGCAAATCTTGCAAGCGCGGGAAGTAATCTGCGGTTGTCATCTGATTTAGGTCGTCTGCCTTCCAGTCGATCTTCAAAGTATTGCAGCTTCCAACGCGCGGCACGGGTATCCTCCGCTTCTTCTCCAAATATGCTGCGATATACATTGAGTGCCAGTTTCTGATGAGTGATCGCTTCTTCAAGATCATCTCTTGCATCTTCGGCTACCCAAGCGAGTGCCTCGAGTGTTTGTGCAGTTTCTGTGTGGTAGAGACCAAGCGCCTTGGTTTGAATACTTAGTGCTCTGTTGTACTGCTGCTCTGCGATTTTAGGGTCGCCTTCTAACAGTGCAGCTAGAAAGTAAGTGCGCGCAAGTCTGGGGTCTTCGCCGGTAAATCCTGCCGCCATTTTACGCGCGGTGCGAATCCATGGTGCAGGATCACCATCGTTAGACATGAGATAGAACTCTGCGTTTTCTACTGCAATGCGCCACATTTCGTCTTCTTCTGAAGCGATAATAAATTGCTCAGGTTTCTGTTCTGCGGGTTCGTCTGGCGCGATGGATAGGGCTTCATCAACAGAAGGGGCAGGTGCTAGGTTAGATAAATTTTGATCTATTGCAGCTGGTGTGACAGAGACCCTGGGTTGATCTGCGGTGGGATTGTCGATTGCCGTTGCTGCCGCGCCGACTGCTGCGACGGTCGGCGGTTTACCTGAGCCATTGTTTGAAGGGTTATTGTTTGAAGTAAAAGTAGTGACAGTGTACGCAAGCACTGCAAACACAAGAGCGCTTGCAGTGAGTGCGGCATTGCGATAATTCAGTTTTTCAGTCAATGCAAACTTACCGCTTTGGCCAACAAGTTTCTCGACCTTTGGGTTTGGCCTTTTGGCTGATGTTGAAGTTATGGCCGAATAGAAACTACTGACCCCCGTATGAGTAAATCCAACAAGTTGTGTATCAGACTGTCTGAGTATCACGCAATCCAGAAGCAGGTCTGTGTACTTTTGATACGCTGCCCGCTCCGCATTCAGGTGCTGATCCGGGTCCAGCAGTAAGGCTTTTTCGGTGGGATATTTTGCCAATATAAAAGACAGATGCTTATTCCATTGTGTATTGAGACTTTGAGATTTAATGCCTGCAGGTTTAAGGCTGGTATTGCTGGTGTTCTGTAAGGCGAAATCGGCAGTAGAAGTTAACTGTTCTGTTGCTTTCATTTGCAACGCGCCAGGTTGGCAGGTAGTGATGGCTCTGCGGTCGTGGGCGAAGTAGTGTGTAAAGTACACCCAGCTTTTCTGGTGGTACAAATCTGTCAGTATGGCGTAGCCGCTTTCAGCGCTATTTTGGAAAACCAGTATGCGGGCTGATTGATCCGGCCATTTCCCTATGCATTGTTCAACCAGGATCTCATGCGAGAACACAAACCCGATGGCAAGTAGCTGATCTGCGTAGATCTGCATTACTGGCGTGAGGTTCTCCGGTTGCTCGAATGATTGCAGCAAGCTGAAATTTGCTGGAGTAAATCGCAGGTTCAGCAGTGACTGGAGGTCTGGATTCGAATGTGGTTCTTTTTGTCGCATACTTAATGTGCTGCCTTTATGACTTGACTGCTCCGGTGTAGCAGCTTCGTTGTACTGCTTTGGCCATATGAAAACAGCCATATGAAAATCGGCCATATGAAAACTGGTAAACGAAGCCTGTTAAATACAGAAATTGCATTCAAATTAGCAGCAACATTAGATGCCTGCGGGCCGCTTCGGGTTATACTTGAAGTATCCGGTCACACCCGATGATGGACGCGTTCTGCTTTGGTAACTATAGAGCATTTTCACAGTGTCCCGGATCAAAAAATAGAGCTTCTGCCAAAAAATTAACACATAAATCAGGCGCTGCAATGCTGCCGGTGAATGAATCCTGGATTTGCGCTATATGAATATGGATATAAGCGAAGCAAAAACGAATGAGTCCAGTGTGAATGTAACCAATGTGCCTGATCCCGAAATGCTCGAACCCGAAATGCCCAAGCCCAAAATGCCCGAGCCTGAAATGCATGAACTAAGAGTAAGGCGATTCCGCCGTCTTGGCATGCTCACTGTTGCGGCAGTGTACTTTTTAATTCTTGTCGCCGGGGCGGTGCGTGCGACCGGGTCTGGCATGGGGTGTCCGGACTGGCCGACGTGTTTTGGGCAATGGATACCACCTGTAAATGAGAGTCAGTTACCTGACAACTACCAACAAATTTATGCTGAGCGCGGATACGCGGAAACCAAATTCAACGCCACCAAAACCTGGATTGAATATACCAATCGTTTAACTGGCGTGTTGATAGGTATTTTAATTTTTCTAACAATGCTTGCGTCTCGTCACTTTCGAAAACACAATAACCTCGTTACCCGACTTTCTGTTGCAGCATTCCTTGCGGTAGTTTTTCAAGGCTGGCTGGGTTCTCGTGTAGTCGCAAGTAATCTGCATCCGGGTATGGTTACCTTGCACATGCTGTTGGCACAGGCAATTGTAGCGATGTTGATCTGGGCAGTCATGAGATCGCAGCGTGAGGTTATACCCAATCAGGGGATGCATAAATTGCCAGCGGTATTTAGTAATGTACTTGCTGTTGCGATGGGCATGACATTACTGCAAATGGTCATGGGTACGCAGGTTCGAGAAGCCATAGACATCATTGCTCGCAGTGAGGCCGCAAGAAGTATCTGGATAGAACAATTGCCACTTATCTTTCTGGTACATCGTTCGTTTTCATGGCTGATTTTGTTGGTTAACTGCTGGCTGGTTTATCAGATCTGGCAACATATTCCAAAGTCCAACCCGATGCGGCAGTTTGGTATTGCTCAGGGGGTGTTGATTGTATCGACGGTGGTTATCGGTGTGATTATGAACCATATGGCTATACCGGCTTTTGTACAACCTTTGCACCTCTGCCTTGCCTCGTTGATATTTGGTGTCCAGATTACTGTGTACTTATTTCTGAGATATGGTGCGCAGCACCGCAACGATCATGAGCTGAAAGTGCAGGGGCGTGGTAGTTCTGCTGTAGCTGTATCAACTGCAGCTTCGCCCAATGGCTGAAACGATTGAGCTGAGACGATGGTAAGGCATGTATTAGTTGAATGAACATGTTTCAACAATGTGATGTGTGTCACTTCTATTCCGGACCCGGATCATAGAACAATTTAGATTAACCGCAAACTGCAGTCATAATTCATTGCGGGCTTGTGCACATTGAGTTAAATCGCTGGTTTGTCACAGCGAAAAAATGTGAGTTACGGTACTATCGGGCCTTGCTAAATTGCTGTGAAAACACAGCTCCGGAGCTAGTCTGTGAATTATCTGGTTGCCATTCCCTGTATCGCAGTAGTCTGTCTTCTGGTAGACAGACTCGATTTGCGCAAAACCTCATTCGCTTTGTTTGCCATCTTGTTGTGCACTGTGTTTGCGGCCCTTCAGTGGTTCACTCCGGGTATCGATGTGTTAATTGCCTCTTGCCTGACAATGGCGGTGGCCAACTTTAGTGCGTGGTTTATCAATGCGTACGCAACCGAAGATGAAGCGATGCAGGCGCATAGCAATGAGTCTGCGCCGCAAAGAGTCGGACGTTTCTGCAGCCGACTAAGTCATGATTTTGCGGTATCACCGCGCGACGCTGTCTTTGCGATTAATTTAATCAAGAGTGGTGGTTGGGAGGATCTCAGTGCAAAGCTTGGTGCAATGACACCGGCAGAGCGGCAGGGATTCTTTGCCAATCTGAACTATAGCTCTGTCAACGAGCGTGCGCTGCAATCAATCATCAATGCGAACCCTAAAGACGCTGACAGCCATATTTTGATGGGGCATGTAAAGCTGTGTCTTGCGAAGCGACTCGGATTGCAGCTGGGAGGTGTGCTTGATGAGCAGGTTGCAAAAACAATGGCACAGGCGTTTAAACATTTTAATGCAGCTCTCAGGCTCAAACCCAATGATCAGGAAGCACTGTGCGGGTTACTGATGGCGAAAGGCTTTACGGGTCTCAGTGATGAGCATCTGTTTAGCAGTCTGGCTTTGTTACTGCAGAATGATCCACGTCATCTGCATGGTGTAATGGCAGCTGCGCGTTTTTTAGTTCTCTCGACATCCAAAGCTAATCAGTTCGTATCAGTTATTGAGACGGCAGTTGACGGCAGGTCCGATGCGACTGTTGCGATTGCAAAAATTATTACCCATGTTGAATGTTTGGGTTTTAGCGATATGTCGTCTGGCATTGACTCATCGCAGTCGCTGGTTGTGGCTGATTTATACAAACAGTTGCGAAACTATCAAAAGGATAATCACGAGCTGGGTAGCTGGCAGAGGGGAATAGCAGATAACGTTATAGCCTACGTGCTGCAGTTGGTTGGTGACAAGGAAGAACTAAATCAGTATTTGCAAAAGATAGAGGGTAGTGTCAGCCCTTACCCATGGCAGAGAAATACCGTGTCAGAGGCTGCAGTTTTGCACACCTCTGGTTCCTAGATAAACTTTACTAGACAAATTTTACCAGACAAGCTTTACCAGATAAATTTTAAGACTTAAGTCGCCAGAATTACAATGAGGCTTACTTCAGGTAAGCACCCTTAAATACAATTTCGCTAACGTCTTCAAATGTTTCTGCAAAATGAACTTTAATACCGCGCCTCACCGAGGCTGAAAGTTCATCGTAATCGCGCTTGTTGTCAAACGGCAGGATGGCTGTTTTGATGCCGAGTCTCTTGGCTGCGATTAGTTTCTCCTTGATTCCGCCAACCGGAAGCACCTGGCCGGTAAGGGTAAGCTCGCCAGTCATGGCAACATTGGCTTTAATCTGTTTGTCTAGTGCCAGCGAGAGTAATGCTGTTGCCATGGTGATGCCTGCACTCGGGCCATCTTTAGGAGTAGCGCCCTCTGGCACATGCAGATGTACAAAAGCATCTTTACTGATATCTGATTTGATTTTGTACTTCGATAGATTTGAAGTGACGTAGCTATAAGCAATTTCTGCGGATTCTTTCATGACCGCACCAAGGTTGCCGGTGAGTTTGAAGCCCGCTTTATCGGTGCGAACCACTGTAGCCTCTATTGGCAGGGTAGCACCACCCATGGCAGTCCATGCCAGACCAGTTATTACACCGACGCCTTTAAGGTGTCGCTCCGGCCTGAAAATGGGTTGTCCGACAAAATCACGTAAAGTTTTATCATTGATGGTTATTCGTTTGCTGCCACTGAGTAATTTGACCACAGACTTACGCAGAATTTTTGATAACAGTTTTTCAAGATTCCTGACTCCAGCCTCACGTGCGTAACCTTCTATCAGGGTTTTGATAGCACTGTCAGTCAGATTGATTTTAGAAGGTGCGACTTTGTTTCGATCTAATAATCTTGGCCATAAATGTTTGGTCGCAATCTTGAATTTTTCTTCCGGCAGGTAGCCTGCAAGTCGGATGTCATCCATACGGTCAAGCAGAGGTCTTGGAATGGTATCCATTTGATTTGCAGTGCAAACAAATAGAACTTTTGATAGATCCACTCGCAAATCAAGATAGTGATCCAGAAACTCACTGTTTTGTTCCGGGTCCAATACCTCCAAAAGTGCCGAAGCCGGATCACCGTGAAACGATGCACCTATCTTGTCTACTTCATCCAGCATGATTACCGGATTATCTACCTGTACATCTTTAAGAGCCTGTACCAGCTTGCCCGGCATTGCACCGATATAGGTTCGTCTATGACCTTTGATCTCTGCTTCATCGCGCATGCCACCCAGGCTGAATCGATAAAACTTACGTCCAAGTGAGTCAGCTATTGATCGTCCAATCGATGTTTTACCGACACCCGGTGGTCCGACCAGCAATAAAATAGAGCCTGATATCTCGCCGCGGTAAGCGCCCAGTGCCAGGAACTCCAGAATTCGGTCTTTTACGTCATCGAGGCCTGCGTGGTGGCGGTTTAGAATTCGGCGGGCTTTTTTAAGATCAAGTTTATCTTCTGACTGCACACCCCAGGGCACGTTGGTTACCCAATCAAGATAGTTGCGTGTAACGCCATATTCAGGTGATCCTGTTTCGAGAACGGATAATTTTTGCAGCTCTTCGTCGAATCTTTTTTGTACAGGCTTAGGCGGATGGCGTTGTTCCATGCGCTCTTTAAATTGTTCTACATCTGCGGTGCGATCATCTTTCGCTATACCTAACTCGCGTTGGATGACCTTTAGTTGTTCCTTCAGAAAAAAATCGCGTTGATTTTTATGAATCTTGTTTTCAACTTCCTGCCTGATCTCACCTTGCAGTCGCGCCATTTCAATTTCTTTGCGCAACAATAGTAATACTTTTTCCATACGCGGAAGAATTGGAATAGTATCGAGCACATCCTGGAGCTCGTCACCGGGCGCTGTGGTTATGGCGGCAGCAAAGTCGGCCAGTGGTGATGGCTCATTCAGATTAAAATGATTTAAAAAATTCTTAAGCTCTTCGTTATAAAGCGGATTAAGTGGTACCAGCTCTTTAATTGCCTGTATCAGTGCCATTGCATACGACTTAACATCATCGCGGTTTTCTTCTGGCTCTATCGGGTAATTTACCGAACCGGCGAAGGGCGGAGCTTTGCGAAGCCACTTGTTGATGGTGAACCGTTGAAGTCCCTGTGCAATAAACTGGATGCTGGATTCTTGCTCTACCACATTGTGTAGCCTTACGACGCAGCCGGTTTTAGAAAACTCGGTTGGGTCTGGAATTTCCTGAGCGTCGTCTTTGACATGGACCAGGCCGACAACATGTTGATCGTCTTCATGTAGCTTTTCAAAAGTACTACGCCAATGATCGCGGTCAACCACGAGTGGTTGAATCTGGGCCGGGAAGAAAGGCCGCTCGTACACTGGCAGGATCAGAATTTTTGATGGCAGTGCTTGCCCCGGCAATATTAAACCGGTGCTATTGGCTTTTTTCTTCGGCATTACCTGTGGGTCGTCTTTGCTCATATAGAGAAAACTTATTCCTGTGAGTTACAAACTGTTGGTATTGGATCTGTAAAAATATTGTGCAGATTGTCTGCCCGGATCTCCCGATCAAAACAATCCTGTTGGAGTAGCGAAAGATAGTGCAAACTGCCGCTGGTTGTCGCATCTTCTGAAGTTATGCGTAAACAGCTGGAATTCAACCATATCTACAATATTGTAGTAGCTGACCGCAGAACTGATAGACAACAGTTCGCGCCGACTCCGTACCAGAAACACACTGATAAGCCGTCGAGATTACAAGAGCCCTTTTTGTGGTGCTTAGAAATCGGGCAGCGCGGGGTCCCAAGTACGCGTTAAGGATGTGTCAGGGATGCGTTAGGGATTTGTTTCTGATCAGCCTCAGTTGTCGCTAAGCGTGATCGTGACCGCGGCGGCCGATATGATGTCTTCGACGCTTGCGCCGCGGGACAGATCGCAAACAGGCTTTGCGAAACCTTGAAGAATGGGTCCTGTTGCCTGCGCACCGCCGCAATATTGGACCAGCTTGTAGGCGATATTGCCGGCATTCAAGTCGGGAAAAATCAGCACATTGGCGCGGCCTGCCACCTCACCCGGGTTACTCAGTTTGGTGTTTGCGACTCGCGTTGAAAGAGCTGCATCGACCTGTATATCGCCATCTATTTTAATGTCGGGGGCCCGTGACCGGACGATTTCAACCGCTGCAGATACTTTGCTGACACTGGCATGACTTGCACTGCTGTGTGTAGAAAAAGACAGCATTGCTACCCTCGGCTCTACATTGAGTATTTTTTCAGCACTTCGGGCTGATGTTATAGCGATTTCGGCAAGCTGTTCCTCGGTGGGTGCAATATTGATTGCGCAATCAGCAAACAACAATGTTTCAGCAACACAGTCCGTCTGGTTTTTCAAAGCCATAATGAAAAAGCTCGACAGCGTCGTTATACCAGGCTGCGGTCCGACAGCAAACGATGCCTCAAGTACTCTGGCGGTTGGCAGCACCGCGCCAGCCACCATTGCATCTACTTCATCACTGTGCAGCATCGCTATTGAGCGATACAGCGGCAGCTTGATAAGGTCAGCCACATTGTCTGTGGTAATTTTTTTCTTTTTACCCACCAATATCTGGCTCAGATGCGCTGGTTCCGCTTTTGTTGTATCGACAATCTCGATGTTGCTCAGATCGATATTGTTAGCAGTGGCAACAGCACTTATCTTACTGTGGTCACCTAGTAGTATTGGTGTGGCGATATTTTGTTTACGTATTTCCAGTGCTGCTGCCTGAACACGGGGGTCTTCACCTTCCGGCAGTGCAACGCGGCATGTTTTCGATTTGCAGTGTTCGATACAGTTTTTTATAACGTCATTCATGTCAGTAATCTAGTCTGTAAAAGCGTGTACGGGTAGTTAGTGTTGGAGAGTTGCGATCAGTGAAGTGACAGGCCACAGTGCAATGAGCTTGTGTAATCATGCCCCGGATAGTCAGGTCTGGCTGCTATTGGGAGCTCACGGTCAATGCACCTGAGTCAATGCAGCCCGACGATAGGCGTTGCAAGGGAAATGGAAGCCTAGCCTGGATAATTCATGAGCCTAATTGCTAACGACATGGGGCGTCCAGATTTTCTTCTGGCGTCGAATAGACACACTGCTATTTTGAAAAAGGTGCTAAAAAAGTGGTTTGGAAGTGTATACATAGTATTTCGCCAGTATTTATTTGTCGCCTGATGAATAATCCAGGTTAGGAGTCTGCGTGGTAGAAATCCGCGTAGCGAGAACGTGCCATGGCGAGGACGTTTTTACTATCATTTGAGGCGCATAGTTGTTCATACGTAACGAAAATGATCGATAATTATTGTCGCCTTGGCGTACCGTCAGGGCGCGTTCGCAGTAGCGGACGTTCTGCCGCGCAGA
>CALIHW010000030.1 GCA_938020525.1 uncultured Granulosicoccaceae bacterium | reverse complement strand
AACAATGTGCCCATCTTTCATTTTCATGCGTTCGGCTGGAATTCTCCACACGGCTTCATCAAGATCAATTTCTGACCACAAGCCAGCTCGAAGTTCTGTGGGGCGCAACATTAGGTGTGGTGCTAATCGAATCGCACGCTTTACCGCAAAGTCGCCTGTGTATCCATCAAGAGCTTTTAGTAACTCGCCTAAGCGAGACGGGTCAGTAATGCCAGGATGATGTTTCTCCGAACGTGGTGGTAACGCGCCTTTAATATCACCACATACATTGCGTGAGCATAAGCCTTTACTGATTCCATATGCTGCTATTTGTCCGTAGAGGTTTTTAACCTTATGTGCTGTTGATAGCTTTCCATCAGCAACAAGTGTTTCCAAGTAATTCAGCAGCTGTGGGGCGGTTATTTGTTCAAGTGAAAAATGGCCGAGTGCCGGTAGCAGATGGTGTCTGATTCTGTAAGTAGTATTTTTTTTATAGTTATCTGACCAGCTGGGTGATTGAAACTTTATCCATGTTTCAGCGACTTCTGTTAGCGTTGTTTTTCCCAGCTCTGGTGCCCACGGGTCAGTGTCTCCATACAATCGTTTTCGGAGCTCGTTATTGGTCTCACGAGCCTCACTTAAACTGAATAGAGGATACGCACCGATGGTCGTGCGACGTCGCTTACCCTTGTGCTGATGGCGCGTGCGAAAGACCTTTTTGCCGTTCGGTTCAATCGCCACAAAAAGACCATCACCGTCTGCGAGCTCATATCTGCTATCGCGAGGTTTCGCGCCCTTAATCTTCCTGTCTGATAGCGCACCCATACCTGGTGCCCCCTGAATCTGGCTGGGGGCAGTATGTTGCCACATTTACCTGGATTCGGGTAGATTCTGGGGGATTGCTGTGGACTGGTAGAGTCTCTAAGTAACTGTTTTCTAGACAGTTATGGACTGTGATAGACGCTGAGAAAAGATGGATGGCGTCCCCTAGGGGATTCGAACCCCTGTTACCGCCGTGAAAGGGCGGTGTCCTAGGCCTCTAGACGAAGGGGACATATTTGGTGGCAAGCCAGCAAGGATAATGCTGAGTTCGGCGTTTGTCAACCAAACAATGCTTCTAAGAAATGTTCGATTTCCGTTGTTACTTGAACACGGTTGCGAGGTGCTTTTTTATGGCGCTCGACTCATCAAAAAGCCGCTATCACATTACCCTCAGGTCAGAATCCATGTAAGAATGTCAAGATGGTTGTTGTGTTGGCTTGCCGACATTGCCCCTGGAGAATGGCCGATCCCCCGGCCTGACACTATTTTCACGCTAGCGAAGCTAATTTAAGAGAGAATTTGCTATGAAAAAACTACTAATTTCAGCTGCTGTGGCGGCAGGTATGAGTGCGGCCAGTGCTGTCTCTGCTGAAGAGATCAAACTGGGTGTATTCCTTGGTTTGACCGGTCCAATTGAATCACTTGTGGCGAACATGGCGCCAGCTGCAGAGATGGCAATCGCAGAAGTGTCTGAGTCTGGCAAGTTGTTGGATGGGACTACTGTTGCTGCGGTTCGTGCGGACACCACTTGTGTTGATGCAGCGGCAGCAACTGCGGCTATTGAGCGTCTTATCACTTCAGAGAAAGTTTCTGGTGTGATAGGTGGTGATTGCTCTGGTGTGACCACTGCGGCGCTTACCAATGTTGCCGTGCCTAATGGTATGGTGATGGTATCTCCATCTGCTACTTCACCGGCGCTTTCTACTGTTAAAGATAACGATCTGTTTTTCAGAACTGCACCTTCTGATGCGCGCCAGGGGGTTGTAATGACTGAGATCATTATGGACCGTGGCATTAAAGAGGTGGCTGTCACTTACACCAACAATGACTATGGTAAAGGTTTGGCAGATGCGTTCCAGACCGCGTTTGAAGAAGCCGGTGGTTCTGTGACTATCTCCGCATCGCATGAAGATGGAAAGGCAGATTACGCGGCGGAAGTTGGTGCTCTTGCATCAGCAGGTGGTGAAGTGCTTGTGGTTGCCGGTTATATCGATCAGGGTGGTAAAGGAATCATTCAGGGTTCTCTCGATACCGGTGCGTTCGATACATTCGTACTTCCTGATGGCATGGTCGGTGACGCACTTCCGGAAGCGATCGGTGAAGACCTGAATGGATCATTCGGCCAGGCCCCTGGTACAGATAGTGAAGGTGCCGGTAAGCTTGTTGAGATGGTTGGTGACAGCTTTGATGCCAGCTCTCCGTTCGCTGCAGAAAGCTACGATGCTGCTGCTCTTATTATGTTAGCTATGCAGGCTGCAGGCTCGACTGATCCTGAAGAGTACAAAGGCAAGCTTATGGATGTTGCTAATGCACCTGGTGAGCAGATTCTTCCTGGTGAACTTGCGAAAGCGCTGGAAATTCTCGCAGACGGTGGCGATGTTGACTATGTTGGTGCATCCAACGTTGAGTTGATTGGTGCTGGTGAGA
Source organism: uncultured Granulosicoccaceae bacterium (assembly GCA_938020525.1). Taxonomy (GTDB): domain Bacteria; phylum Pseudomonadota; class Gammaproteobacteria; order Granulosicoccales; family Granulosicoccaceae. The sequence goes on along the minus strand of CALIHW010000030.1, from coordinate 4,335 downwards.
GTGCCGGTAACTATCGTGAAATCGAAATCAAAGACAGCGCGTTATCTACTGTAGGTTACCGCTAGTCGCTTTGACTTTTGAGTAGTCCAAGTGGCCCGTTCTGGGCCACTTGTTTTTTTACCTTGTCTGTTTGCTATCCTCCCGGCTTAGGGCTTCGGTAAAAACATCTAATAGGACTTCCTGATCCGGTCTGACTTTCTGACCGATTGTATTGACTGACCACAAAATATGACCGAAAAAATATGATCAGAGTCGAGCAGCTAACAAAACGATTCGGTGGCCTTGCTGCAGTAAACAATGCATCTTTGCACATAGCAGATGGTTCAATTACCGGCTTAATTGGTCCCAACGGTGCGGGCAAAACCACTTTGTTCAATGTGATAGCGGGCGTTCATGCTCCTACGTCTGGCAAAGTGTGGCTTGATGGTGAGGACATAACCGGACTGCCACCACACGAGTTATTCCATAAAGGTATGTTGCGCACGTTTCAAATAGCGCATGAGTTTTCTTCCCTGACGGTGCGAGAGAATTTGATGATGGTGCCACCTGACCAATCAGGTGAGACACTGAAAGATGTCTGGTTTCGTGGTAAGCAAGTTCGCGAGAGAGAGCGTCAGGTAAAAGAGAAGGCAGACGAAGTTATAGAATTTCTAGAAATCACACACGTTGCAGATGAGCTTGCTGGTAACTTATCCGGTGGCCAGAAAAAGTTGTTGGAACTTGGGCGCACGATGATGGTTGATGCAAAAATCGTGTTTCTGGATGAAGTGGGTGCCGGTGTTAACAGAACGCTTTTAAACACCATTGGTGACGCAATCATCCGGCTTAATAAAGAGCGTGGCTACACGTTCTGCGTTATTGAACACGATATGGATTTTATCGATAAGTTGTGCGACCCGGTTATTGTGATGGCAGAGGGCACAGTGCTGGCTGAAGGCACACTCGCAGAAATTAAAGCCAATGAACAAGTGATTGAAGCCTACTTAGGCACCGGGCTCAAGAACAAGGCGGCGTCATGAGTTATCTCATCGGGGATCAAATGACCGGTGGCTATGGTGGTGCAGATATATTGCACGATTGCACCATTGCTGCAGAAAAAGGCGAGATTGCAGTGATTGTCGGGCCGAACGGTGCCGGAAAATCCACTGCGATGAAAGCTGTATTTGGTATGTTGAGTCTGCGTAAAGGGCGGGTTGTGCTTGATGGTGAAGACATCACAAAGCTGACACCGCAGGATCGTGTTGCCAAGGGTATGGCATTTGTACCGCAGAACAATAACGTGTTCCCGTCCATGTCTGTGCAGGAAAACCTTGAGATGGGTGCTTTCCTGCGTCGTGACGATATCGACACCACCATGGAGCAGGTGTTTGAGTTGTTCCCAATATTAAAAGAAAAGCGCCGCCAGAATGCCGGTGAGTTATCTGGCGGACAACGTCAGCAGGTTGCTGTAGGTCGATCATTAATGACTCAGCCTAAATTACTCATGCTTGATGAACCTACTGCCGGTGTATCACCCATTGTCATGGATGAGTTGTTTGACCGGATTATTGAAGTCGCGCGTACCGGTATTTCAATTTTGATGGTAGAGCAGAATGCTCGGCAGGCATTGAATATCGCAGATAAGGGTTACGTTTTGGTGCAGGGTGAAAATCGCTACACCGATACAGGTGAGGCATTGTTAAATGATCCGGAAGTTCGCAAAAGCTTCCTTGGTGGATAAATTAGGGGTGGGTAAAGAATAATGGATAAAAGAATATGGTTGCCCAATGTCTGAACCATTAAATGCATTTGTACTTTTAGCGAACTTCGTGTTGGTGCCTGCAGTGGCCTACGGTAGCCAGCTAGCGCTCGGGGCGCTGGGTGTCACGCTTATCTATGGCATATTGCGCTTTTCAAATTTTGCCCATGGTGACACGATGGCGTTCGGTACCATGTTCACTATTTTGTTTACCTGGTGGTTTCAGTCAATGGGTCTCAACCTCGGGCCGCTTCCTACTGCTTTGCTGGCACTGCCTTTTGGGATAATTGCCTGTGCAATATTTGTCTTATTGAGTGATCGGCTGGTCTATCGCTTCTATAGAAAACAGCGCGCTGACCCGGTAATTTTTGTTATTGCATCGGTCGGTGTGATGTTTGTGATGAATGGTGTAGTGCGTTTTATTATCGGGCCGGATGATCAGAACTTTGCTGATGGTGAGCGTTTTATTATCAAGGCACGCGAATTTAAGCAAATAACGGGTTTGTCTGAAGGGCTTGCTATAAAGGTCAGTCAGGGTATTACCGTGGTCACGATGATCGTAGTGGTAGCAGCACTCTTCTGGTTTTTAAATAAAACCAGAACAGGCAAATCCATGCGCGCCTACTCTGACAACGAAGATCTTGCCTTATTATCTGGCATTAATCCAGACCGGGTAGTGATGGTTACCTGGATGCTGGCAGCGGCCCTCGCAACCATTGCAGGTACACTGTACGGGTTGGATAAGTCGTTTAAGCCGTTTACTTATTTTCAACTATTGTTGCCTATATTTGCTTCCGCAATTGTCGGTGGTCTGGGCAATCCGCTGGGTGCAATTGCTGGTGGTTTTGTTATCGCATTTTCAGAAATCACGGTGACTTACGCATACAAAAAATTTGCTAACTACATTGTGCCGGGTGACTGGAAAGCGGACGGGCTCATGCAATTGCTTTCCACTAACTACAAGTTTGCGGTGAGCTTTGTAATATTGTTGCTGGTGCTGTTATTCCGGCCGACCGGTATCTTTAAGGGGAAGGCGGTATGATCGGCTCTCTTCGTAATGTAGTGTATTTCCTGATCATGGCTGGCTTGATTGTGCTGGTCGGGCAGATGCAGAGCTGGAATGTTGCGCTTTCTATATTAAACCTTTGTCTTATCTCTTCGATTATGGCACTCGGTGTCAACATTCAGTGGGGCTATGCCGGGCTCTTTAATGTCGGGGTCATGGGATTTGCAGCCCTCGGTGGGCTGGCTGCTATGTTGATCTCCATGCCGCCGGTCAAAGAGGCGTGGGCTGCTGCCGGTAGTGGTGCATTTATCGGCTTCCTGATCTTTATAGCAACTGCGGTAGCGGCATTATTGGTTTACAACAAGCTTGCTAAGGGAACACTTCGATCCACGCTGGTGATGTTGATTGTGATTGTTGGCGGTGTGTTACTAAGAATCTTTTTTGACCCGACGACAACCGCAATAGAAAAGGTTAACCCGGCCGCTACCGGTTTTCTTGGTGGGATGGGCTTACCTGTATTACTCGCATGGCCTGTCGGGGGAATGCTTGCCGGTGCAGTGGCCTGGGTCGTGGGTAAGATTACCCTGGGGCTGCGCTCGGATTATCTGGCCATTGCCACACTGGGTATCTCTGAAATTATTGTCGCGGTGCTTAAGCATGAAGACTGGCTGACGCGCGGTGTCAAAAACGTTAACGGCATACCGCGGCCTGTGCCCTACGAAATTAATCTGCAAAATGCCGAATGGTTTTTATCTCTGTGCGAGCGTTTGGGCGCTGATCCGGTGACGTTTTCAAGTATCTTCGTCAAGCTTTGCTACACGATTTTATTTGCCACGGTACTACTGCTAATTCTGTGGCTGTCAGAAAAGGCCCTGCGTTCACCGTGGGGTAGAATGATGCGTGCGATACGCGATAATGAGGTTTCTGCCAATGCAATGGGTAAAGACATCACAGCCAGGCATCTGCAGGTATTTGTCTTGGGTTCAGTTGTGGTGGGTATCGCGGGTGCGATGCTGACAACACTTGATGGTCAGTTAACACCCACAGCTTATCAACCATTGCGGTTTACCTTTCTTATCTGGGTAATGGTTATTGTCGGTGGATCAGGCAATAACTGGGGTGCGGTTTTAGGTGGATTCGTAATCTGGTTTTTCTGGATTGAAGCAGAACCGCTCGGTATCTGGTTGATGGATGTTATGACCTCGGGCATGGCTACTGATAGTCCGTTGCGGCTGCACTTAATAGAATCTGCAGCACATATGCGTTTAATGACTATGGGGCTAATTCTTCTGTTGGCGCTGCGCTTTAGTCCAAGAGGGCTAATTCCCGAGCGTACACAGCAGTAGTAGATCTGAATCTTGGCTCTCAAGCATGTCGTAAAGGCTTATAGGTTTTTCCTTTATAACAATTGAAAAGCCCGAGCACGATTTTGAAGTCACTCTCCCTGTGTGGGCTCTTCTGCAATATTAGTGGCCAAAACGGCAACAATTAGTTAGCGTTTGGCTATGAAAAATCTCCCCAAACACTACGCTGAGCTCATCGGATTGGACAAGAACTGGAAAGTCTCAGATGTGGAGCTTCTAGCACAAGG
>CALIHW010000029.1 GCA_938020525.1 uncultured Granulosicoccaceae bacterium | reverse complement strand
TCGATGCGATGGCTGGCTTTATGAAGGCCTATCCAACCGGAATCCTTTCATACAAAATGGATTTCACTGACAAGGGTATAGAGTTTGAAACTGAAAGCGTCATTGAACGAAAAGAGAAATAAGAATTTACCAGACTCCTAGGAGCGTGTCCGAGAATGAATGATCTACTGCGAACGCGATCTTTTGGCCAGCTATTGCGATCGATATCGTTAAATATGAATGACTATTCGCCGCAATCGATCGAAATATCTGACTCAAAATCTCACTTTCTCGCTACGACCGTCATTCTCGGACAAGCTCCTAGGCCTAACAATAAAGCAAGAGCTGTTTTGACTGATGCCTGCAGGCTTTGTCCTGCAAGCCTCATTGGCTAAAAATCGATCAACCCACTAGCAAAACAACAGACCAGGGTATTTGTGCACTCCTCAATTGATGAAAAACACTCTTTGCCTATTGCACTGAAGACGTGGCTGAATGAAAGACGTATAGAAGAAGTCGAGTGTGTCGTATCAGATATTGTCGGAATAGGTCGTGGTAAGACTATGCCGGCACGGAAGTTTTTTCGTGCGGAACGGATGTTTTTACCTTCATCCATTTTCTACCAGACTATTACCGGCAACTATGCAGAAGTAGGTATTCGAAACGCCTGGACGGAGTCTGATCTGATCCTTGTGCCGGATTACGACACTGCTCGTGCTGTACCCTGGACTTCAGACATCACTATGCAGGTGATCCACGATCTGGAGGCACAGGACGGTGAGCCAGTTGGTTTTGCACCACGTAATGTGTTGAAGCGTGTCGTCGATTTATACAAGAGCCGCGGATGGCAACCTGTGGTGGCGCCGGAGCTCGAGTTTTATCTAACAAAACCAAACATCAATCCGGATGATCCGGTGATACCACCGGTAGGTCGAAGTGGACGGCGTGGAGTCAGCAGGCAGGCCTATAGCATCAGCGGAGTAGATGAATATGAAAAAGTAGTCGACGATATCTATGATTTTGCTGAAGCTCAGGGCCTTGAGATTGATACTCTTATGCAGGAAGGTGGAGCAGGTCAGCTTGAGATCAATCTGAATCATGGTGACCCGATAGAGCTTGCGGATCAGGTATTCATGTTCAAGCGAACTATCCGCGAGGCTGCGCTACGTCACGACTGCTACGCAACCTTCATGGCGAAACCGATGGAAGACCAGCCCGGCAGCGCGATGCACCTGCATCAGAGCGTGGTTGACGCTAAAACGGGTGAGAATCTGTTCAACGATAGCAAAGATCAGCCAAGTGAACTGTTTTATCATTTTATTGGTGGACAGCAAACATCGATGAACTCGGTGGTTTGTATGCTCGCACCCTACGTCAACAGTTACCGTCGTCTTGTGCCTGATGCCTCTGCACCGATTAACCTTGAGTGGGGTATTGATAATCGATCCACTGGTATTCGTGTACCGGTATCTTCACCACAGGCAAGAAGAGTGGAGAACCGCGTTGGTGGTATGGACGCGAATCCATATCTTGCTATTGCTGCGTGTCTTGCTTGTGGATATGTTGGCATGACTGAAAAAATAACACCACGTGAAGCCATTGATCATGAAGCCTATGAGTTGCCACGTTCATTGCCAACAGGTGTCATAGAGGCACTGGATCTGTTTGAGAAGGATGAGAAGATGTCCGGTATTCTCGGCGATACATTTTGCCAGGTGTATCTATCGATAAAGCGTGAAGAGTATCAGGAGTTTCTGCGTGTTATCAGTCCGTGGGAACGAGAGCATTTATTGTTAAATGTGTAGAACTGACAAGATAAAGTTCGAGCCTGGATTATTCATAAGGCGACAAGTAAATATTGGGAATATGCTATGTATACAGTTCCAACCCACTTTTTTAACACCTTTTTCAAAATAGCAGTGTGTCTATTTGACGCCAGAAGAAAATCTGGCGTCACATCTCGGCCCTTCCTCTTCGGCACGTGGCGGGCCACGTTTCTCAGACGATTGGCCGACCTGTTAGCCAGATTTCCTCTGGACGCCGAATCCTCATGAATAATCCAGGCTAGTGCCATCAAAGCACACTGTAACGGACGCCAGCTCGGATAATCTTTCAAGTTTTTCAGCGCTGCTGAAACTGCTCAGGTACGCGAAAGGGCACCGAAGAAAGATCCTGCTTGCAATTAGCTGTTCGATCATTAACAAAATATTTGACGTCATGCCGGAGATTCTTATCGGCATCGCCATCGATGTTGTTGTTAACAAGGAAAGCAGCTTTGTTGCCGGATTCGGCTTTGAGACACCACAATCTCAGATTGCGGTTCTGGCGGTATTCACCTTTTTGATCTGGGCTGGTGAATCTCTATTCGAGTACTTCTATCTTGTTCTTTGGCGTAACCTGTCACAAAGACTTCAGGCTGAGCTGCGTCAGGAAACTTATGTGCATATGCAAAGTCAGGGAATGGTGTATTTTGAAAATCATAGTACTGGTGAGTTGATTTCAATATTGAATGATGATGTGAATCAACTCGAGCGTTTTCTTGATGGTGGTGCGAATGACATCATTCAGACAGTAGTTACTGTTCTGCTTGTTGGTGGCGTGTTTTTCTATTTGTCACCTGTTATTGCACTGTTAGCGTTTACACCGATTCCGGTTATCATCTGGGGCGCATTCTTTTTCTTGAAGAGGGCCACTCCGCTATACGCTGATGTTAGAGAGCAGGTCGGCAGAATCGCCAGCAAGCTAGCCAATAACATTGGCGGTATCGTTACCATAAAATCCTACACAGCCGAGGATCGTGAAGCTAAGGCACTCGCTGCCGCTAGCGAAGATTATGTGGTTGCCAACAGTCGTGCAATCGCTGTTAGTTCCGCTTTTATCCCGGTTATTAGAATGGCTATTCTGGTAGGCTTTCTATTCACGTTTGTCTACGGCGGGTTGCAGGCGTTAGATGGCAACCTGAATGTTGGCGCTTACGGTGTGTTGGTTTTTCTAACGCAGCGTTTGCTATGGCCGTTGACGGATCTAGCCAAAACAATAGACCTGTTTGAACGGGCAATGGCCAGCACGCGCAGAATTTTCGGCGTACTGGAGTCCCCTGTTCAGGTTGCTGATGCTGGTACTCAGGTTTTACCAATACCGGTCGTAGGGGAACTAACATTCAGCAATGTTCAATTCCGTTTTGCGGGAACTAGTGCTGGCTTAAGTGACTTTAATCTTACCGTACCCGCTGGTAAAACTACCGCTCTTGTTGGTGTTACTGGCTCAGGCAAATCAACTGTTGCCAAATTGATATTGAGACTTTACGAACCGAATACCGGTGTCATTACCTTTGACAATATTAATATTGCGAGTTTAAGTTTGCATGAGCTTCGTTCAAAAATTGGTTTCGTCGGGCAGGACGTCTTTATGTTTGATGGCACTGTGGCAGACAATATTCGCTATGGTGACCCGTCTTGTACTGATGATCAGTTAAGTTTTGCCGTACAAGTAGCCCAGGCAACTGATTTCATCAATGCTTTGCCAGAAGGCCTGGATAGTGCGGTTGGCGAGCGTGGTATCAAGTTGTCGGGCGGCCAGCGCCAGCGGCTTTCTCTGGCCCGCGCCATCGTTAAGAACCCGCCAGTACTGATACTGGATGAGGCCACTAGTGCGGTAGACAACGAAACAGAGGCGGCTATACAGAAAGCTCTTGAAGCTATTGGACGCGATCGAACCGTGTTAATTATCGCTCACAGGCTCTCGACCATTATAAATGCTGATAATATAGTGGTACTGGAATCCGGCCGGGTTGTTGAGCAGGGCACCCATAGTGATTTACTTAATGCCGGCGGTGCGTACAGTAAGCAATGGTCAATTCAATCGAACTACGCAACTCAATCGAACTAGCAGGCTGACGAAAGGGCAAATCAGCCTGGAGTTAACACAGGAACCATATGAAATTCTCCATAGAATTCTGCATGCAGTGAAACTACAAGCCGAAGGCTCTCCGTGCGAGAGATCGACTTGTAGATTCCGGTAATGATGTTGTATTGATAGAAGGCAGTGGCGGTGCGTTTGAAGTGGTTCGCGACGGCGAGCTAGTCTTCTCAAAACATGCTACCAATCGTTTCCCAACAGACGATGAGCTCGACGCAATGAAGCAAAGTTAATGAAGTATTGAGCATCACCACTGGTGATGCTCAAGCCGCAGCTGTTTAACGAATCAGGTTATAGCGCTCTGCATAACGTTGCCCTAGGGTACGCAATGCCTGGGCATTGAAGTGGTTACCACCTTCTCTTACCGATGGCAGTTCTTCACCCTCTACACAAGCGGTGTTGGCATCGTTATCAAAATTCAGTGAATTTAGGTGTGTGTTTACACCAAAGGCTTTAATCGTTTCAGCGCAGATGAACGGTGTGTTTCTATCAAACCAGTTTTCCAGTCTGAAGTTCTCAAGCAACGACGAAAAACGCACAGGATAGTAGTCATCGGCGGCCGGTTGTGCCGCAAGTACGTCTGAAGTTCCTGCAAGCTGCCAGTCAGTCTCTCCCTGATGCCACAAAATGCCATCAAGTGCTGATTTATGCGGTAGCGCGTTAATAGCTGCGATTACTTTTTGCTGCACTCGTACCATACCTGGTGCTCCGGGAGCCCAGTTGCGAATTCCCATTCCAGGCTCCGATACCAGAATTATTCCGACCACGGCATTGTCGTCCAACTCTACCAGCCGCTTGCCAAAATGCAGAGCGAAGTTGTTGTGGATCATATCCGTCGCATCTCTGTCACCGTTTCCCGGATGTGCCCCTCGATCCCAAACCTGGTGTAGCTCAGCCATCTGCCAGCCTTCATCAGTAAAGGCAAGTACTCTCGGATGTGGCGAGTCAAGTTTCGCATTCACTCTAGTGTTTGCGCCGAGCGTGTTGGATTGTCCTGTTACCAGGATCAGATCAGTTATTTCAGCTGGAAGCTTAGCGTTGATGTCACCGGGAAAATCGGCAGGATCATTGATATCGGCGGGAAAATTATTGGTATCGGTCGGATCATTGATATCCACCACACAAGAAGCTCCGTTCTCCCATCCCCAGCCATCGCCGTCTGAGTCGGTTTTAGTAGAACTGCAGATCGGGTGTAGCGGTCTATCAGCAGTTTTACCTTCAACGACACAGCTAAGGTTGTTTTCCCAACCCCACCCATCGCCATCTTCATCGCTGGATGGATCGACGCAATAGTTTATCTGAGAGTCTTTAGATTGAAAATCAACGATACAAGAGACACCGTTTTCCCAGCCCCATCCATCCCCGTCAGAGTCGCTATCAGTGAGCTGACATATAGGATGAATTGACTGAGCGGTGGTAACAAGAGGTGAGATTAATATTAAAAAGGCTGATAAAACCAGTACAATATTAGAGAGACTCTTATTGTTTTTTCCATAGATTGAAATTACCATTTCCATTACTCCATTCCGTTGAATTCGCACTGCGAGCTAAATTTAAGCTGGGGCAGCTAACACGTCATAGCGTCATGACGTATAACTCGACATTTAGTTAATTCTCGTTGGGTGAACTTTTTGTAGTCTGTTGAACGCATTAGCGTCTAAAAAGACAATTTCATTAGAAATTCGTTAAGAGTAAGTTTCCAAACAGCCCCATCTCGCACGTAGTCATGCGCAGCCGGAATACCCGGCGGCTTTACTAATGATTACTACTCTAAGATAACGGGGCGTCTTAATAATTCGAAAATACAATGAAAACACAACAATGATGTCTAAACCTGCTGTTCTATTGCTCTCCGGCTACCACGCAGCGAGTCACCGCTATTGGGCGGAACAATTGACAGACGGGTTATCTCAGTATCAATGGACACAAGTACCTTTGCCTGATCGACACTTTTACTGGCGAATTCGAAGCAATGCACTGACTTATGCTTTTCAGCATCCGCAGCTGCATGCAGATTACGATTTGATAGTTGCCACATCAATGGTGGATCTGTGTAACCTCCGAGGATTGCTACCACACCTCAGCTCAGTTCCAACGCT
>CALIHW010000028.1 GCA_938020525.1 uncultured Granulosicoccaceae bacterium | reverse complement strand
TAGCGAGAAAGTGAGATTTTGAGTCAGATATTTCGATCGATTGAGGCGAATAGTCATTCATATTTAACGATATCGATCGCAATAGCTGGCCAAAAGATCGCTTTCGCAGTAGATCATTCATTCTCGGACAAGCTCCTAGGCCTTACCGGTGATAATTGACTCGACAAGAGCCAGATGCTCTGGCGTATCTACACCCGGGCCGGGCAACTCACGTGCAACATCTACATGAATCACATCACCGTTATCGAGCACTCTGAGCTGTTCCAGCTTCTCCGCCTGTTCAAACCGGCTTGAAAGTTTCTGGTAAGTTCCGAGATAGCCCACTCTGTAAGCATAAATCCCAATGTGGCGAAAGCTGCTGCAGCCATTACCAAAATCACCATCTCTGTAATGAGGGATTGGTGAGCGACTAAAATACATGGCCATACCTTTCGAGCTAAAAACTACTTTTACTATATTGGGATCAGCGTACTCATCTTGATTCTGAATTTCTGCTGCAAGTGTTGACATAACTGCTTCCGGGTTCTGAATCAGGTTTTCTGCAACCTGATTAATACAATCTACCGGTATCAATGGCTCATCTCCCTGAACGTTTACCACTACCGTATCATGAGCCCATCTGCGAGAGTGCACTACCTCAACCAACCTGTCGGTACCGGTTTGATGATCAGACGCTGTCATACAGACCTCCGCACCAGCACTCTGCACAACACTAAATATGCGCTCGTCATCTGTTGCAATCACGACCTCTGCAGCATCGGACTGAACAGCCTTTTCATAAACGTGCAAGATCATCTCTTTACCGGCAATGCGTTTTAGCGGCTTTCCCGGAAATCGAGTTGACTGATACCGGGCCGGTATCACAACCCGAAATGAATCATCAGATGACATTATTTTTTCTCTTTGCAATTAGTTCTTCGATGGCAGAAATGATTTCATCAGCCAACGCCCTATCAAGACACGCACTAACTGGCAGATACCAGATATTTTTAAGATCAAAGCCACGACACCTAACCATATCTTTTTCAGTCATCACAACCGGCAAATCATCGCCAAAGTCAATCTCAGCCTGGCTAAATTCAGCATGATCACCAAACGTGTGCTCTTTGGTGTCTATACCGAAACTACGCAGATAGTTATAAAAGTTAGCAGGAGATGCGATTCCTGCCACTGCATGCACAGACTTTCCGGCAAAACTCTCAAGTGTTCGTGTAACGGATTCATCTGAAATATTGACAAGCTGACTACCGACAAGAGAGTAACCCGCTTCTGTTCGGTCACTTCCACTGAATACGGAAAAATCTACGGTTGCCAATCTGCTGACAGGTTCCCTTAAAGGGCCAGCAGGCAGACAAAACCGATTGCCAAAACGATAGGCTGCATCAACAACAGCAATTTCAAGATCCCGCTTAAGCGCATAGTGTTGCAGCCCATCATCACACAGGACACAGTCAATGCTGTGATTTGCAATAAGATGTTGAACCGCGGCAACACGGTTTCTTGATACTACAATTGGCGAGCCGGTACGCTTTGCTATCAACACCGGTTCATCGCCAGCAAGAGCTGGATCGGTATTACCATTAACAATCACCGGGGCATCGGCCGTGCCACCGTATCCACGTGTCACAACGCCTATGTTAAATCCTTTGTCTTTAAGCAACTCACATAGAGCAATGACCAGCGGTGTCTTCCCTGCACCACCAACAGTAATATTACCCACAACTACTACTGGCACAGGACTGCGCCATGATGAAAGTATCTCGAATTTAAAAGCGAATCTTCGAATAAAAGCAAGCAGCCTGAACAGTAATGACAAAGGCCAAAAAACTAGACTCACTATTGATTTCCTAGCCCAGAAGGCGGGCCTGGCCATCACCATTGCATAGTCTGGTCAGCCATTAACCAGCCCATCAACCAGCCGCCATCAACCAGCAATGGAAACACCAGAACCGTGCAAGTAGGAATAATACCCATTCCTTTGTAACAACTCTGCATGGGTACCGGTCTCGACTATGTTTCCGTTATCTATTGCAATGATCCGATCTGCATTTTCTACTGTACTGAGGCGATGAGCGATAACTATGGTTGTCCTGTCTTTCATCAGCTCAGTCAGACCTTGCTGCACTTTGCGTTCTGACTCCGTATCAAGCGCCGAGGTTGCCTCATCAAGAACCAGCAATGGCGCGTTTTTGAGAATCGCTCTGGCAATTGCAATTCTCTGCCGCTGGCCCCCAGAAAGAAGCACGCCGTTCTCACCCAAAACAGTCTGATAACCGTCAGACAGTTTTTCAATGAATGAGTCTGCATGTGCCAGCAGACATGCTCTTTTTACGGTAGCCATATCCGCACCTTTCATCTGCCCGTAGGCTATATTGGCAACAGCCGTATCGTTAAACAGTACGACCTCCTGCCCTACGTAGGAAATATGTCTTCTTAAACTCTCGAGCGTGTATTCACGAATATCTATGTCATTGATTCGAATGACACCACGATCAATATTGTAGAGTCGCGGCAGCAGATTGGCGATAGTGGATTTACCACTGCCCGAGCCTCCAACCAAAGCCACCACCTCGCCGCTGGCAACATTGAAAGAGATATCGTTTAAGACAGGCTTATCATTAGAGTATGAGAAATAAACATTATCAAAGCCAACCTGAATTTCCGTGCTATCAAGCTCTACCGTGCCATCATCGCTCTCTGAATCTGCATCCAGCACCGCAAATACACTCTCGCCTGCAGCAATCCCTGCCTGAATCTTTGCATTGATATTAGTCAACGACTTAAGTGGCGCAAAGAGCATCATCATGGCCGTGATAAACGACATAAAAACCCCGACAGAAACCTGCCCGACTATAAAGCCTGATGATCCCAGATAGACAATAATGGCCAGCGCTACAGCAACCAGAAACTGCACGAGCGGAGAACTTGCAGCCACTGTGACTATCTCTTTTAGTGTAAGACTACGGTTACGCTCATTGACTTCTTCAAAGCGACCGCGTTCGTATTCGTGGGCACCGAATATCTTTACCAGGCGTTGTCCTTCTACAGCTTCCTCTATAACTGATGCAACACCACCCATTGACTCTTGAATGCCACGATTCAGGCGTCGGAATCTTTTACCCGCAAAGTGGATAATTATTGCCACCAACGGACCCAGGAGTAAAAAACCCAGAGACAGCTTCCAGCTGTGATAAACCATTAGACATAACAGACCGACAATTGTCAGCGTGTCACGCACCAACACTGTCAGGCAATCTGCCGCCACGACCGCTATGTTTCTTACATTGAAAGTTACACGCGATATCATTTCCCCTGATGAAGTAGCATCGAACTGCTCTGTCGGCATAGCGAGATATTTATCGAATACCTGTTGGCGTATCTCTTTCACTACCTGCCAGCCAATAGATGACATCAAATAAGTTGAGATGAACGTCGCAATACCCCGCAACAGAAACACCACCAGGATCATCACCGGCACCCATACAATTGTGCTTTGATCACGCTCGACAAAACTGCCATCAAGCATTGGCTTCATCAAAGCCGCAAAGCCCGTACTTGATACGGCATAAACGATCATCGCAAAGATAGCCAACACCAGCCTGCCACGATGAGGGGCGACATAGGTAAGCAAACGGCGATAGATAGCCAGGCCGTTTTGCGGGTTCAGGTTTTTTTCAGTATCAGACAATCCGGAAGTTCCAGCTTTTAGCGACATGCGTGTATTGTGATTACCGGAATTCCAGCACCACAAGCTAGTCGTTTCTACAACTTGCAGACTTTAACATACCCGCATACCCTTCCCGGAATCTGCTGTGCCTCATTGCCGTTCTGACATAGCGGGATAATTGAAACTTGCCGATAATTTTTGTCTTCGGAATCAGAAGATGCGAACCAAATTAGGGCTCGTCATCCATACTGCGGTCCGGGGATCGAGACCACCATCGTTTCGATTCAATCCGGTATTCAGAAATTGCCACCCCTGCCTCTGAAATAAGAAACTCTAGTGCGCCACTTTGCGCAGTTGTAAACTGCCTGGCACCAACAGCCCCGTAATTATCAACTGCTTCCGGGCGCGGAAAATCAAATCGATTTTTGTATCCTACTGTATGCACCACATAGGCGGGATTCACGGCCGTAACAAATGCTTTGCCGGACGAAGACGCGCTGCCGTGATGCGGCGACAATAACACTTCTACAGCTTGCAACTGCCCGAGAGAAACTAACAGCGCTTCTGCACCTGCCTCAATATCACCAGGCAACAGCGTTCTGCCGCCATCGGCATCTATCATCAAGACACAGGATTGATCATTCCTCGAACCACTTGAGTCAGGTTGTGGGTGTAAAATTTTTAGTTCGACACCGTCCCAATTCCAGCTGTCGCCTGCGACACATTGCCGGTACAAAGCCTCGGGTCTTTGTGGAAGTTTTTCAGACAACATGAGTTCTTCAACCTGAAGCTCATCCATTATCTCATCAGCACCACCACTGTGATCACGATCTATGTGAGAGACGATCAGTTTATCAATCCTTTTAATGGACTTTGAGTGCAGATACGGAAGTACCACTGCGTCGGCCGCACTAAAGCTACTGCTGAACTGGTCTCCCGTATCGTAGACTAAAGCGTGCGTGGCAGTTTTCACAACTACCGATGTACCTTGCCCTACGTCAAGAAAAGTAACACTATATTCACCCGGTGCCAGCTCTTTTGCAGGTACCGGAATTACGAGAGGCAACACCAACACAAGTGACATTGCGCGCATGGTTCGGGATATCGGCAGCAACATCAAAAACGAAGACAGTGCTGCCAGACATAGCACACCGTTTGAAAAACCCGCTATTTTAATCATTGCAAAAGGCAAGTTTGATAAAAACTCCAACAGCTCAAAAGCAATTCGTAAGAAAAAATCGACTATAAATAATAGTTTAGATGCCAGTAAAACACTCACAGGCACAAGCAATGCGGCGACAAACACCAGCGGAGTTACCAGCAAACCTATTAGTGGCGTAACAAGAAGATTGGCCAGTGGAGACACCAGGGATGCCTGCCCGAAGAACATTACTGTCAGCGGATACAAGCCCACTGTTATAAGTACATGACCTCTTAATACTCGTAAAAAAATCGTAGCATGGCTTTTCCCCTGGGCATTGGAAAACACCATAAGTAATACCGCGACAGCCGCAAATGACATCCAGAAACCGGGAGACATGACGCTCAAGGGATCAACCAGACACACAACCAGCAGTGCTATCGAAAGACTTTGAATTCTGTTTTGATGTCGGCGCAACAGTAATAAAAAAACCAGCACTGAAAACATCATGAGCGCTCGCACCGTCGGCACACTAAAGCCTGCCATAGCGGCATAGCAGAACGCAGCACAGAGTGCTACCACAAGCGAACAACCACGTCGCGTACTTCTGCCGAAAAAACCCTTAAAACGAAAACCCTTAAAACGAAAACCCCTGAAACGAGACGCCCTGAAACGAGACGCACTGAAGCGAAACACCCTTAACGGAAACACATGAAATCGCCAAAGTAATTGCACCAGCATTGCAAATGCACCAGCTACCAGACTGATATGTAAACCGGATATTGCCAGTAGATGATTAGTGCCAGTGCTTATAAACGACTGCCAAAGCTCTGGCGAGACACCACTACGATCACCTACCGCCAGTGCGACGATTACCCCACTGGATTGATAGGCTTCACTTGCCAGTAGCAACCTCCGTTGCAACAGGTTACGTGCTATTGAAAGTGGTGCGGTACTTTGCGCAACCACACTTTGGCTAACATCAAAAGATTTATTACGTACATACCCGGTTGCTACTATTTTCTTTTGCGCAAACCATTTTTCAATATCAAAGCCACCGGGATTCATAAACCCGGATGGAGCCTTAAGCTTGACGATCAGTTTAATTTTGTTACCTGCCTTCAAATCGGGTGCTGACTGCCCATACCAGTTGAGCCTGACCCGTCCGGATCTTAGCTCTGCTGCCTCGCGATGCAACGGTCTGATCGATTCAAGCTCAACCAAAAACCGCAGTCGCCTGCCATCGCGACCAGGCAAATCAACTACTGTTGCGACAATCTCTACTTCGATACCCAAAAGCTCTGCCGGAAGCCGACTGGATAGATAACTGGATGCGACCAGACTGCCGTAGACGAAGCCAGCAAGGAACAGTGCAACGGGTATAGAGGGAATATAAGGCTTTCGGCGCAGCACATACAAAACGATCAGCAGCGGTACGCAAAGTAACAATGATGGTGGTGAGGGCAGCGCGGGAAGCAGCGATACACAAGTAAGCGACAACAACAATGCGAGGGAATTTGCTAACACAACGAACTTCTATACTTCACAGGTTTTACATCATAGGCGATATCCTATCATGCAAGGCCAACTCCGATCAGCCACACTGGCTCCTTTGTTGTCCGATCCTTTACTGCCGGGTATCGTTTTACCGATGGTTTAAAGCAACTGACTCTGGTTCCCAAAGTCCGGTCAATAGAGTCTGATCAGTGGAGTCAGGTCAGCAGAGTCAGGTCAGCAGAGTCAGGGCTGCAGAATTTCCGGCTGTAATCTTCCACTGCGCAATCGGTAAACTGTACGCATTCGCGCAGCCAGTCGTGTATCGTGCGTGACGATCAGAAATGCAGTACCCAGTTCATGGTTGAGTTCAAGCATCTGCTCATAAACATAGGCGGCAGTCTCTTCATCAAGATTGCCGGTAGGCTCATCAGCTAACACCAGTTTAGGGCGGTTTATTAGCGCTCGCGCAATAGCGGCACGTTGTCGCTCTCCGCCGGATAACTCTGCGGGCTTGTGAGTTAAGCGATCACCCAAACCTACTTTCTTCAGCAACTCAGTTGCGGCTTTACGTGCTTCTGAAGTTGACTTGCGCGCAATCAACAACGGCATAGCAACATTCTCTACCGCAGTGAATTCGGCAAGCAGGTGATGAAACTGGTAAATGAATCCAAGCTTTTTAGCTCGCAGAAAACCACGCGCAGCTGCAGACAGCTGGTAGATGCTCTGACCATCTATGGCAACCCCCCCCTGATCTGGCGTATCAAGCCCTGCCAACACATGTAACAGCGTACTCTTACCGCAGCCGGAAGATCCGATAATCGCGATTTGTTCAGCCACATCAACGCGTAGATCCAGATTACGCAAGACTGCCAATTGCTCAGCGTTTTGTTTGTAGACTTTATCTACACCAACAGCATGTAGTACGGGGGTGTTATCACTCATGACCGACACACCCGTTAAAGCCTGAGACAAGAAACAGAATCCTGCTATGCATAAACCCGTTATTCATAAGCAAGAGCCTCAGCAGGTTCAGTGCGGGCAGCACGCCATGCCGGGTATATAGTCGCCAGCAAAGTCAGCACAATAGCGAGTGTCGCTACCTTCCATACATCTGCATAATCAAGCTCTGAAGGCAACACGCTGATATAATAGACACTCGGATCAAGAAACCGGGTCTTGAACAATCGTTCGATTGCTGGCACCAGGGTCTCCACATTGCTTGCAAGCAATACTCCGCCCAATACACCCAACACGGTACCAATAATACCGATTAACGCTCCCTGTATTAAAAACACCAACATGATCGATCTGGGCGATGCGCCCATCGTTCGCATGATGGCAATTGCAGACTGTTTGTCTGTTACTACCATTACCAGAGTACTGACAATATTGAATGCAGCGACTGCAACAATCAGCGCGAGAATCACAAACATCACTGTCTTCTCTGTTCTGACAGCACGGAAAAAATTGGCGTGCCTTTGAGTCCAGTCACTGACCCAGTAGTCTTCGCCTATTTCTGTGGCGAGATCTCGAGCAACCATTCGTGCAGCAAACATATCCTGCAGTTGCAATCGGACACCGGTGTATCCTTCATTTAAACGTAGCAAGGTTGATGCATCATCCGCATGCATAATGGCGAAGTTACGATCGTACTCGAACATGCCTATTTCGAAGATGCCACGCACAGTGAATCTTTTCATACGGGGCAGCACACCAACCGGTGTAACGCTGGCTTCAGGAGTGATAACAGTAATCTTGTCCCCAACTACAGCTCCCAGATAGTCCGCCAGCGCACTGCCCAGAACAATTTCAAACGAACCACTCTCCAGTTCATCGAGCTCGCCCGCGACCATTTTGCGATCTATATCGGAGACATTGGGCTCCTGATCAGGCAAGACACCGCGAATCACAATACCGGTTACCTGTTTGCCTTTAACCACCATCACCTGACCTTCTACGTACGGTGCCGCACCTTCGACCTCGGGATGCTTAACCGCCGCCATCGCCAGTTCCTGCCACTCAACCATCGGCTCTTCATAAAGCGTAATCGTGGCGTGAGATGCCGCACCGAGGATTCTCTCCCGCAGTTCTTTCTCAAAGCCGTTCATGACCGCCATGACGGTAATCAGCGCCGTTACACCCAGCGCGATGCCCAATATTGAAAGCAGAGAAATGAAAGAGATAAAGTGATTTCGACGCTTAGCGCGCGTGTAGCGAAGCCCGACAAAGAGTTCAAAGGGTTGCAGCATAAAGGGCAGTGTTTCTTCCGGAAGTTGGATCCGGGTGAAGAATGGGCTCGACTACGGGAAATTGCGCGTGCAACATAACATAGCACAGGCACATGTAAATACTGTCTCCATTACCGAAGTGTTGGCCGAAGTGTTGGCCGAAGTGTTGGCCGGGCTTTAGTCTGGATCATAGGCTTGAATAAAAAGCCAATCTAGACCAGAAACATCTGGTTAGCAGCCCGGATGCACTTCGCGCGAGACCAACAATCGGTCACAAGTTTTATGCCCGACGGTATAGTTCGTATCAGTTCAAGAGGAAAACCCATGAATCTACTAGTACTGCAACATATCGAGTGCGAGCACCCGGGGCAGCTGCGAGAATATCTGCGCCGCGACAATATCAACTGGCAAGCAGTGGAATTAGACCAAGGCGAGCCGATCCCGGATCTTGAGAATTTCGATGCCATGTGGGTAATGGGAGGTCCGATGGACGTCTGGGACACGGACGAACACCCCTGGCTAATCGCAGAAAAAGCAGCAATACGGGAATGGGTATTGAACCTCCAGCGCCCTTATCTTGGATTATGTCTGGGCCATCAACTATTGGCGGATGCACTCGGCGGCAGCTGTGACAAGCTAAGCCCGCCCGAGATTGGCGTACTGGATATACAACTGACAGATGCCGGCATAGCTGACCCGATTTTCCGCGACATGCCGCGACAGCAGAGAGCCCTGCAGTGGCACTCGGTACAAGTTACCGAGACACCGGACAACAGCACGATACTGGCTAGTTCGCCTGCGTGTGCAAATCAGGCAATGCGAGTCGGTGACAACGCCTGGTCGATGCAGTATCACGTTGAAGTTGAACCAGACACAGTTGACAACTGGTCGGCAATTCCTGCATACCGTTCAGCACTTATAGACACCCTGGGTGAAGACGCTCTGCCCGGACTTCTTAACGATGCCACTACCGAACTTAAATCTTTTGCCGACAATTCTGAATTGTTGTATCGGAATTTTATGGCATCCGTGTCACAGTGACTTAGTGGCTCAGTAATTTAGTGCTTGGGTAATTTAAACATCTAATGACAACGGCAACACCAACTGTAAACACAGCAGCAGACGTTGAAACAATAATCATTGGCGCGGGTGTTGTCGGACTGGCCACAGCGGCAGGCCTTGCACGAGAAGGCCATAATATTGTAGTTCTTGAGCAGGAAAAATCTATTGGTCAGGGCATCAGTGCACGTAACTCTGAAGTAATTCACGCAGGCATTTACTATCCCCGCAACTCACTCAAAGCAAAGCTCTGTGTAAGCGGTCGCAAACTCCTCTATCAGTACTGCGAAGAACGCAACATCCCCTGCCAACGCATCGGTAAGTTGATTGTGGCGACCGACCCCAATGAAATCGAAATACTGCAAGGCCTGAGGCAAAAAGCACTCGACAATGGCGTTGTAGATATAGAAGTTGTCAAGCCAGAAGACGCTATGGCAATGCAGCCTGGGCTACATTGCGTTGCGGCACTGCATTCACCATCTACTGGGATCATTGACAGCCATTCATTAATGCTTAGCTTGCAGGCAGAGATTGAGTCCTACCAGGGGGATGTGGTTTGTAATACCAGAGCTGCCAGTATTGATCATAAAGATAAGCTGTTCTGCGTTATGCTATCTGATGGCACAACAGTGACTGCCAAAAACGTAGTTAACAGCACCGGACTCAACAGCGTCCCTCTGGCAGAAAGTATTAGATCAATCAACAATCAAAACCTGCCAATAGCTAAATACGCAAAAGGCAACTACTTTAAACTTGCCGTGCGTGCACCATTTTCAAAGTTGATTTATCCGGCACCGGTACCAGGCGGTTTAGGCATCCACCTGACGATAGACCTCGCCGGGCAGAAACGCTTTGGTCCAGACGTGGAGTGGTTATCCAATACCTGCCCTGACGAGATTGACTATCAAGTTAATCCACAACGTGGCAATGACTTCTATGAAGCAATCCGACGCTATTGGCCAGACCTGCCAGACGACTCACTGGTACCAGACTACGCTGGAGTACGACCTAAAATAGAATGGAACAACACGGCAGATATTGACTTTGAAATCCATACTCAACACCATCATGGAATACTAGGTCTTGTAAATCTGTTTGGCATAGAGTCGCCGGGTCTGACTGCCTCGCTGGCGATCGCCGAGCACATCTGCAATACAATTCAATAACCCCTTTACTTTAATAAACAAAGAGCGGAGTTCGTCAGTGGCAATCCCTTTTTCACGCATAGTCGAGAATCTGCCTGAAAGCACCCCGTTCGTCGGGCCCGAAACACTTGAAAGACAGTCCGGCAAAGCATTTCTAGCACGCATTGGTGCTAATGAAAGTGCCTTCGGGCTCTCTCCTCTTGCTGCCAGTGCAATGCGGGAAGCCGTTGCAGAGAGCCACTATTACGCGGATCCCGAAAGCTACGAGCTCAGACAGGCACTGGCAGAAAAACACAGAGTGAATATCGACGAAATCTGCGTCGATGCAGGTATAGATTCTTTGCTCGGCCTGACTGTCAGAATGTTGCTGGAGCCCAACCAGAATGTTGTGACATCCCATGGCGCCTACCCGACACTCAACTACCATGTGGCAGGCTTCGGGGCTAACCTGGTCACAGTGCCTTATAAAAATTACCACGAGGATCCGGACGCACTGATCAAAGCGGCCACTGATCACAATGCGAAGCTGGTATACCTTTCCAACCCCGACAATCCAATGGGCACGTGGCACGGTGCGGCAAAGATCACACAGATGATAAGCAACATTCCGAACAACTGTGTCTTTGCGCTGGACGAAGCCTACATCGAGTTTGCCGAAGAGGCGATCGCGCCACCGATAGATACCAGCAACCCACAAGTAATACGCTATCGAACTTTCTCTAAAGCATATGGTATGGCCGGTCAGAGAATTGGTTATGTTATCGCGCATCAAGACCTGATAACCGGATTCAATAAAATCCGCAACCATTTCGGAATTAACCGGGTTGCTCAACAAGGTGCGCTCGCCTCTCTTAAAGACGACGCGTTTCTGACTACTGTAAGAACTGCTGCTATTGCTGCAAGAGAACGAGTAACACAGTTCGCAAACACGCACGGTTTAACAGCACTACCTTCGAGTACAAATTTTGTCGCGGTTGATCTCGGTTCTACAGAAGTCGCAAAACAAACAATTGCAGAACTCAATCAACGTCAAATATTTATGCGCATGCCGGGTGTTGAACCACTTAATCGTTTCATTAGAATCGGTCTTGGCACAGACCAGGAGCATGAAGAATTTACTACCGCTTTCAATTCACTCATGAACAAACGGAAGCGCACATAGAGATAACTATGACCCAACATAACAAAGGAAGCAGAACGATATAAAAGCGCATTACGAAGATACAAATCATCTTCCGAACTGTGATAGTTTCCGCCCTGCATCTCGCTCTATTCGTTTGTTCAATCCCGAACAAACCTGACACAACGGAAACTGCAAACGTGATTCGGAATTGCCGCCTCTCTCTCGCTCTATTGTCTTTCGCTTTATCTGCAATACCGACCAGCGGCTTTGCCCAGCAGTCCTGTGTTGTCTCTGGCGCAACATTATCAGAAGCACGAAACAACTACACCAATCAGTGTTCGCTTACACGCGTTGACTGCGATCCGTTCAATGGTGTCTGGTACTGCGCCAGCTTCAATATGAATTCATCGACTCCTCCGGCACTAACGGTACCTTCCACACCAGTAGTTCAAACACCTACACCAACCCCACCGTCAACTCCCACACCGCCAACTTCAGCGCCCGTTCCAGCACCAGGTCCAGCTTCTGCACCTACACCTGCACCTGCACCACCTGCACCTGCACCTGCACCTGCACCTGCGTCGCCAGTAACTCATCCAACATGTGCCAGCGCAAGCAGTGATGTGGACGGTGACGGTTTTGGTTGGGAAAATAATAGGACGTGCGTTGTTAGATCAAACTCAGCGCCGGCACCCGCTACTCCAATTCCCATCGCTCCGGTTCAAACCACCCCAGTACCAACAACTCCACCGGCAATGACGGCCAGACCTGAATGCGCACGTGCAGACAGCGATCCCGATGGAGATGGATTCGGATGGGAAAACAATCAGACTTGCATCGTGACTGCAACGAGTGCTGCGCCTGTACTGCCAAACATTCCAACCAATACCGTTAATTCAGTCACCAGCGCCCCTACCAACAATGGCAATACGACTGCACCATCTAATATCACCGCAGCCGACATCACCGATTTAATTCTTGTAACGGGTCAATCAAATGCGCTCGGTGCCGGCACCGGATACAACGCTAATCTGGATGCTTCTAACTCGCGGGTATTTGCCTTCACCGACAATGGTTGGCAAGTTGCAAGCCTCAGGCAGATCTGGGATCTTAACTGGCATCCACGTAACCACCCCAATACTGATCCTTCTAATAACTTTGCACTGCACTTCGGAAAGAACGTTGCAAACAATGACAGCTCCAGAGTAATCGGTTTTGTTCTTTCGACAGCGCCAGGCGCCAGGATAGACCACTGGCAACCTGATGGCAGCTTCTACAATCAAACAGAGGCAAAGGTACTGGATGCGATAAATCAATTACCGCACAAGAGTTCTATTGATGGAATTCTATGGCATCAGGGAGAGTCAGATGGTCACGACAGACAGTCCTACACCGATTCACTCTACACTTTGATTAACACCTTACGCAGCGAACCATGGGTCGCACCAAATGCTCCGTTCATCTGTGGCGAGACCAAAATCCAGGCGATTAACAACCGACTCAACGGACTCAACCGGGATTCAGATCCGACGACTGCCTGCGTACGGGGAATCGATCTGCCAACTCTGGGCGACGACAGACACTTCAACGCTCAAGGCCTGAGAACTCTGGGTGCACGATATGCAGACTCCTATCTAAATATCGTCAAGTAGACGGCGCATTAGTACCGGAAGTAGAAGTGCCTCAATAGTGGGGCGCCTGCAAAACGGGCTCTTAACATGTTAGAGCCGGAACACATGTTAAGAGCCGGACCAACTTAAGAGCCGGCTGTGTTAAAATCCGCGGTTAGTCTGTAGCCGCATCGACGGCTGCTCCCCTACAGCTTGGTCTTTCACAGACCACGATTTGATCTGCGCATGTCACACCCGCTGGTTCTCGACCTACCTAAAAAAGCCAGTGCTCACTGGGGCAAGCTCTACGGCTGTGCAAATGCGCTGGCGATTGCCGAGCAGGTAAAATCTTCCGACCATCTAACACTGGTGGTCACCCCGACCAGCGCCGACGCATTCAACCTCGAAGATGCGCTTCGATTTTTCGCAGACGATCTGACCATCTTAAGCTTCCCAGATTGGGAAACATTACCTTACGATCTGTTCTCACCACACCAGGACATCGTCTCTCAGCGACTAAAAACACTCTACCAACTACCCGGTATTGCATCCGGTGTACTCGTGTTACCAGTATCAACTTTAATGCAGAGACTATGTCCGGCGTCATACATCAATCAGCAGGCGTTAATTATTAACACTGGTGATGAACTCTCGATGGATAACTTCCGAAACAAGCTCGTGAGTGCCGGTTACCGGAATGTCAGTGAAGTATCCGAGCATGGTGAGTTTGCTGTACGTGGATCGCTGTTTGATCTCTTCCCAATGGCATCTGACAAGCCTTACCGAATTGATTATATCGATGATGAAATTGATTCGATCTATCAATTCGATCCGTCAGACCAGATAGCCGATCTGCAAAAGCCGATTGACCGGGTCGAGATGTTACCGGCACGGGAGTTCCCGATGGATGAAGCTGCAATAACCCGCTTCAGACAAGGCTTCCGGCAACGCTTTGAATCCAGCCGCGAAAGCCCCGTATACCGCGATATCAGTAACGGCGTTGTCCCTTCTGGCTGTGAATACTACATGCCGTTGTTCCTCACAGAGATGGTAACCATCTTTGACTATCTGAGTGACAATGCAACCGTTGTACAGGCCGGTGACTGTGCCTCTGCCATGCAAGCGT
Source organism: uncultured Granulosicoccaceae bacterium (assembly GCA_938020525.1). Lineage (GTDB taxonomy): Bacteria > Pseudomonadota > Gammaproteobacteria > Granulosicoccales > Granulosicoccaceae. The sequence continues at coordinate 8,960 of CALIHW010000028.1, read as the reverse complement.
TCACCGAGCAGCTACATGATAGACACGAACAAAGACGCTACGACATAGAGCGCCCCGTACTCGAGCCAAATGAGCTTTACATCGATGCGTCTGATGTTAACGACAGAATAAAAAAACTGTCACGCATTAATATTGCAACCACTGAGTTGCCGGAATCAAAAAGCAACTACAACTTTAACACCAAAGCCCCGGGGAAATTCCCGCTTACTGTCAGACTTGAAAACCCGATAGGTTTGTTGCAAAGCTTTCTTGACGATTTTAATGGCCGTGTCTTATTTGTAGCCGAATCAGCCGGGCGCCGTGAAGCATTCATGGAAATGCTCATTAGTAACCACGTACCTGTTACCAGTGTAGATACATGGCAGGCTTTTCTTGCAAGTGATCGTCAGTATTGCATATGCGCAGCACCTTTAGAAACGGGACTTGTAATGCCAGAGGCTGCAGACAACGGCCTTGCTATTGTCTGCCAATCTCAGGTTTCAGGTACAGGAGTCGAGCAATCACGTAGACGTCGCAAGAAAGTAACCCGTGACAGCGACGCAGTTATATCCAATCTGGCAGATCTAACCATTGGCGCACCGGTGGTTCACATTGACCATGGCGTCGGCCGCTACATCGGTTTGGTTACACTGGACGTCGGCGCTGCAAACACGGAGTACCTGGCACTTCAGTATGCAAAAGAAGACAAACTCTACGTACCGGTATCATCACTGCATCTAATCAGTCGATACACGGGTGCATCAGAAGAGTCTGCACCACTACACCGGCTTGGTGGCGAGCAGTGGCAAAAGGTAAAACGCAAAGCCGCACAAAAGGCCCACGACGTAGCCGCAGAACTTCTTGAGATACATGCCAGAAGAGCCGCAAAAAAAGGTTTTGCGTTCACAGAGGACACCAACAACTACGCGGTATTTGCCGAGACATTTCCGTACGAAGAAACACCGGACCAGGAACGCGCTATAGACGACGTTGTTGCAGATATGCGTTCTGCACAGCCTATGGATAGAGTCGTGTGTGGAGACGTAGGTTTTGGTAAAACCGAGGTCGCTATGCGAGCCACGTTCGTGGCGGTTGATGGAGGCAAGCAAGTCGCTATCCTCGTACCCACCACCCTGCTCGCCCATCAGCATCATCAGAACTTTCTTGATCGCTTTGCAGACTGGCCGGTACAAATAGAATGTTTGTCGCGTTTTAGAACCAACAAAGATCAGGAGTCAGTACTCGCAAGATTGAAAGCTGGCTCAGTGGATATCGTTATCGGCACACACAAGCTATTACAGAAAACTGTGGTTTATAAAAACCTCGGGCTTGTGATCATCGATGAAGAACATCGCTTCGGTGTACGCCACAAAGAACACATGAAAAAGCTGCGTGCAGAGGTAGATATACTCACCCTCACCGCAACGCCGATACCGAGAACACTTAACATGGGGTTATCAGGCTTGCGCGACTTGTCAATCATCGCCTCGCCTCCACCGAACCGACACCCTATAAAAACATTCGTTGGTGAATGGTCTGATACACAAATCAAAGAAGCTATTCAAAGAGAACTATCACGCGGCGGCCAGGCGTACTTCCTTCATAATGAAGTTAGCTCAATAGAGCGAATCGAACGCCAGTTAAATGAAATCATCCCACAAGCAACAATTCGCATTGCTCACGGACAGATGGGTGAACGGCAACTCGAAGACGTTATGTTCGATTTCTATCACCAGCGCTTTAACGTGCTGCTATGTACCACGATTGTCGAAAGCGGGATCGATGTACCCACAGCAAACACTATAATTATCAATCGCGCTGACAGACTCGGCCTTGCACAGTTACATCAGTTGCGTGGTCGTGTGGGGCGCTCGCATCACAGGGCGTATGCCTATCTGTTGGCGCCACCCAAAAAATCAATGACCAAGGATGCAGAGAAACGGCTTACCGCAATCGAATCGCTTGAGGATCTCGGCGTCGGTTTCACGTTGGCTACCCATGACCTTGAGATTCGCGGAGCCGGCGAATTGCTTGGAGACGAACAGAGCGGTCAAATTCAGGAAATCGGTTTTACTCTGTACACACAACTACTGGAGCGCGCAGTTGATGCGTTAAAGTCCGGACGAATGCCGGATATAGACGAGCCACTGGCACAATCTACCGAAGTAGAGCTGGGGATTCCGGCCATTCTACCGGGTGACTACGTTGCAGACGTACATACGCGACTGATTTTGTACAAGCGAATTGCCAGTGCGAAAGATAATGATGCGCTGGATGAACTCAAAGTAGAATTCATCAATCGTTTCGGACTACTACCGGAACCTGCGCAAACCCTGTTTCGAACTACAGAGTTCAAACTGAAGTGTCAGGAGCTCGGTGTGAAAAAACTCGAGGCCGGTCAGAATGGCGGACGTATTGTATTCGATGAAAAACCAAAAATTGACCCAATGCAGCTGATTCAGCTCATTCAGCAATCACCGGATGAGTATCGCTTTGATGGGCAGCAGACATTTAAATTTTATTATGAGCTAGAAGAACCGGCAGACAGGCTGGAGTACATCGCAGAGCTGCTTGCCAGATTCACAAAACAACCGTAATGCAAGTATAGATAATTATATATATGCAAGGCCTTCACGACTAAGGTAACCATGAACAAGATCAATCTAAAGTTTCTCAATAGCACATTCATCCTGGCGTTGTTACTGGCAGGCGTTGTAGTAGCTCCATCTGTTCATGCAGTTGAGTACGATGTCGAAGTCATCATTTTTGAAAATGTCAGAGATACCGCAGTCGGCAGTAGTGACACATTACTGCTTCCGGTTGTCAGAGATGCTCAGCAGATACCTGATGCTCCCGTTCCTGGTGCAACCGTGCAGCCAATAGGTGAACTACGCCTGTTAAACGAGGTTGATAAAATTAAAAGTTCAAACAATCACCGCTTGCTTTATCACGGCGGCTGGCGCCAGGGAGAAATAGACGAGGAAAATGCACCCTACATGTCGATATCTTTAGGTGGAACCTTTAATTTACTAACCGAACAAGGCGATCTAGACAGTCAGTTTCTGCGCGGTTACCTTACCCCACCTGTTGATACCCAACTTCAGTTGAGTCAAAGAAGATCAGCCAGACTACAAGGCGGTATAAAAGTCTGGGTCGGTCGCTTTCTGCACTTTGAAACACTTCTGGCCTACACACAGCCTGGAGCTGATCATTCATTCGCGTTTGTATCAGACCGCCGCATGCGCAGCAGACAGATGCATTACATCGACAACTCCAAAGTCGGAATTATCACCAAGATTTTTCCTGTCGACAACTCAGCGCCAAATTAATCCACCGGGGAGCACACTGCTTGATCAAGAAAGGTATAAAAGAACTTATTGCAGCAGCAGAAGAGGTGATTGAATCAATACCTGCCGAGGAAGCCGTTAAACTCGCAGGAGACGAAAACACAGTTTTTGTCGATATTCGAGATATCCGGGAGCTCTACCGCGAAGGCAGAATACCGGGCTCGGTACATGCACCACGTGGCATGCTGGAGTTCTGGGTCGACCCTGACAGCCCATACCACAAAGAAATATTCGCCTCCGGTAAACGTCTTGTTTTACATTGCGCTGTCGGCTGGCGATCTGCGTTGGCAACAAAAACACTACACGAAATGGGTTTGGAAAATATCTGCCATATCGGCGACGGCTACAATGGATGGAAAGAACACGGTGGTGCGACTGAAGCCGTAGAGAAAAAATAGCCGAAGAAATTATTGAAGAAATAACCGAAAAATGGCCGAAAAAACCCGATAAAAATAGAGAAAAAATCACAACCAGTAGACAAGCTAATGTATCCGTCTCCGCCTTTATTCCAGTATTAGCAAAGAACCGCCTACAAGCCCCTACGCTACCTGAACAGAAGTAGGTATCTGTTCAGTTTTAAAGCCAATGCACAGGGTTCAGACAGTATTCAGAGCCGGCACTTAGACTAACCCCTCGAAATAACAAAACTGCATCGGTCGCGAGGGATCACATGAAAAATAAATTTCTGACACTGTTCGGCACATCTCTGCTGGCTTCACTGGTTGTAAGCCCGGCTGTTGCATCTAACAAAAAATCAGTAATTGACTTTGCACGCGTGACGTATGTAGAGCCAATTTATCGATATGTTACCGTGCATGAGCCACAAAGACAGTGTGAGTATGTCAGGCCGATTCGCCAACGTCACCACAACAATCGTCGATATATCCATGACAATTACAGTAATGGACAACGCAGATTTATCAGCGGCGAGTCAATAGCCTATAAAAATACAACCAGTAAAAATAGGTCCGATACAAACACAGGCAGTGCAGCTGTGATTGGCGGCGTCATTGGTGGCGGTATAGGGCATCAGTTATCCTCGTCACTCAACAGTCGCAGTGATCACGCAATTACCTTAACGGGTGCTGCCATCGGTTCCGTGCTGGCACAAAACGCAGCGCGTCATTCCGAGAGTCGTTCTATAAGGCAAACCACCCGGGTGAATTACACTAATCAAATCAACAGTGTTGAATCCCTTCGACGTCAACAGTCAAATCATATCAATAGCGTCGAGTCACTTCGGCGGCACAACCGCAACACGCGCCGCAACTCTAACCGCCGAGCTGGAAATCACCAGAATCGCCTGGTCGAACGCTGTGTGACCACAACTGTATCTCGCCAGGAGCGTCGCCATGAAGGCTACTATGTGACCTACGTATACCGTGGCAATACCTTTCAGACGAGAACCGATCAACATCCGGGAGACAGAATCCGGGTTCGGGTGCAGGTTAGACCTCATTAGATCAGGGTTTCCGCCGTTAACCTGTCGGTCAGCGATATGCGGTAAACTAGCCGCAATAGAGTGCCACACACTGTATGTGCACCAGTATTGTCGCGCCCCGGCCTGTCTCGGAACTAATCCCGGGCACGCTGGTACAGGCCATTGGCACATGAGCGCATTGGGTAAATTGATGAAGAAGCGCCGGCAAGTTACCGGCCCGAGGAATAGTAGCCGGTGAATAATTCCATCAGAACAACCGTCGCGAGTCTGCTGCTCGCTGGTGCCGCATTCAGTGGCGTTTGCGCTGCCAATGACTGCAAGCCAATGGATCCGGAGTCAGCTGTCGCTAACCTCGTCTCGCAGCATACCGGAGGCAAAGTTCTCAAAGTAGAGAAAACTATCAATGCCAAAGGCTGCGCGGAACTCAAAGTCAGAATTCTGATTGACGGCACTATTAAAGCAATCACAATCCCTAACGGAACCGGAGCCTGATCATGCGCGCCCTGATCGTTGAAGACGAAGAAGCACTAAGAAACCAAATCTGCGAGCGTTTCAAGGAAGACGGCTTTGCGATCGATTCGGCCGGCGACGGTGAAGAAGGTTTATATCTTGCCCGCGAGATGCCGGTAGATGTGGCTGTTATTGACCTCGGCCTGCCTGGTATAGACGGCATGGAAATTATTCGAAAGATCAGAGAAGAAGGTCACCTGTACCCTATTCTTATACTCACAGCGCGTGACCGATGGCAGGATCGCGTCGAAGGCCTGGAAGCCGGCGCTGATGACTACCTGGGCAAGCCGTTTCATCTTGAAGAGTTACTCGCACGAGTCAGAGCACTGTTAAGACGCGTTGGTGGCTGGGCTCACCCACTGCTGGAATTCGACGGTATGCGTATCGAAACCCGTGAGCAGAAAGTCGCTGTAAATAATGAGGCAATTACTCTTACCGCTTACGAATACAAGGTGCTTGAGTATCTTGCTATCAAGTCGGGGGAAGTTATCTCCAAACCTGCCCTGCTCGACCATCTTTATGAAGAAAACACCGAACGTGACACCAATGTACTTGAAGTATTTGTCCGACGTCTGCGCCGCAAACTTGATCCCGATGGTACGCTTAATCCAATAGAAACACTACGCGGGCGCGGCTACCGGTTTGCACTGGAGCGCATCAATCAGACTGACGATTGACCCCACTCACTCTTCAAACACCTGCCTTCTCAAACGCCTTATAGATGAATTCAATTACCGTTCGCTTGCTGCTTGCTGCGGCATTATTGATGGCGGTTATTATCGGTGTTACCACACTTGCAATTCAACAGTCGGTAGATCAACGCGCTCGGCAGGCGCAGCAGGAGCGAATGCAAGGGCAAATCTACGCGCTACTCGGTGTTACCGAAATTGATGGTAACGGAAATATAGATATACACGCATCCGATCTGCCTAACGGACTAATGCGCCAACCTGATTCGGGCACCTATGCAGAAGTTCGCGATACCGAAGAGCGTCAGGTGTGGCGATCTCCATCTCTCACCAGCTCAATACCCAACAGTACTGATGGTGCTATCGGGCAATGGATGTTTTCAAAGGAAGTTGACGACACCCTTGGTTCTATCTTTGTGAATCGATTTGCGGTTGAGTGGCTGCTGCCCAGCGGTTCTACTACGGCGTATCAATTTGTACTGGCAGACTCCAGTGACAATTTTGATCGACAACGATCCTTGTTTAATAGAAAACTCTGGATTGCCATGTTAACCATGGGAGCGCTGCTACTACTATCGATCGCTGCAGCACTAACCTGGGGGCTCAGCCCGCTGCGCAGGATTTCAAAACAACTAAACGAAATTGAATCAGGTAAACGCGAGTCACTGCCGGTTGAGGTACCCGTGGAACTATACCCGCTTACCAGTCGCATTAACATGCTGATCGCAAGTGAGCGCAGCAGACAGAAACGCTATCGACAAACGCTTGATGATCTGGCACACAGTTTAAAAACACCGCTAAGTGTGCTGCGCAATAGTGACACAACTAATTCCAAAGCGGCACAGGAACAAATAAGACAAGCAGACCGAATGGAACAGATTGTCAGCTATCACATCAAGCGAGCTGATGCGGGCACTCAACGACTATTAACTGCACCGGTTGCGCTATCCGGACCGGCAGACCGCATCATCAGATCTTTGGAAAAGGTGTATCGCCAAAGGGATATTATATTCGAAAATAACATTGCACCGGATCTACGCGTACGCAGCGAAGAAGCCGACTTGATGGAGATATACGGTAATATTCTGGAAAATGCTTGCAAATACGGAGCACAGCGCATCACGCTACAGGGTCGTAAGCAGTCTGGGATGGTAACAATCACTGTCGATGACGACGGCCCGGGTTTTCCCGACGGTATGTATGAACGTTTACAAAAGCGTGGCGAGCGTGCTGATACACAGATCGAAGGACAAGGTATTGGTCTGTCCATCACAAGGGAGTTACTGGAGGGATACGGCGGATCACTTACAGTCGCTAATAACTCTGATGGCGGTGCGCGTATCACTATCATGTTGCCCGCGGGTTCGTAGATTCAGTTGATCTCTAAGCATCAGATTTTTTCGCTCAAGCTCAGTAAAACCGTCACCTAGAGAGCCGTGTCTAAGCGCGGCCATATAGTCAGATCAGTCCGTGGTTTTTGCAGCACTGCCCCTGTAAAGTGTCGGATCGGCGCCTTGATGCAATCTCATTCTCAGGCAAAACATACTAAACCATCGATTTGTAATACACTCTATCTATAATCACCAACTCAGCCGTCAACAAAGCAAAACACTATGAATGAAGCCGTCATTGTCTCAACTGCACGCACTCCCATCGGTCGCGCATTCAGGGGCTCACTGAACAACATCAAATCGCCAACCATGATGGCACATGCAATCAAACATGCCGTCGATCGTGCAGGAGTTTCCGGTGAAGAAATAGACGATGTACAAATAGGTACAGTATTAACTGCCGGCACTGCTGGAAACAACGTAGCCCGGCTTTCATCTCTCGCCGCAGGCGTACCGGCAACTGTTGCTGCACAAACCATTGACAGACAATGCTCGTCAGGTTTAATGGCAATTGCAATCGCCTCCCGGCAAATTATGGTTGATGGAATGCAGGTTTGTGTTGCCGGCGGTCAGGACAACATCTCCCAGATTCAGCAACACTACTTCGAATGGATTGCCAAAGATATAGATCCTTCAGTGGTAGCTATGTCAGAGCATGCCTACATGCCTATGCTTCAAACGGCAGAGGTTGTTGCAGAGCGTTATAATGTGACGCGAGATATGCAGGATGAATACGCGCTCTCATCGCAACATAGAACAGCCGCTGCACAAGATGCCGGGCTCTTTGATGATGAAATAGTCGCTATCACTGCGACTCAAAAACTTGTTGATAAAGAAACCAAAGCTGAATCATTCAAAGAGATCACGCTTGAAAAAGACGAGGGCAATCGCCCGGGCACTCAACTTGAGAATCTACAAGGACTGAAAGCAGTAATAGAAAACGGCACTGTTACTGCCGGTAACGCCAGTCAGTTATCGGATGGTGCATCTGCTTGCGTTGTTATGGATGCAAAACTTGCATCAAAACGCAATCTGTCACCGCTAGGCATATACCGTGGCATGGCAGTCGCTGGCTGCGAACCAGAAGAAATGGGTATTGGGCCAATCTATGCGATTCCCAAGCTATTGAAGCAGCATGGTTTAAAAGTCTCGGATATCGGATTGTGGGAATTGAATGAAGCATTTGCCGTGCAGTGCCTTTATTGTCGCGACAAACTTGGCATCGATCCGGAATTGTATAATGTAAACGGCGGCTCTATTTCTATAGGCCATCCGTATGGCATGACCGGAGCACGAACTACCGGGCATGCACTGATTGAAGGCAAGCGCCGTGGCGCAAAATACGTTGTTGTCAGTATGTGCGTTGGTGGCGGTATGGGTGCCGCTGGACTGTTTGAAATTGCGTAGCTAAAGCCGCAGAACAGGTCTGAAAAAGGACATATTAATTGTCACATATCATCTCTCACGTAGACATTATGTAGTGACCTGCCCATCTTCAACGCCTTGGGTTATCGTAGAAGATGGAACCACCACAACAGAGCCAAATTGAAGAGGACAGGTCATGAAAGAGTCTAACAAATACGTAGGTCTAGATGTACACGCG